>CAZULO010000065.1:0-14581 GCA_964621245.1 uncultured Flavobacterium sp.
CTAAATAACGATATTTCATTCGGATGTCTTCACCACCGTCCGTTTCATCTTCAATAGTGAAGGGAGGTGTTAAAGAATCGTTTAAAATGGTTAACTCAGAAACTAAAATTTCAATATCACCAGTTGGTATGTTTTTGTTTTTAGATTCACGCTCAATCACGGTTCCTTTGACTTGAACTACAAATTCACGACCTAAAGATTTTGCTTTGTCAAAAATGGCTTTATCGGTTCTAGTTTCATCTAAAATTAATTGCGTAATTCCGTAACGGTCACGCAAATCAATCCAAATCATAAACCCTTTATCACGTGTTTTTTGTACCCAACCTGCTAATGTTACTTCCTGATTGATATGAGTGGCGTTTAGTTCACCACAAGTATGATTTCTATACATTGTATGTTTTTTTACTGTAAATACCTAAAGCTTAAAGGCTTTCTTTTTTCTAAAATAGCAAGTAAGATGTTTGAAAATACTTCTTGAATTTTGCAAAAGTATGATAAATTTAAATTTTATTTCGTGTTATAACTAATAATATTTTGTTTGATTTTCTCTTTTCTTAGATGAAAATAATTAACATATCTAAAAAGGTGTTTCTTTTGAATTGTATCTTTATCAGAAAATAATTTTGGTTCATGCTACAAGCTAAATCTTAACGAAATTTTATTGATTCTTAATTTTTAATCTTTTATATTTACGCTTTAAAAATAAACAAAATGACACAAAACAAAACATTTTTATGTGCAATACTGACAGGTTTGTTTGCTTTATCAGCGCAAGCTCAAGTTAAATTTTCGGCAAAAATTGCTAACAAACCAACGGATACCATTTATGTAAAAGCAAGAGGTTTCAAACAAATGATTGTTGCGGATAAAAAAGGAAATTTTACTTCTAATTTTAAAGTTACAGATGGACTATTTAAATTGGAAGTGGGTGAACAATATGCAGATTTATATCTAACAAATACTTCTGACATTCAAATAGCTTTAGATTTTAAAGATTTTGACAATACAATCAAATTTAAAGGTAAAGGCGCTAATGAAAATAATTTTCTAGCGGCTGAAAATCTAAAACAAGCTGATCCATCTAAATTTGAATCAATGCTAAAAGCTGAAAATTTAGAGGTTTTGAATACTGAAGTGTCTAAGTTTAAAGAAACTGTTTATGCAGCAATGCCAAAAGATTTAGAAACAGGTTTTGTGACTTTATACAAATCGAATATTGAAAATGACATGAAAGGCATGATTCAATATTTGTCTTCTGGTTTTGAATTGAAGAAATTAAATGGAACAACTTCTCCTTCTTTTAAGTATGAAAATCACAAAGGTGGTTTCACTTCTTTAGACGATTTAAAAGGAAAGTATGTGTACATTGATGTTTGGGCTACTTGGTGCGGACCTTGTCGTCAAGAAATTCCTTTTTTACAAAAAACAGAACAAGCTTATCATGGGAAAAATATTGAATTTGTAAGTGTTTCTATTGACGAGCAAAAAAATCATGAGAAATGGAATCAATTTGTAAAAGATAAAAACTTAGGCGGCATTCAATTATTAGCAGATAAAGATTGGAAGTCTGATTTTGTACAAGGATATAAAATCAACGGGATTCCAAGATTTATTTTAATTGGTCCTGATGGGAAAATTGTAAGTGCTGATGCACCAAGACCTTCTTCGCCAGAATTAGTAGCTTTATTAGATTCGTTAGTAAAATAAAAAATTAAAACAAAGAACTGCTTTCGAGCGGTTTTTTTGTGATTATTAACTTTTTTAGTTCAAATTGTTAGCGATAAGTTTTATACTTTTGCAGAGCTAAAAAATAAAATAAAAACAAATGAAATCATTAATAAAATGGTTTGTATTAGCTAATACCTAACAATTTAATTGTGATAGATTTGTTACCTCTAAAAAATAAAATATAAACAAATGAAAGTAGCCGTTGTTGGAGCCACTGGAATGGTGGGAGAAGTTATGCTTCAAATATTAAAAGAAAGAAATTTTCCAGTTACGGAATTAATTCCTGTGGCTTCAGAAAAATCTGTGGGTAAGGAAATTGAATTTAACGGAAAAAAATATAAAGTAGTAAGTTTACAAACAGCTGTAGATTTGAAAGCTGATATTGCTTTGTTTTCTGCCGGTGGAGAAACTTCATTAGAATGGGCACCAAAATTCGCCGCAGCTGGAACGACAGTTATTGATAATTCTTCTGCCTGGAGAATGGACGAAACTAAAAAATTAGTGGTTCCAGAAATTAATGCTGATATCCTAACTAAAGAAGATAAAATCATTCCAAACGCTAATTGTTCTACTATTCAATTGGTGATGGCTTTGGCTCCTTTACATAAAAAATATAAAATCAAACGTATTATTGTTTCCACTTACCAATCTATTACCGGAACTGGTGTAAAAGGGGTACAACAATTAGAAAATGAATTTGCAGGAATTAAAGGCGAAATGGCTTATAAATACCAAATTCATAAAAATGCGATTCCACAATGTGATGTGTTTGAAGAAAACGATTACACCAAAGAAGAAATGAAATTGGTTCGCGAAACGCAAAAAATATTAAACGATAAAACTATTGGCGTAACAGCAACTGCAGTAAGAATTCCAGTTGTTGGTGGACATAGTGAAGCGGTAAACGTTGAATTTCATACCGATTTTGAAGTAAATGAAGTACGTAGTATTTTACACAACACTCCAGGAATTTCAGTTCAAGATAATTTAGACACTTTCACGTATCCAATGCCTTTTTATGCAGAAGGGAAAGATGATGTTTTTGTTGGCCGAATTCGTAGAGATGAAAGTCAACCTAACACGTTAAACTTGTGGATTGTTGCCGATAATTTACGCAAAGGAGCAGCGACAAATACCGTACAAATTGCAGAATATTTACTAGCACAAAATTTAGTATAAACTTATAATTTTAGAAAGAGCTTTTTTAAAAAAGCTCTTTTTTTTTGTCTTTTTTCTGAATTTATTACTATTTTCGCAACATGATTGTTTCCAAAAAACAAATAGTATCTAACGTAATTTTAGCCCTAGCGATCCTTTTTGCTATTGGCTACCAATCGTTGCATATATTTTCGGATGAAACGCATCACATTCACAAAGAAAACATACAAAAAAACACTTCAAAAACGCATGTATCATCAGATAATCACACCGATTGTCCAGTGTGTGATTTTGAATTTGCAGCTTTTCTATCTTCAGAAATTTTTACCTTCGATTTTATAAATCCTTCTCATAAATATCATTTTTCTACTACTTATGAATCCATAGTTAAAGAAAAAGAATTTTTATGTTTTTCCCATCGTGGTCCGCCTGTAGCTTAATATTTCAGAAATAATAGCCCTTCTATACGGGCTTGTTTGTTACATTAAGTTAGATAAAATGCGAAATTTACTATCGTATGTTTTCTTGTTGGTGACTTCTTTTGTGTCTGCTCAGATTTCAATTTCTGGGAAAGTTACAGATGAGTTTAATCGACCAATTGAAAATATACACATCCACATTCAAAATAAAACCACTTCTACCGATGCCTTAGGAAACTACACTGTTTCTATGTCTTCTGGTGGGAAATATACTATTGAGTTTTCTCATATTTCTTATCAATCAGAAGTTCGAAAAATTGTGCTTTCGGAAGCCTTGATTTTGAATATACAATTAAAATCAAAAGTCAATCAAATTGAAGAAGTTGCTATACAATCAAAAAATACCAATGCAACCAATTCACAAAAAGAAAATGTGATTTCAAAAAGTACGATTGAAAGATATAGTAGTCAAAATTTAGGAGACGTTTTAAAAGAAATTTCTGGTGTGAGTGCACTCAAAACAGGAAATTCTATCGTAAAACCTATTATTAATGGCTTGCATAGCAACAGAGTGGTGACTTTAAATCAAGGTATTCGTATTGAAGACCAACAATGGGGTGTAGAACATGCTCCAAATATTGATGTGAATTCGATTCAGAAAATTAAAGTCATTAAAGGCGCTTCCGCTTTACAATATGGAGGTGATGCCATTGGAGGAGTTGTATTATTAGAACCGAATCTTATTAAAACGGATACGTTAATTGGAAAAACCATGCTTGCTTTACATTCGAATGGAAGAGGAGGAAGTGCGGCTACCAGTTTGTTTCGAGCTAAAGAAAAAGGGTTAAATTGGAATTTTAATGCTTCCCTAAAATATTTTGGTGATAGGGAAACTAAAAATTATGTTTTGAGCAATTCAGGAAACAGAGAACAAAATTTTTCTACTGGACTGTCTTATCAATTAGCCAAGCATAACTTCTCCACGTATTATAGTTTGTATAATTCTCAAGTTGGCATTTTAAAGGCATCTCATATTGGTAATACCAACGATTTGTATAATGCCATTGTGAATTTTCAACCTGCAGTTATTGAAGATTTCACCTATAATTTAGCGCATCCAAAACAAGAAGCTACACATCACTTTTTGAAGTTTCAAGATCATATTTCCCTAAATGATGCTTCAAGTTTAGACTTGGTCTATTCTTTTCAATGGAATAATAGGAAAGAGTTTGATGTGAGACGAAACAGTCAAAATACTGGCGCGGCTTTAGATTTGAATTTGAAAACACATATTTTTAAAGTCGATTTTCAAACTCAAAAAGGAAAATTGGAACTTAAAAATGGAATGAATTTATTTTTACAAAATAATGAAGCCAATCCGTTTACTGGAGTTCGACCTTTAATTCCAACATTTTTTAAGAATGAAATTGGCTTTTACAGTGTTTCCTCTTATGAATTGAAAGAATCATTAGTTTTAGAATTAGGTGGAAGAATAGATTTTAGTACCATTGAAGCTTCTAAATATTATTTGAAATCTAGATGGAATGAGCGTAATTATGATGAAGCATTTAGTGCTTTCATTCAAAGTGAAGTCGGAAATCAATATTTTACAAAACCGAAATTTAATTACATTAATTTTGCTGGAAATGTAGGATTTAAGAAAACCTTTCATCACGATTATATTTGGTATTTCAACATGAATTTTGCATCCAGAAATCCAAATGTTTCCGAATTGTTTAGCGATGGTTTACATCATTCTAACGGACAAATTGAATTAGGTGATTTACGAATTCAACAAGAAAAATCGTTTAAAGTAGCTTCAACCCTAACAAAATCTTGGCAGAAATATGGTTTTGAAATTCAGCCGTATGTAAACGTCATTAACGATTTTATTTATTTAAGACCTACAGGTTTTGAAACGACTATTCGTGGCGCATTTCCGGTTTGGGCATTTCAACAAACTAATGCCGTTTTATCTGGAGTAGATATTGCTTTTAATGCTAATTTTTTAGAAAAATGGACTTATAATTTAGGAACTGCTTATGTGAATGGTTGGGATGTTTCCAATAAAAAACATTTGATTGATGTGCCGCCTTTAAAAATAGTTAATGGTTTAAAATGGAATCCAAAACGTTGGGGAAATTTTAAAGCAGAACTTAAAAACGAATGGGTTTTTACTCAAAAACAATTTCCAAATTATAATTATCAAGCAGATATTATTCAGAATAACCAGTTGGTGTCTGTTGAAGTTCCAATTAGTCAACCACCAAAAGGGTATAATTTATGGCATTTGTATTCGGAAATGCAATTTGAAACGTCTAAAAAAACCAATTTAGTGATCGCATTTAGTATAGACAATTTAACAAACGAAGCGTATAGAGATTACCTGAACAGACAACGTTTTTTTGTTGACGAAATGGGTAGAAATTTTCAAATACAACTTAAATTTAATTATTAAAAAAATCAAACAAAATGAAAAATTTAAAAAATATCAGTTTAGCCTTAATCGCAATCGTATTTACAGCTTGTAACAATGATGACACCACACCGCCGCCCGTAACAAATGAAGAAGAATTAATCACTACAGTGAAAGTAACTTTATCAAATGGTGGCACTCAAATTGTGTTGCAATCTAAAGATTTAGATGGTGATGGGCCTGGAGCTCCAGTTTTTACTACAAGTGGTAACATACTAGCCAATACAAATTATACAGGAACTGTTGAGTTTTTAAATGAAAGTGTAAATCCAGCAGATAATATCACTGCAGAAATTGAAGAAGAAGATGAAGATCATCAAATTTTTTATCAATTAGCTGCGGGATTAGGTTCACTTACTTACACCGATTCGGATGCAAATAATAAACCGGTTGGATTGGCTTTCACTTATCAAACAAACGCTGCTAGTACAGGAAATTTAGTGATTACTCTAAGACATTTACCTAATAAATCTGCTGCAGGTGTATCTACAGGAGATATTACAAATGCAGGTGGAAGCACAGATGCACAAGTAACTTTACCTATAACTATTCAATAAGTAAAAATAATAGTTTTTAAAAAAATCCCGAAACCTTTCGGGATTTTTTATATTTGTAACACAACAAAACAAACACGAATGAAAAAATCAATCATTTTTGCAACTTTAATTAGTTCAGTCGGAATTATGGCTCAAAATAAAATTAGTTATCCAAAAACGAAAAAAATAGACCATAAAGATGTTTATTTTACTATGGAAGTTTCGGATCCATATCGTTGGTTAGAAGACGATAGAAGTGCGGAAACGGAAAGTTGGGTGAAAGCACAAAATCAAGTAACGTATGCCTATTTAAATCAAATTCCATTCCGAAAAAATATTAAGGCTAGAATGGAAAAATTGTGGAATTACGAAAAAATCTCTGCTCCATTTGTAGAAGGTAAGTACACTTATTTTTATAGAAATAATGGCTTACAAAATCAATCGGTTTTATTTAGAAAAGAGGCTTCAGGAAAAGAAGAAGTTTTTTTAGATCCGAATACGTTTTCAAAAGACGGTTCCACTTCATTAGCAGGGATTGATTTTACAAAAGATGGTAGCTTAGTTGCTTATCAAATTTCAGAAGCTGGATCAGATTGGCGAAAAGTAATCGTATTAAACGCCGAAACAAAAGAGAAAATTGGCGAAACCTTAGTTGATGTAAAATTCAGTGGCGTTTCTTGGTATAAAAATGAAGGGTTTTATTATTCGAGTTATGACAAACCTAATGGAAGTGAATTGTCTGCCAAAACAGATCAACATAAGTTGTATTATCACAAACTGGGAACCGCTCAATCCGAAGATAAAGTTATTTTTGGTGGCGATATTAAAAGACGATATGTGGGCGGAAGTGTTACAGAAGATAATTTATATTTAGTCATTTCTGCTGCAAATGCTACTAGTGCAAACGAATTGTATTTGGTAGATTTAACACAGCCAAAATTTGAAATCAAAACCTTGGTTGATAATATGCTGCATGATTATGATGTGTTCGCAAATCGAGGAAGTAAATTGTTTGTGTTAACGAATGATAACGCACCCAATAAAAAAGTAATGATTATCGATGCGAATCAGCCAGAATTACCAAATTGGTTAGATTTTATTCCAGAATCAGAAAATGTTCTATCTGTATCAACAGGTGGCGGATTTATTTTTGCCAATTACATGAAAGATGCTATTTCTGTAGTCAAACAATATGATTATGATGGCGCTTTACTTTCAGACGTAACTTTGCCTGGCGTTGGAACCGCTTCTGGAATTAGTGGAAAAAACAACGAAAAGCAATTGTATTACACATTCACCAATTACATCACGCCAAGTTCTATTTATGTTTTTGATGTGATTACTGGTAAATCATCTTTGTATCAACAACCAAAAGTTGATTTTAAATCAGATCAATTTGAATCGAAACAAGTGTTCTACACTTCTAAAGACGGCACAAAAATCCCAATGATTATTACCCATAAAAAAGGACTGAAATTGAACGGAAAAAATCCAACTATTTTATATGGTTATGGCGGATTTAATGTAAGTTTAACCCCGAGTTTTAGTATTGCAAATGCGGTTTGGTTAGAAAATGGCGGGATTTACGCAGTAGCCAATTTACGTGGCGGTGGCGAATACGGTAAACAATGGCACGAAGCAGGAACGCAACTAAAAAAACAAAATGTATTTGACGACTTTATAGCAGCAGCCGAATATTTACAAACTGAAAAATATACGTCATCTCAATTTTTAGCTATAAAAGGAGGTTCAAATGGCGGTTTATTGGTAGGGGCAACCTTGTTACAACGACCAGATCTATTTAAAGTAGCGTTGCCAGCAGTTGGCGTTTTAGATATGTTACGTTATCATACGTTCACAGCCGGAGCAGGTTGGGCGTTCGATTATGGAACATCAGAGCAAAGTGAAGAAATGTTTCAATATATTAAAAAATATTCACCTGTTCATAATGTGAAATCGGGTGTGAATTATCCTGCTACTTTAGTTACAACTGGAGATCATGACGATCGAGTAGTACCAGCTCATAGTTTTAAATTTGCAGCTGAGTTACAAGATAAATATTCAGGATCTGAGCCGATGTTAATTAGAATTGATGTGAATGCCGGACATGGAGCCGGAAAATCTACAGATGCTATCATTAACGAACAAGTCGATATGCAAGCTTTTACCTTATTTAATATGGGAATTAAAAAAGTGAAGTAGTCAATAATTCATTTAAATAAAAAACCCTACAGGAAATTAAATTCTTGTAGGGTTTTTTTATGTTCTTTATCTAAAAATTATCTCCGTCTAATAATCTTCCAACACCACCAAGTAAACTTCCTTCTTCTCTGCCGCCTCCGTTTTGTGGCGCATTTGCTAAAATTCTACCGGCTAATCTACTAAAAGGTAAGGATTGAACATACACCGTTCCTGGTCCGCGAAGTGTAGCATAAAACATGCCTTCACCACCAAAAATAGTGTTTTTGATTCCACCCACAAATTCAATGTCAAAATCTATATCTTGCGTGTAACCAACCACACAACCTGTATCTATTCGCATAATCTCTCCAGGTGCTAATTCTTTTTTGGCTAAAGTTCCACCCGAATGGACAAAAGCTAAACCATCACCTTCAATTTTTTGCATAATAAAACCTTCGCCACCAAATAAAGCACGACCAATTTTTTTAGAGAATTCAATCCCAACCGACACCCCTTTTGCAGCGCATAAAAAGGCATCTTTCTGACAAATAAATTTTCCGTTGTAGGCTTTTAAATCTATCGCGATAATTTTACCTGGATAAGGTGAAGCAAATGACACTTTCTTTTTTCCAACTCCTTGGTTTTGAAAAGCAGTCATAAATAAACTTTCTCCAGTTAAAACACGTTTTCCGGCAGAAAGTAATTTTCCCATAAATCCGGTTTGTTGTTCATTTCCGTCGCCAAAAATGGTTTCCATTTTAATACCATCTTCCATCATCATAAACCCACCAGCTTCTGCAATAACAACTTCTTGTGGATCTAATTCGATTTCAACATATTGCATTTCTTCACCAAAAATTTGGTAATCTATTTCATGTGCATTCATATTTTTTCAGTTTTGTGATACCCTAAATTAGTAGTTAAATTTTAAAAATGTTACACCATCATTCTGATTAAAGAATTGAAAGGTAACCAGAAAACAACTTTATAAAAATGAATTAAAAATTTTTAATATCAAGAAAGATTTTACACATAAATAGCGATCAATTTCATACATTTGATATCACTAACCATTTTATCGTCATTTTGAAGAAGATTATAATATTGCTGACTTTCTTGTCTGTTACCACTTTTGCGCAAGAAAAAAAATATCAAAGTTTATTTTGGGAAATATCTGGAAATGGATTAACTAAAAAATCCTATATATACGGAACGATGCATGTATCAGATAAAGTTTCTTTTCACTTATCCGATGCGTTTTTTGAAAAATTATTGCAAGCTGATTATATAGCGAATGAAAGTGAACCCAATACGTGGTCTGAATTATATGATTTGTATGGTATGTTCGGTTCAAACCGTCAAAATAGAGGTTTTTATGCTAATTTTTCTACTCAGCCGATTGTTAAAAAAGATCTGTATGATTTGTTTAGAGGTTCTAACTATAACTTAATCGGATTATTATCCCGAACCAATCAAGCCCGTCAAGAATTTCAAGAAGAAACCTATTTAGACATGTTCATTTACAGAACTGGAAAAAAATATGGAAAGAAAACGTTGGGTTTAGAGGATGTTAAAAAAACTACTCTGAATATAGAAAGAGCACAAGCAGAAATGGATTTGAGTGAAATTGAAGGCAACAAACAAGCTTTTTTAAAAATTCTAAAAAAACGTTCATATGCTGAGGTATTACGCGATGCATATCGAGAAAAAGATTTAGATTTAATTGATACTTTAAACCAATTGTCTTCTCCCAAATCATTTAATAAAGCGATGCTTTTTGATCGGAATGAAGGAATGGCTAAAAGTATGGATAGCATCATGAAAACGGGAAGCTTATTCGCAGCTGTTGGAGCCGCACATTTACCAGGAAAAAAAGGGATGATTGAAATCTTACGTCAAAAAGGTTACACGGTTACTCCAATCCAATCTGAATATTCAGCTAAAGGGAAAAATTTAAAGAAACAAATTGAAGATTATTTTGTACAACCTGTTTTCAATATGACCAGTACTGCTGATGAAATGATCACATTGCCTTTATTTCCTTTAGTACTTCAGAATGCAGAAAATTTAGAATCTCCGGATTTGGGAAATGGCGGATATATTAATGTAAAACGCATGTTGTTAAAAGATTTTATCAGCAAAAAAGATGAAAAATTTGATCACAGAACATTAGACAGTTTGTTTTTTGAATATATTCCGGGTGATATTTTAGAAAAAAAATCGTATCCAGAAAAAAATTATTTTGTGTATGATTTGAAAACGAAAACCAAAACTGGGAAACATGAAAGATACCGATATTACATCACTCCGCTAGAAATTATTTCTGTAATTATGAGTGGAGAAGGCAACTATGTTAGAACCTACGAGGAAGAAGTATATTCTAAAATTAAAATAAAAACAGATACAGAAAGTCAAGTTACATTTATCCCTCAAAAACAAAATTTTCAAATTAAACTACCAACTTTTCATGTAGTGGTAGGAAATAAAAAGGGAAATAAAAAGTTAGAAGATACCGAAATATATGGGTTTGATGCACAAGAAAAAGCACATTATTTTTTGATAGAAACGACATTAATGGATCTTTCTAATTTAGAAGATTCTGAATATGAATTAAAACGAATGCATTATGAGTTTTATCAAGCCCATGAATTAGATTCTACCCAAACGGTTTGGGATGCTAAAAAGTTTGAATTCACTTCTGAATCTCAAATGAAAGACAAAAAAATTCATTTAAAATCAGCGCTAAAAGGCAATAAATATTATTTGTTAGGAACTGTAAATGCTAGTCCAAATAAAGTGGCGGATTATTTCAATTCTTTTCAAATAACTGAGGCTAAAGAAGAAATTGAATATAAAACGTTTACCGATTCTGTTGCTCATTTTTCAGTAGAAATTCCAAAAAAACAAAATGAATATTTAGATTTTAAATTCGAAAGAAAAAATAAATACAATAAAGAAGAGAAAACGAATCATTTTCAAGTGAAAAGCAAAACATTTGCAGTGTATTCTCCAAATAAAAATTTAGTTGAAATTACTTATTCTCAACCACATAAATATGAAAGTTATGCGGTTTTAGATTCTTTATTCAATCAAATTAAGAAAAACATTTCATTAGATTTCGAAGCTAGAAATTATTCGGATGCAAATGATTATGCCGACTTAAATGGATCTGTCGTGGATTCCGTAGCTACTGTAATAGAGTCCTCAAGTTTTAATTCTGTCGTGTCTTTAAATAACGATACTAAAGAAGGTAAATTTAATCCATTAGACTACAGGTCGACTACTTGGGATAAAACATTGGCATTATCTACTAATCAAAAGCTGGCTTTAACAAATGAAAAATTCACTAAAGAGGAAGCTAATGATTTTTATGTTTATGAAGTTTTAGCTACTAAGCCAAAAAGTACACAAGCCATAAAATACAAAATAATTCTCAAAAAAGGCGAATATTATACCTTGACCACTTTAGTAGATAAAAACTATAAAAATGATAATCCGTTTATCGAAAAAGTATTTAATACGTTTAAAGTGGACGACAAAATTACTTCAAGAACATTTTTTGAAAATAAATTCGATCTTTTTGAAGCAGATGTGAGAAGCGAGCACGACAGCATTCGATATTCGGCCATACAATCCTTTCACGAGTTACGTATAGAAGCTTCAGATTTTCCGAAATTGAAAGCTTTATTAGAGGATTTTGATTTCCGAAAAGAAGAGTTAGAATTTAAAGGAAATTTATATGAAAAAATTGGAACATTAGCGGTTCCAGAAGTAATTCCATTTTTAGAAAAAGCGTATAAAGAGAAAGATATTACTACTTCCTTACAGTTTTCTATCTTACGCGCACTTACTTTTCAAAAAAGTAAAATAGCTTATCATAAAATTGCTGAATTGTTAGAATATGATTTGCCTATTTCTGATGATTATGTGCTTTTCGGTTTGTTTCAATTGTTTGAAGCCGATTTAGAAAATGCACAGGTTTTATATCCTAAAATATTGGATTATTATAGTATAAATGAATTCCATGAACCAATTGTGAAGTTTGTTCAGGTTTTGTTGAATTCTGGAAAAGTAGCTCCAAAAAAATTAAAAAGCTATAAAAAAATGTTGCTTACCAATGCCAAATTAGAATACAAAAGATTGGCCAGTTGGAAGTCTAATGACGAAGCAAGTGAAGAAGACTCTTACGCTTATGACGATTCAGATGAGCAACCTATCGACGCTTTAAATAGTTACTTGTCCATTTTATATTCTTTTAAAAATGAGAAAGAAATGAGTCAACTATATCAAAAAGCGGAACAACTTAATGTAGACGATTTGACTGTGGCCATCGCAAACAGAGAATTAGCCAGAAATAAGAAATTGGACGTTGTAACGATTCAAAAATTAAGATCGAATCCGAAAACGAAATACATTGCGCTTCAAATGTTGTATCACAATAATCAAACGGATGTTTTTGCGACCATTTCTACAGATTCAATTATAAAAGACGCCATTGACTATTATGAAGATTTTGATGTTAAAACGGATTCTATTGTCAGACTTGAAACACAAACACTTTCATATCAAAATAAAAAAATCTCGTATTATTTTTATAAAAAAATCAATATTGATGCCGATTCTTATGAAAGTAATTCAGAAAAATTAGGCGGTATTGCCTTTGTTTGGGATGATAAAAACAAATTAAATTTAAAAGCTTTTAGACGTTTTGACGAAGAAAAAATTATGGACGATTCAGAAATTGCGCCAAAAATTAAAAGTATGATAAATGAGTCACTAAATGACAACCACTTGCGCGTTACCTTTTCAAATGGATATGAAGGAGAAGGAAATTACGACGAGGAAGTTTATATGGAAGAATAAATGTTAAAAACGAAAAAGGAAATAGTATATATTATTTTGGCAGGCATTTTTATTACGAATGCCATTACAGCCGAATTAATTGGAGGAAAATTGATTCAAATTGGCCCTTTTGTGTTGAGCATGGGAATTTTACCTTGGCCGATTGTGTTTATAACCACGGATTTAATTAATGAATATTTCGGGAAACAAGGTGTAAAAAGATTAAGTTATATTACCGCAGGATTAATTGCCTATTGTTTTGTAATTTTGTTTTTTTCGATGAAAATACCCGAAGCGAAAGGGATTAGTCCGGTCTCAAATGAGCAGTTTATTGCCGTTTTTGGTCAAAGTAATTTGATTATTGTAGGTTCGATACTCGCTTTTTTAGTCGCTCAATTTTTAGATGTGACGCTTTTTAGTTTTTTTAAAAAGAAAACAGGCGATAAAATGATTTGGTTGCGAAGTACAGGTTCTACAGTATTTTCACAATTAATAGATTCTTTTATAGTGGGTGGAATTGCCTTTTATTTACCTGGAATTTGGACTACAAAACAATATATTGAATTTTCATTAACGGGTTATTCGTTTAAATTAGTAATTGCAATTTGCCTAACGCCATTAATTTATTTAGGTCATTTTTTGATTGAGAAATACATTCATAAAGAAGAAGAAATAAGAGAATATGAATAAAATACGTTGCGCTTGGTGCGAAAAAACCGATTTGTATAAAGCATATCACGACAACGAATGGGGAAAACCAGTTTATGATGATGCTACATTGTTTGAGTTTTTAATTTTAGAAACATTTCAAGCGGGTTTAAGTTGGTATACCGTTTTAGTGAAGCGCGATAATTTCAGAAAAGCATTTGCTGGTTTTGAGGTGAAACAAGTAGCCAAATTTTCTGACGCTAAATTGCAAGTTTTAGCTGAAGATACTGGAATTATCAGAAATAAATTAAAAATAAAAGCAGCTGTTACCAATGCACAAGCTTTCATAAAAGTACAACAGGAATTTGGAAGTTTTTCTAGCTATATTTGGGCTTTTGTTGAGGGAAAACCGATAGATAACAAACCAAAAACTCTAAAAGAGGTTCCAGCTACAACAGAAGTTTCAGATGCTATAAGTAAAGATTTGAAAAAACGCGGTTTCAAATTCGTAGGCTCCACAGTAATGTATGCTTTTATGCAGGCTACCGGAATGGTAAACGATCATGTTGCAGCTTGTTGGGTGAGGAATTAGT
>CAZULO010000066.1:0-12056 GCA_964621245.1 uncultured Flavobacterium sp.
AGTATATGGAATGTATTTCAGTTTTTGATATGTTAAAAATAGGCGTTGGCCCTTCTAGTTCGCATACTTTAGGACCATGGCGTGCTGCAGAACAATTTTTAGCAGAATTACGTAGTCAAAATATAATTAATGCCGTACATCGCGTAAAAGTCGATTTGTATGGTTCGTTGTCGTTAACAGGAAAAGGGCATGCTACAGATTTAGCAGTCATGTTAGGCTTAAGTGGTGCCGATCCTGAATATGTACCAATCGACGCAATTGATTCGATCATTGAAGACATCAAGACTAAAAACGAATTAGTTTTGGACAACGAATTCAATATTCATTTTAATATTGTTTCGGATATTTTTTTCAATAAGAATTTTTTGCCTTTCCATGCAAACGGTTTAATTTTTACAGCTTATACAAACGACTCTGAATATAGTTCCACTTTTTATTCCATTGGTGGTGGTTTTGTTGTTAAAGAGGATGTAGAAACGAATACAAAATCTGAGATAAAATGTGCGTTTCCTTTTCCAATAGATAAGGCAACAGAGTTATTAGCTTTTTGTCATGCCGAAAATAAAAAGGTTTCAGAAATCGTTTATGAAAACGAAAAATCTATGCGTTCCGAAGCGGTTATTCATACCGAATTACTACGAATTTGGAATACCATGTTAGAATGTATGTACATCGGAACTCATACAGACGGCACTTTACCTGGCGGATTAAATGTGAAAAGACGTGCGTATGATATGCACACCAATTTAATCGGAATTGCGAATTATAATTCCCCTCAAGAATGGTTGGAATGCATTCGTCAAACTGAAGTGAAATTCCGACAAATATTAAAATGGGTATCTTGTTTTGCTTTGGCTGTGAATGAAGTAAATGCGGCTTTAGGTCGAGTAGTGACGGCACCAACTAATGGAAGTGCAGGAGTGATACCAGCAGTTTTAATGTATTATTTATGTATTGAAAATCATACTGCAGGGGAAAAAGAAATCAAACAATTTTTAATGGTAGCTGGAGAAATTGGAAGTATTTTCAAAAAAGGGGCAACTATTTCCGCTGCAATGGGCGGTTGTCAGGCAGAAATTGGCGTTTCTTCAGCCATGGCAGCTGGGGCTTTATGTGAATTATTAGGAGGAACTCCAGATCAAGTTTTAGTAGCCGCTGAAATCGCTATGGAACATCATTTAGGTATGACCTGTGATCCAATTGGTGGTTTAGTGCAAGTGCCTTGTATTGAACGAAATACTATGGGAGCCATAAAGGCAATAAACGCTGCAGAATTAGCTTTAGAAACCGATGCGAAAAACACATTAGTGCCTTTAGATAAAGTAGTTGCCACGATGTGGGAAACCGCAAAAGATATGAATTCGAAATACAAAGAAACGTCCGAGGGTGGCTTGGCTATTGGTGTTGGTTTAGCGGATTGTTAGTTTTGTTTACCGCAAAGACGCAATGTTTTACGCTAGGTTCTCAAAGTTTTCATTATCTTTTTAGAGGATTGAAGTAATAAAATTCTCTTTTTTAACTATTTTATACAAAACATAGATTTTACTTAATTCTAAAATCTGTGTTTATTTTTTGTTTTTCAACTCCATAATTTCTAATTGTAGTTTCTTAATTTCTTTGCCTAAATCTTGATTTTCTTCGATGGATTGATGAATGATTAAATCAATATTTTTGATGTTATTTCGAACAAAAAAAGCGTTAATATTTTGTTCTATTTTCGCATCAAAAGTGGGAGTAGAAATATCTAATTCAATGGTTTTTAATTCGGGATTGATATCGTAATTGATAATGTGGTATTTGTTTTCAATTTGATTGGTTATAATGTGTTCTACTTTAGATTGAAACATATTTTGAATCGCTAAAAGATAAGCGAAATAAATCGCAGGAACTAAAGCTAAAAGCCCTAAAACAAAAAACCAACTATTAACATGTTTTATTTTTTGTTGGGAATGTTTTTCGAACTTTAGATATTTGGTCATCAATAAAGTTCCAAAGCCAATAAAAATAGAATTGATACTATACGTGTATAATCCACCAATTAAATAGTCAAAATTCCAAGTAGCCAATCCAAATCCGGCTGTACATAAGGGCGGAATACAAGAAGTTGCTACTGCTACAGCAATAATTACTTGTGTGCCACTTTCTCTAGAAATCGCTAACATAGCTGCTAAACCACCAATAAAAGCTAATAATACATCAAAAAAAGTAGGTTTAGAAAAACTAATTAATTCGGCTGTTTCTATAGAATAGGGATTGATTAAGTAATATACTGTCGAAAAAAATAAACTTACAAAAACGATTCGTAACGCATTTTTTAAACTGGTTTTGAATAAATCAGCATTTGAAATTCCTAAAGAAAAACCTATCCCGAAAACGGGTCCCATTACAGGAGATAAAATCATAGCTCCAATAACAGCACTTTTAGAATTAATATTTAATCCAATACAGGAAATAATTATAGCAAAAGCTAATAGCCATAAGTTTTTACCTTTGAATTCAATGCCTTCTTTAATTTCTAAAAAGGTAATTTGTTCGGCTTCTTGTGTTGCTTTTAAATCGAATAATTGTCGAATAAAACGTTTAACTAGGGCTAATTTTTGAATCATTTTAATTTGGTTTTAAAACTCAAAACTCATGGTTGTAGTTATAGAAAAATTATCTTTTTTAGTTCCTAAATCATATACGTTTTCTGAAGCGTGATACCATTTTCCTTCCATTCTAATTTTAAATTTAGAATTCGGTAAAAAATCAAAATTTATAGAATTCCCAATCGTTTCAAAAGGCAATACACTCGAAATAATCGCATTTTTTTTATCTTGATAATATTCAATTCGGTGTGCCATTTGCCATTTCGAATTGATCGTATATTGTGTAATTATAATTGGACTAAACCAGGTTGCTTTTTCGTCATTATTTGAAGAGATATCCTGAATTCCATAGTCAAAACCGAAAATAGAATGCCATTTCGGATTCCAAGTTGCATCCCAATATAAATTACTAAAATAGCGCATATTGAAATCTCCAACATAAGCTTCTTTTCCTAAAAAGGTACTCCAATTGATGGTGTTTTTAGTATTTGGTTTATAAACTAATTGTGTTCCAAAAGAAGGTGCTACATCGCTTTTTGGTTTTTCAATATGTTGCCAGCCGTTGGTGACCAATCCAGCCAAACTCCACTTGTTATTAATTTGATGATTTACTTTTACACCTGTCATATAATAAGGTGAATTTTCAGCTAATATAGAACGAGTTGCCGTTAAATTGGCGTGAGAAATAGCAGATTCAAATCCAATATAACTGGGTAAGATTCCTGCTTCTAAAGTTGTGGTTTTACTTTTATTTAAAAACACACCTAAATACGCTTCGTTCAGATATTTAACACTTTCCGACGCATAATTATCTTCTACATAAGTTCCTGCATGTGCTGAAATTTTAGCATATACATTTTCATAATTGATAGTAGCTCTTATTAAAGTAATGTTTACGTTAAAGCTATTTTGTCTGTTGTAATTATATAAAAAATTTTGTTTGTATTTCGATTCAGGTTGGTCAAAATCGTAAGAATAATAGGTATCAATAAAACCTGAAACATCGATTTTAACTTTCGAAATGCTATCTTGTGCGTTTGCTGTAAAAGCAATAAAAGATAGGGTTAATAAAATTATTTTCTTCAAAATTTATTTTTTTCTTCTGGTATCAATAATATGAACAATTTTCCAAACATTATTCTCTAAAAGCAAAGTAAAGGAATTTGTCCCAATATGACTCAATTTTTCATTCACATAAAATTCGTAAGGCGTCCAAACCTGCGCCATCGAACCATCAATTTGAATTTTGTGATCTAAAATCCGCTCTTCAATTTTAAGGGTTTTTGGAATAGAAGTTACCGATTTATAAAATTCTGAATTAGCTTGGAATGTCAAAGATCCGACTGAGTTTTTTTCCATAATCGATTGCAATTTCATTTCTTTATGACAAACGGATTGCATTTTTAAGGTATCTGCTGATTGTAAGCCATCAAAAAAAACGGAAATCGATTGTTTGATTTGCTTTGCCTGTTCACTATTGTTCGGGTCTTTTTTTTGTGCAGAAGTCGATAAACTAAAACCAAAAAATAGTAAAATAAGTATATGTCTCATCATTGTTGAATTTAATTATTGGTATTATATGTGTAAAAATTGTTACAATCCATATCTTTATATTAATTTTGTATCAATTAATTTTCAGAAAAGAGGTTCGGATCAAAACTTCCAACTTTCAACTTCTGACTTCTAACTCAAAAAGAATGTCTGTAGCAAAAAAAGATTATAAAAAAATTACAACGAAGTCGTTAATTGACATGAAAGCTAATGGCGAAAAGATTTCTATGCTAACGGCATACGATTTCACTATGGCGAAAATTGTGGATACTGCAGGTATTGATGTGATTTTAGTGGGAGATTCAGCCAGTAATGTAATGGCAGGTCACGAAACAACTTTACCGATTACTTTAGACCAAATGATTTATCACGCCAGTAGTGTGGTTAGAGCCGTTGACAGAGCTTTAGTTGTGGTAGATTTACCTTTTGGAAGTTACCAATCGGATTCAAAAGAAGCGTTACGTTCTTCAATCAGAATTATGAAAGAAAGCGGTGGACATGCTGTCAAATTAGAAGGTGGAAGAGAAATAGAGTCTTCTATTAGAAAGATTTTAAATGCCGGAATTCCTGTGATGGGACATTTAGGATTAACTCCACAATCTATATATAAATTTGGAACCTATACGGTAAGAGCTAAAGAAGATGAAGAAGCCGCTCAATTACTTGAAGATGCCAAAATGTTAGAAGAAATTGGATGTTTTGCTTTAGTATTAGAGAAAATTCCAGCTCAATTAGCTCAAAAAGTAGCTGAAAGTATTTCTATTCCTGTGATTGGAATTGGCGCAGGAAGTGGAGTAGATGGTCAGGTTTTAGTGTTGCACGATATGGTTGGGATGACGCACGAATTTAGTCCAAGATTTTTACGTCGTTATATGAACCTTTTCGAAGATATGACAAAAGCAATCGGACAATATGTTGCTGATGTTAAAGCAGTTGATTTTCCAAACGCGAATGAACAATATTAAGTTTGCTTCTTCCTGCTTGTGCTTATGAGATAAATTATTTTGTTATATTTGAAATAGAGTTTACGGTATGTACTAGATAAATATAACTATGAAATTAAAACTATCTTTTTTACTTTTTTTTTCCATTTGCTTTTCATTTGGACAGGTTGGACCTTTATTAAATACAACTTGGAATCAGGGTTGTAATTACAATACGTTGATGCCTTCTGTTTCTAGTGGTGGTTCCTGTGGAAAAGCATGGACAGGCTGCAACGCTACAGCTATCGGACAAATTATGAAATACTATAGTTTTCCTTCAACAGGAATGGGTACACACTGTAATACAAATGCAAGCTCAAACTGTGTAAATTATAGTTTACAGACTTATAATTATTCAGCTATGCCGTCCAATGTAACCACTTCCAATGCAGAAGTTGCAACATTAATGTATGATTTAGGTGTTGCTGTAAATATGCAATGGTCGGGTTCTAGTTCTGATTCTTTTTTTTCCTCAGAAGCTTTAAAAAGATATTATAAATATAGTCCAAAAATGTATCCTACTGCAACCTATTTATTTGCAAGTACTGCAGATTTAATTGTAGGGATCAAAGCGGAATTAGATGCAGGTAGACCCGTATATGCAAAAGGCGGAAATCATTTTTATTTGATAGATGGATATAACAGTTCCAATCAGTTTCATTGCAATTTTGGATGGGGTGGCACACACAATGGCTACTACGCGATTAATAGTGTAATAAATGGCGCTGGAACTTTTACACCTGTAAATTTTTTATTTTATATCAAACCCATGGAGGGCGATTTAGAATTGGCTACTGAGACAATTGCTATAGCTTCCAATATGACAACTAATCCCATAGAGTTTACTTCGCTATCAAATTGGTCAGTTGTAACTGATGTTCCTTGGATTTCGTTATCTTCGACATCTGGTGTTTCAGGTTATTTTAAAGCTGCTGATGGAACTAATTTCACAGCGACTTTAAACAATGGAGAAGCCAGAACGGGACATATTACACTTACAAATGGAACGTCAACTAAAATAATTACTGTCAATCAGGCGGCCTCGCCATTAGGGGTTTCTAGCAATCAGTTAGATTATGATTTTCAATCTGATACGCAATCAGTAACAACCTCATGGTTTTCATGGGGAACTTGGGCTGCAACTGCCTCTGATACTTGGATTTCCATTTCACCGAGTTCCGGTACAGGAAATGCAAATATTAATATTACTTGTACTGAAAATACAGATCCAACAACAAGAAATGGTTTTGTTACAATCAATGCAGGAAGTTATCAAAGAACAATTCAAGTGAATCAAACTGGAAATATTCTGAATAGTGCTACATTTGAATCCACAAAGTTTAACGTATTCCCCAATCCTACTTCTGACAATTTAAATGTTAGTAACCTACAAAATGAAAATATTAAAAATATAACCCTTAAAAATCTATTGGGAGAAGAAATTCCTATTTCGTTTCAAAAACAAAATATGTTGGTGTCTCTTGATTTAGTGTCTCAAGGTGTTTATGTGTTAACCATAGAAACCGATACGGGGTTTTACCATAAAAAAATAATTAAAAAATAAATATTTTGACTCAAAAAATAGTAAGCCATGCTGGCAATCTTCAAATCCTTCATGAAGATAATCACATTATAGTGATTAATAAAAGAGTTGGAGATATAGTTCAAGGTGATAAAACAGGTGATGAACCTTTATCTGAAATTGTAAAATCCTATTTAAAAGTAGCCTACAATAAGCCTGGAGATGTATTTTTGGGCGTAGTACATCGTTTAGATCGACCAACAACGGGAATTGTAGTTTTTGCCAAAACTTCAAAGGCTTTAACGCGTTTAAATGAAACATTTAAAAAACGGGAAACACAAAAAACCTATTGGGCTATCGTTAAAAATGCGCCACCAAAAGCGGAAGATACTTTAGTGCATTTTTTAAAAAGAAATACGAAGAATAATACTTCAAAAGCGCATCTAAAAGAAGTTCCAGAATCTAAAGAAGCCAAATTATCCTATAAAACTATTAAAAAATTAGATAATTATTATGCGTTAGAAATCGATTTGCATACTGGTCGCCATCATCAAATTAGAGCGCAACTTACCGCAGTGGGTTGTCCGATTAAAGGTGATTTAAAATATGGTTTTGATCGGAGTAATGCCAATGGAGGTATTCATTTACATGCTAGAAAGTTAGCTTTGATTCATCCTGTAACTAAAGAGGAACTAGAAATTAATGCACCCGTTCCGGATGATGTTTTATGGAAATTAGTTCACTAAAACTAAAATAATTTTTGTATTTTTGACCCTTAAAATTTAAAACCATGTCAACAGTAACTTTAGGAGGAAATCCTGTACATACAAACGGAACTTTACCAGTAGTTGGTTCAACAGCTCCACAATTTCAATTAGTTGGAAACGATTTAAACGAAGTTTCCTTATCAGATTTTAAAGGACAACGTGTTATTTTAAATATTTTTCCAAGTATTGATACTTCAACTTGTGCTACTTCTGTACGAACTTTTAATACAATGGCTAATTCTTTAGAAAACACTAAAGTTTTATGTGTTTCTAGAGATTTACCTTTTGCACAAAAGCGTTTTTGTGGTTCAGAAGGTTTAGAAAATGTTGTGAATTTATCAGATTTCAGAGCAGGTTCTTTCGGAGATGATTACGGATTAACTTTAACCGATTCAGCTTTAAAAGGTTTACATGCCAGAGCAATTGTTGTAATTGATGAAAACGGAGTAGTAGCGCATACAGAATTAGTAGCTGAAATAGCTAACGAACCTAATTACGATGCAGCCTTAAAGGCCTTGTAATTTTATGATTCAAGATAAAAGATTTGTTTCTGGACGTATTAAAAGTATTGGTTTTGCTGTTAAAGGTGCCATCAAATTAGTAAGTACAGAACACAGTGTAATGGTACAGTTTTCCATTATGCTTCTTATGATTGCCGCTGGTTTTTTCTTTGGTATTTCGAGGGAAGAATGGATGTTGCAAATTTTAGCCTTTGGTTTAGTGTTAGCTATCGAAGGCTTAAATACTGCAGTGGAAAAAGTGGCCGATTTTATTCATCCAGAGTTTCATGAGAAAATAGGTTTTATAAAAGATATTGCAGCTGGTGCCGTTTTATTTGCAGCTTTTAGTGCAATTGCAGTAGGTGCGTTAATTTATGTACCTAAAATTCTCAATTTATAAGTAGTAATGGCAAAAAAGGTAGCTACCCAAAATAAAGAAAATACTTTAAGTAATTCAATTTTCAAAACATCACGTGGACAAAAATTCATCGGTGGTGTTTTGTTTGTTATGCTTGCAATTGTTCTACTTTTTTCTTTTATTTCCTACTATATTTCAGGTCATATCGATCAAAGTCAAATTTCCGAATGGGGAAATAGAGAAGTTGTGGTTGAAAATTGGTTAGGAAAAATTGGTGCGTGGTTATCAGATTTGTTTTTACACAAAGGATTTGGTGTAGCCTCTTTTTTATTAGTAAAAACATTCTTTCTTATCGGTTCTTACTTGATTGTTGATTTACCTGTAAAGAAATTAAGAAAAGGCATTTTTTGGGATTTATATTTAATGCTTACTCTTTCTATTTTATTTGGATTGTTGTGGAATTTTATTCCGCATTTGTCTGGAATTGTAGGATTTGAAATTACAGATTTAATTCAAGATTACGCTGGAACTATTGGTGTGGTTTTGGTATTAGTGTTTTTAGTTATCGTGTTTCTTATTTTTAAGATTAAAATTTCTCCCGATCAGGTTAAAGACTATTTAGGAAACCAATCCACCCCAGAAACTACTTCAGCTGAATCTAGTATTTTAGCAGATATTCCGCCGGTTGAAACAGATAAAAAAGAAGAAAAAGCACCAACTTCTTCACCAATAAACACACCTAAATTGCTTGATGATTCAGAAGTAGATGATACCGATTGGACAGATATGAAAGTAATCAATCGTCCAGAACCAAATTCTACTTTTGAAATTGATAAGTCTACCTTAAAACCAACCATTCAAAATTCTTCAGAACTTCATTTAGAAACGACTCCAAAGGTTAGTAAAGATGAAGTTGTTCCTAAACAACCAGAAATTATTCAAACGGATGATGCTTCATTTGTTATTGAAAAACCTGAGGAAGAAGATATTGTAGAAACTAGTATAGCACAACGATTAGTTCAAGATTTTGGTGAATTTGATCCAACTTTAGAACTTTCCAACTTTAAAATGCCTTCTATAGAATTGTTAAAAGACTATACAGGCGTTGGGATTACGATTAATCAATCGGAACTAGAAGAAAATAAGAATAAAATTGTAGATACTTTAAAAAACTACAAAATAGAAATCGCTCAAATCAAAGCTACAGTTGGTCCAACCGTAACTTTATATGAAATTGTTCCTGAAGCTGGAATTCGAATTTCTAAAATTAAGAGTTTAGAAGACGATATTGCATTGTCCTTATCGGCCTTAGGAATTCGTATTATTGCGCCTATTCCAGGAAAAGGTACTATTGGTATTGAAGTTCCAAATGCGAATCCGTCAATGGTTTCTATGAAAAGTGCGATTTCCTCTCCTAAATTTCAACAAGCAGAAATGGAATTGCCTATTGCTTTAGGTAAAACTATTTCGAACGAAACCTTAGTAGTTGATTTAGCAAAAATGCCTCACTTGTTGATGGCAGGAGCTACTGGTCAAGGAAAATCAGTTGGTTTGAATGCGGTTTTAACCTCTTTATTATACAAAAAACATCCTGCGGAAGTTAAATTTGTGTTAGTTGATCCGAAAAAAGTAGAATTAACTCTTTTTAATAAAATCGAACGTCATTATTTAGCCAAACTTCCAGATACAGAAGAAGCCATAATTACAGATAACGCCAAGGTAATCAATACCTTAAATTCTTTGTGTTTGGAAATGGATAATCGCTATTCGTTGCTTAAGGAAGCGATGGTGCGAAATATTAAAGAATATAATGAAAAATTCAAACAACGAAAATTAAATCCGGAAAATGGACATCGTTTTTTACCTTATATTGTATTAGTAGTTGATGAGTTTGCCGATTTAATTATGACGGCTGGTAAAGAAGTTGAAATGCCAATTGCTCGTTTAGCACAATTAGCACGTGCTATCGGAATTCACTTGATTATTGCGACTCAACGACCTTCTGTGAATGTAATTACAGGTATGATTAAAGCTAATTTCCCAGCTAGAATAGCCTTTAGAGTGACTTCAAAAATTGATTCCAGAACTATTTTAGATTCTGGTGGTGCCGATCAATTAATCGGTCGTGGGGATTTATTGTTTTCTAACGGAAACGATTTAATTCGTGTGCAATGTGCTTTTGTTGATACGCCTGAAGTAGAAAAAATATGCGATTTTATTGGCGCACAAAAAGCGTATCCAGATGCTTATTTACTTCCAGATTATGTGGGAGAAGAAAGTGGCATAAAACTTGATATGGATATTTCGGAAAGAGATTCTTTATTCAGAGACGCTGCGGAAGTTGTGGTTTCTGCTCAACAAGGATCGGCTTCCTTAATACAAAGAAAATTAAAATTAGGCTATAATAGAGCCGGTAGAATTATAGATCAATTAGAAGCAGCGGGAATTGTAGGTCCTTTTGAAGGCAGTAAAGCCCGTCAGGTTTTAATTTCAGATATGAATTCTTTAGAAACATTTTTTAACAACGAAAAATAGATACTTACCATACATGAAACGTTTATTTACCTTAACAGCAGTTGTCCTTTTTTTAGTTTCGTTTACTTCAGTGGAGTTTGCGACTTACAAGTCAAATAAAGAAGCTAAAGCACTATTAGATAAAGTAGTAGCTAAAGCCAAATCGTACAAAAATATGGATATAGATTTTAAATATGCCATTGCAAATACGAAAGAAAATATCAATCAAGATAGTAAAGGGACCGTTGTTTTACAAGGTAATAAGTATCATTTAAGTTTCATGGGAATTACTAAAATTTTTGATGGTAAGAAAATTTATACCATCGTCCCGGAAGACGAAGAAGTGACTGTTTCTAATCATGATGAAAATGATAGTAATGCTTTATCTCCAAATAAAATCTTCACTTTTTTTAAGAAAGGTTTTAAATATTCTATGGACATCAAACAAAATGTAGCGGGTAAATCGATACAATATGTAAAATTAACTCCTTCGAGTATAGTTGATAAAAGAAAAGAAATTTTAATTGGTATCGAAACCAAAACCAATCATATTTACAATTTAATTGAAGTCGGTAAAAATGGTACTCGAACTACTTTAACAGTTTCTTCTTTTAAGTTTAACCAAGTTTTAGCAAAAAATCAGTTTACCTTTGTGAAAGCTAAGTATCCAAATTATTATATTAATAAAGCGGATTAATTTAAAGATTTATAGTGTGATAATCACATTGTGCTAAACGTATGTTTCCATGAAAATAATAGATAAATATTTATTAAAATCCTTTCTGATTACATTTACTACGGTATTTGTAATCCTTTTTTTTATATTCGTTTTACAAAGTATTTGGCTTTTTATTGCTGAATTGGCTGGTAAAGACTTGGATTTTGTTACTATTTTCAAATTCATTTTTTATTATTCTCCTATAATGGTTCCGTTGGTTTTACCATTATCTATTTTATTAGCTTCAATTATGACTTTTGGAAGTTTTGCCGAAAATTATGAATTTGCAGCTATGAAATCTGGTGGTATTTCTTTGCGTAGAGCGATGAAGTTTTTAATAATCTGTACCACTTTCTTTAGTTTAGTTGCTTTTTTATTTGCCAATAACATCATCCCAGAAGCGCAATATCGATTTGTGAATTTGAGAAAGAATATTCTTCAAACTAAACCAGCCATGGCTATTGGAGAAGGTCAGTTTAACGATATTGGCGGTGCGACAACCATTAAAGTGGAAAAGAAATCAGGAGAAAATGGGGAGTTTCTAGAAGGCATTAC
>CAZULO010000066.1:12156-14476 GCA_964621245.1 uncultured Flavobacterium sp.
CCATTAAAGTGGAAAAGAAATCAGGAGAAAATGGGGAGTTTCTAGAAGGCATTACCATGCATATGAAGAAAGGCGAATTCGATCCTGTAACTACTGTAATTAAAGCCAAAAATGGAGTATTAAAAAGTGATGAAACCACTAATTTATTACAACTTGATTTGTTAGATGGAAATTACTATGAAGATATCCAACCTCAAAAAATAGAAGATCGTTTGAAACTGCCATTTGCTAAAAGTAGTTTTAAAAAATATACGATTAATATCGATTTAGCTAAGTTAAATGGTAATTCCGAAGATGGCGGAGAAATTATCAATGCTTTCAATATGTTAACCATGGGTGAATTGAAATACAGTATTGATTCTTTAGAAAATAATTTTAATAAAGATGTCGTTTCTTACAGTGATAATATAGATAAAAATTCTCAAAATTTAACGGATGCATTACAAGTAGTTACAGTTCCAAGTTCAATTTTAACAGAGAAGAAAAATACGTCTACCACACAAGATATTTTCTCTTATTTTCCTCCTGATAAGAAAAATTTACTGACTGATGTCGCAAAAAGTAACATTTCTAATACTATTTTTTCTTTAGATGGTTTTGAAACCGATTTAGAGATGAAAAAGAAAAACATAAATGATTATTGGATAGCTTATTATGATAAAATTCTGGTAGCTTATTCATGTTTATTAATGTTTTTTATAGGTGCGCCATTAGGAGCAATTATTAGAAAAGGTGGGTTAGGATTGCCTATCGTTTTTGCGGTTTTGATTTTTATCGTATTTAATTTTGCGAATACTTTTGGTAAAAAATTAGCGGGACAAGATGCGATTCCACCTTTTATTGGTGTAGCAGCAGGTGCTTTGATACTTACACCTTTTGCCATATTATTTACTTATAGAGCTACAAATGATATGGGCTTAACAATCGATTTAGATTGGTTAATTCGTCCCATTCAATATATTTTTAACATCATTACAAACCGTAAAAAACAACGAACTAACACACTAACTAATGAGCAATAATATACAACTCAACACTATTGAAGAAGCCATTGAAGATATCCGTCAGGGTAAAATGATTATAGTAGTTGACGATGAAGATAGAGAGAATGAAGGAGATTTTTTAGCTGCCGCTGATAAAGTTACGCCCGAAATGATCAACTTTATGGCCACCCATGGTAAAGGTTTAATATGTGTGCCTTTAACAGAATCAAGATGTAAGGAATTAGAGTTGCATTCGATGGTAACCAATAACACTGACAATATGGAAACGGCCTTTACAGTTTCTGTAGATTTAAAAGGAAATGGCGTAACCACAGGAATTTCTGCTTCAGACCGATCTAAAACGATTGAAGCTTTAGTGAATCCAGAAACAAAACCTTATGAACTAGGTCGTCCTGGGCATATTTTTCCTTTAATTGCCCGTCAAGGAGGCGTTTTACGTAGAACAGGACACACAGAAGCAGCTATAGATTTTGCACGTTTGGCTGGATTTTCTTCCGCAGGTGTAATTTGCGAAATTATGAACGAAGACGGAACTATGGCTCGTTTACCGGAATTGGTAGAAGTAGCCAAAAAGTTCGATTTGAAATTGGTTTCTATTGAAGATCTTGTGGCTTACAGAATGCAGCATGATAGTTTGATTAAGAAAAAAGAAGATTTTGAAATAAAAACTCGTTTTGGCACCTATCGTTTACGTGCGTATTTACAAGTTACCAATAAACAAGTACACATTGCTTTAACTAAAGGAAGTTGGAACAAAGGAGAAGAAATTGTGACCCGAATTAATTCTACGCAAGTTACCAATGACATTTTAGGAAGTTTAACGGATACTTTGCACAAGAAAATGGAAGATATTTTCAAGGAATTTGAATCTCATGACAAGTGTGCGATTTTGTTTATCAATCAAGAATTACAATCGGTGGAGTTGCTAGATCGATTAACTGAATTGAAAAGAATGCAAGAATCGGGTGATTTTACCGCTCCTAAAATCAAAATTGATTCTAAGGATTTTGGTATAGGTGCTCAAATTTTGCATGATATTGACATTACAAAAATCAAATTACTAACCAATTCATGGCAAAATAAACGTGTTGGTATGATTGGATACGGCTTAGAAATTACAGATTATTTAAATTATTAAAATCTAATCAAATGTAAATGAAAGGATTATAAAAGTCCGATCAAATATATTATAAAAAATACTCAAATTCGTTTGCAGATAATAAAAAAGCACTTATATTTGCACCCGTAATAATCGAGAAGGTTATTAGGAGAAATGGCAGAGCGGTCGAATGCGGCAGTCTTGAAAACTGTTGACT
>CAZULO010000067.1:0-14398 GCA_964621245.1 uncultured Flavobacterium sp.
TTTAAGTTGATTCCGTCTTGTAAAATCATTTCTAAGTTACTTCCGTTTTCTTGAAATTGTAAGAAGTCGGTTTTGATTTCACTTTTGAAAACACCAATCGCATCTACTACATTATTGTCGATAGAAACGTTTGTTAAATAGGCAATATATACTTCTCCACTTTTAATGTGTGGATGATTTGATTGCTCGAATAAATGTTGGGTAATTTTTTTAGAAACGGTATGAATTTCACTTGGTTTATTGAAAATTTCCGTTGCCAAATTGAACATTTCATTGTATTCTAAATCTACATCGTGAGCAAACTGATAGTAGTTTTCTTCCTTTTCACGAAACGCCTTGAAGAAATATTCCTTTAAAATAGGCATAATTTCATCATTCAATGCATACGGATTTTCAGATAAGAAAATTTGTTCTTCTTTATTTTTATTTCCAACGCGGTGTATGGAAAGGTTTTCAACGTGTGTATTAAATAAGTTTATCATATTTATAGCCCCACCCAACCTCCCCAAAGGGGAGGAGAGTTGTAACGGGTAATTTTATTAGTTATTTTTAATTTTTTGTTCCCCCTTTGGGGGTTATGGGGCCTTAATTCCAGTTTTCTTCAAAACCCATGTCTTCAAAACTGTCATCACCTTCAAATAGATCTAGGTCGTCTTGGTCTAAGTCGTCTTCAAAATCATTAAATAAATCTTGATTGTCTAAATCGCCACCTCTAAAACCACTTGTAGTGGCTTCATCTGGTAAAACACCATGAGAAAATAATAAAGCGGGATAAATTACTTCTTCTTTATTTTCTTCGATAGCGGCTAATTCTACGAAAAAGGTCCACATCGAAAATAAATCGTACACATATACTAATTTTGTATTTTGTTCGTGTACTAAATCATCTAATTTATATTCAGACATCGTTTTAATTTCACCTGGAATATCGCCTGTATCAAACATCGGAATTCCGTCTTCTTCATGCCAAGCCCAATCGTCTCCACAGGTGTAAAACGCGCCAATTTCGGTACCATCAAAGCCAAAAGCGTTGACTAAAGCATTGTGTAAATCTTCTAAAGTATCTTTCGCTTCAATAGCAATATCTCTAAAAATATCTTCTTCGTTGTCTAAAATGGCTCTAAACTTATAAATCATAATGTGTAATTTTAAAAGGCAAAAGTAAGTAATATTTAAAAGGTTTTTTAGTGAAAAATACGATTGTTAATAAAAATAGTAAGCCTTTGTGAAATAGAGATTTGGTGAATTTGATACTTGTTGATTTTTTTTAACACAGATTAAAGAAATTTTTAAAAACTGTTAAATCTGTGTTTTATATGTTCAACATAATTTTTGTAAACACAATTCAGAAGCATTATTCTACAATTCGGCACAAAACTTTTTTTGTTGCGAGGTCATTGTAACAACTTTGCTTCATCAAAAAATAAACAACATGAAAAATTTAGTACTTATTTTAATTTCTTTATTGGGTTTCACGGCAGTTTCACAAACCAAAATTTCTGGAAAAGTAGTTAATAAAAAAAAGGTTCCCATGGTTGGAGTGAACGTATTTATTGAAGGCACTTATGATGGTGCTTTAACGAATGAAAAAGGTGAGTTTAGTTTTGAAACAGAGGCCAAACAAAATCAAATTTTAAAATTTACCTTATCGGGCTTTTTAGAAGTTACGGAAGCTATTGTAATAGAAAGTTATGTAAATCAGGAGTTTACTTTATATCAGGATATGGATACTATTGATACGGTTGTAATTTCTGCAGGAACAATAAAAGCAGGTGATAATAGTAAAGTTACGGCTTTAAAACCTCTTGATATAGTTACCACTGCAGGTTCAGCAGGTGATATTGTTGCTGCTTTAGAAACTATGCCAGGCGTGAATGCAGTAGGTGAAAGCGGTCGTTTGTTTGTTAGAGGAGGTGAAGCTGGTGAAACGCAAACTTATGTAGATGGCATCCGGGTAGCGCAACCTTATGGAGCTTCTCCAACTAATGTTCCTACAAGAGGACGGTTTTCTCCATTTTTATTCAAAGGAATTACCTTTTCTACTGGAGGTTACAGTGCAGAATTTGGCGATGCTTTATCCAGTGTTTTATTATTGAATTCAGTAGATGAACCCGCTCAAAATCAAACGGATATTTCAATTATGACAGTCGGAGGTGGAATAGGAAAATCTAAAAAATGGAAAAATAGTTCGTTGTCTTTTAATACCAGTTATATCAATTTGAAACCTTATTATTTAGTCACACCACAAAGTTTAGATTGGAATAAATCGCCTGAATCGATTACAGGTGAAACGGTATTCAGAACTAAAATTAAAAAAGGATTATTAAAAGTTTATGCAGCATTAGATCGATCTAGTTTAAACGTAAATCAGAAAGATATTAATTTTACGGATAAAGTAAATTTCGGATTAACCAATACGAATTTATATGTCAATACTGTTTATAAAGGAAATATTGCAACGGCTTTACAATTACAAACAGGTTTTAGTTTTGGTTATGGAAATAACAAAATCGGAATCAATGCCGATCGATTAAATAATTATGAACGAGCTGTACATTATAAACTGAAATTACGTCAAACTTTTTCAAATCGTTTTAAGCTAAATTTTGGAGGCGAATTTTTTCACACCAATTTCAATGAAAATTTTCAAGCTTTTACTCAAAATAGGTTTGATTATGGTTATCAAAACAATACAGTTGCCCTTTTTTCTGAGGCAGAGGTTTTTGTATCACAAAATATAGCTTTTAATGTAGGGCTTCGTTCATCAAATGCCTCGTTAGTAGATAAAATTACGATTGAACCTCGTTTTTCAATGGCTTATAAAGTTGCGAAAAATAGTCAAATTTCTTTAGCTTATGGAAGTTTTAATCAAACCGCAAATCCAGATTATCTAAAGTATGCTTCTACTTTAAAATACGAATCTACTAAACATTATATTGTGAATTATTTATACAATAATGATGGGAAAATGTTTCGAGCAGAAGCCTACTACAAAGATTATACGAATTTAATCACTTACGATGGTTCTACACCAACTTTTGCCTCTAACTATGCTAATTCAGGTTTAGGTTATGCGAAAGGTTTAGATTTGTTTTGGAGAGATAATAAAACAGTTAAAGGTTTAGATTATTGGATTACGTATTCTTTTATTGATTCGGAACGAAAATATAGAAATTATGAAAAACAAGTCACACCCACTTTCATAGCCAACCATAATTTTTCAATTGTAACTAAATATTGGGTAGATAAATTGAAATCTCAAATAGGTTTAACCTATACTTTTAATTCGGGCAGACCTTATGATAATCCAAATGAAGATGCGTTTATGAATGGAAAAACAAAATCTTTCAATAATTTGAGTCTGGGTTGGTCTTATTTGCTTTCTCAACAAAAAATACTTTATTTTTCGGCTACCAATTTATTAGGTACTAGTAATGTGTTTGGGTATCAGTACGCTAATTCACCAGATGTAAACGGAACCTTTCAAAGACAAGCCATAACACAACCAGCAAGTCGATTCTTTTTTATTGGTTTCTTTTGGACGATTTCAGACAATAAAAAAACAAATCAATTGGATCAGTTGTAGGTTATAGGTGAAAGGAAAAGGGTAAAAGATTTTGAACTTACATTTGAATTTTGTTATTGAAAACATTTATATTGCAATAATAAAAAATGTAACTTTTATTACATAAAAAAGCATTTGAATTTTATATTTTTGCTCTAAATTTAAAAAATTACGACCATGTCAAACGAAATAGAAAAAGTAAAATGCCTAATAATAGGATCTGGTCCTGCAGGATATACTGCTGCAATTTATGCTGCTAGAGCCAATATGAACCCCGTTTTATACCAAGGAACGCAACCGGGTGGACAACTAACTACTACGAATGAAGTAGAAAATTGGCCTGGAAATCCAGAAGGAATTACTGGACCTGAAATGATGGTTGGAATTCAAAATCAAGCCAAGCGTTTCGGAACAGATATTCGTGATGGTTGGGCTACCAAAGTGGATTTTAGCTCAGAACCTCATAAAGTTTGGATTAACGATACAAAAGAAATTCATGCGGATACTGTAATTATTTCTACAGGAGCAACGGCAAAATATTTAGGATTACCTTCAGAACAACATTATTTACAAACGGGTGGTGGTGTTTCTGCTTGTGCTGTTTGTGATGGATTCTTTTATAGAAACCAAGAAGTTGTAATTGTTGGAGCAGGAGATAGTGCTTGTGAAGAAGCACATTACTTATCTAAATTATGTAAAAAAGTTACCATGTTGGTAAGAAGTGAAAAATTTAGAGCTTCTAAAATTATGGAAGAACGTGTTAAAAACATTGAAAACATAACTATTTTAATGAATCACGACACGGTTGAAGTTTTAGGTGATGGGCAAGTGGTGACAGGTGTTAAAGCCAAAAACAAAACAACTAACGAAGATTTTGAAATTCCTGCAACTGGATTTTTTGTCGCTATTGGTCACAAACCAAATACAGATATTTTTGCAGACTATTTAACTTTAGATGAAACAGGATATATTGTGAATATTCCTGGAACAGCTAAAACAAATGTTCCAGGTGTATTTGTAGGTGGAGATGCAGCGGATCATGTATACAGACAAGCAATTACAGCTGCCGGTACAGGTTGTATGGCTGCTTTAGATGCGGAAAGATATTTAGCTGGTAAAGAATAATTTATGCTTCAAATTACGAAAAAATCGGGTCCAAGATCCGATTTTTTTGTATAAAGTTATTAGCTTGGCTCGATTTTTGATATATTTGCAGAAGCAAAATCTTGCAAAATCTATAATGAAAAAATCTATACTCATACTTTTGCTTTTTATATTTAGCAGTTGCTCCCAGCAATTGGTATTTGAACGCAAACAATATAATTCTTCTTATGCGCCAAGTTATACTACAAATTATAATTCGGCGAACATTAAAATGGAAGTTTTAGAAGCTAAAAATGATCCCAATATCAATAAAGTGATTTTCGACAATATCAAAGAACTTTCCAGTTTTATTGATAGTCAAAATTTGACGATTAATAATTACAATCAATTAACCAAAGGTTTTGTAGAAACGTATAGAAATGCCAAAAATAAAACACCTGAAAATAATATAAAAAATTGGGAATTCGAATTAGAATCAATTATTGAATATGAAACAGAGGAGTTTGTAAATATTGGAATAAATTATACGTCTTCCTATGGAGATGCTTCAGGTTTTGGTGGAAAGCGTTCCTTGGTTTTTAACAAGCAAACTGGAAATCAATTAAAATTGGAAGATATTTTTACCAATGTCAAAATGATTTCGAAAATGGTAGAAGCTAAATTTAGAGATAAATATAGAGTAAATAATGCCGTAAGTTTGAACCAACAAGGCTATTGTTTTGAAACTGGTTCCTTTTACTTAACAAATAACCTGTTTTTTAATATTGAAGGAGTAAAGTTTCTATACAATATTAATGAAATATCTTCTTATGATAAAGGAACTTATGAAGTGTTCTTATCCTATCAAGAAATTGATAAGTATCTACTAATTAAATAGTTTTTCTTTCAATTAATCGAATTCATTTTTGATTTAAAAATCAACTAAACTTTTCCATTAGCGATTGTACTACTTTTTCAGTAGCTTCATTTCTCGCTTTTCTTTCCATTTTTTTTGGACGTGCAGCGCGCTCTTCACAATCTAAAATACTACACGATTCACAGGTAACTCCAACACGTTTTCTAGGTATTTCTTTAGAATTTAGAAATTGAATTTTACCTTGTGAATGGGGTGAAAGCATGATGCCTAAAGCAATACTTCTGTAATACCCATTTCTAAAAGGATCTTTTGTAGCTGAAGAAATCACAAGATATTCATTTTCCGTATGATTGTAGCTTGAAATTTGAGCTTCAAACAAATGATTTTCTGTATAAGTTGGTATTTTTTGTAAAGTCTTGATCGATATCCATCTTCTGCAATAATGTTCATTACTTTCATTGCCATGCGGTTCAAGTAAATTGGTAATGTGTAATTCTTTTGTTAGTTGAAACTCTTGTCGTTCTGGTTTGTAATTGAAACGAAGAAAGAAAATATTTTTCAAATTAAAATCTTTGGGTAAAATATTTGTGAGTCTTTGATAAAAGGTTTCTGGTGAATCGGTGAATTTCGTTATTATAGATTTAAAATGAGTCGTATCAAACGTTTTTTGTTCAAAAACAGCTTTCATTTCTTTAACTAATTCTTTTCTAGGAATTAATAAAGCGCCTGCAAAATAAGAGGCGAAAAAATTATTTAAAACTTGATCAAAACTTTCAAATTTAATCCATGAAAAAGTATATAAACGATCTTTTATTTCTAAATAATTATAGGCGATTTCTTTGGCATAAATAAAAATTCGTTGCGAAGTATCGGCCTCTTTTGAAATTAAAAGAGTTTTTGATTTTTGTACAAATACCGATCGTAAATAAATTAATTCTTCATGCGTAGTTAGTTCCTCGTTGTTTATGGTGTAGCCGTATTCTTCAATCAAAATATCTTCTAATTCTTTTACTTTGATTTTTTGACTTAAATCTATGGAATAAGCCTTTGCAAATTTTTCTACTTGCAGTTCTAATTCTTCGAAATAATTATTGTGCGCTTCTTGATACGATCGTAATGCGGCTAAAAAAAAACTTTCTCGAGTTAAATTATAATGCTTTGCAATTTCAAATAATGTGCTTATAAAAGCATTCACTTTTAAAGGTGCTTCGGATATAATATCAATTAAATTACTTTCTTTAATTCCGAAGATTTCTAGTGGAATTTCTTTTAATATTCTCGATTGTAATATGTCTCCAATAGGCGCTAAATTCTTATCTAATTTCAGAGATACCATTTGATCATAACTAGCATCAAGCGCTTCAGCTAAAATGATAATTTTATCTCGTTTTGGGTATTTCTTTCCTTTTTCGATTTCGTTTAAGTACGATTTTGAAAGTCCAGTTATTTTAGCCAAACCAAATAAAGATAGGTTTTTGTCTGATCGTATCTGTTTTAATTTTAATCCAAAAATTAATCTTACATATTCTTCTTCTATCATAGGAATTGGTTTAGCTAATCATTTTAAATAATTATTAAGCAAATATAAACTATTTTTCATTTTGTTCGTTATTAAATAAAAATTTAAATTTAGCGAACGTTCGCTTGTTTTGTATTTTTATTTTTTATAATATTGCGTATCTAAAAATTACTACTATGGACATAACAACTAAAAAAGATCTGAAAGTGACTGATTTATCTCATGTGAATCATATAGTCACACCTGATGCTTTAGAGTTTCTTACAGATTTACATGTACATTTTAATCAAAAAAGAATCGATTTATTGGAAAAAAGAATTGAAAGACAAAAAGCTTTTGATTCTGGCGCACTTCCTGAATTTCCAAAAGAAACCGAAGCTATTAGGAATTCCGATTGGACCGCGGCACCTATTCCTTCACTACTACTAGATAGAAGGGTAGAAATTACAGGACCAGTAGATCGTAAAATGGTGATAAACGCTCTAAATTCTGGAGCTAAAACATTTATGGCTGATTTTGAAGACAGTTGTGCTCCAACTTGGAATAATATTATAGACGGTCAACAAAATTTAAAAGATGCTAATTTAGGTACGATTTCATTAGAACAAAATGGAAAAAAATATGAGCTTAATGATTCAGTAGCTACTCTTCTTGTTCGACCAAGAGGTTTGCATTTAGAAGAACAAAATATTCAGATTAATAATGAAAATTTTTCTGGCGCTTTAGTCGATTTTGGATTGTATTTTTATCATAATATTTCAACTTTACTTAGTCAAAATAAAAGTACGTATTATTATTTACCCAAGTTAGAACATTACCTAGAAGCCCGTTGGTGGAATGAAGTTTTTGAATTTTCACAAAATTATTTTAATCTACCTAATGGAACTATAAAAGCTACTGTTTTAATAGAAACCATTACCGCAAGTTTTCAATTAGATGAAATTATTTATGAATTGAAAGCGCATATTGTGGGTTTAAATTGTGGTCGTTGGGATTATATTTTTTCCTATATAAAAAAATTAAAAAATCATACTGGTTTTATGGTGCCAGATAGAGATCAAATCACAATGGTTAGTCCTTTTATGAGTGCTTATTCTTTGCGAGTGATTCAAGTTTGTCACAACAGAAATATTTTAGCTATCGGCGGAATGGCTGCTCAAATTCCTATAAAGAACGATCCTGTTGCCAATGAAATAGCTTTAAATAAAGTAAAAGTTGATAAAGAAAGAGAAGTGAAAAACGGACATGACGGAACTTGGGTCGCACATCCAGGCTTAGTGTCTGTGGCAATGGAAATCTTTAATAAGTTTTTACCCACTCAAAATCAGATGCATGTTAAAAGAAAAGAGGTACAAATTACAGAAGCGCAACTTTTAGAACTTCCACAAGGAACAATTACTGAAAATGGTGTGCGAAAAAATATCAATATTGGTATTTTATACGTAGAATCATGGCTTATGGGGAATGGAGCTGCAGCTATTTATAATTTAATGGAAGATGCTGCAACTGCAGAAATATCAAGAGCTCAGTTATGGTTATGGTTACAAAAAGAAGTGGTATTAGAAAATCAACTGAAATGCTCCAAAGAAGTTTACGAACGACTTATTCAAGAAGAATTAATTAAAATTAAAAAATATGTAGGCGAAAAACGGTTTACGGAAGGAAAATTCGATGTAGCTACTGATTTATTTGCTAAAATGATTTTTAAGGATGCATTAGATGAATTTTTAACCTCAGAATCTTATACTTATCTATAAAAGAAAACTGTTGTATGCGCTAACACACAACAGCTTAAAGTAATAATTAAATTAATAACTATCAAATTCACTACAAATTTATGAAAACAGAAGAAAGAATACAACAGTTACTAGCAGAATGGTCTACCAACCCGAGATGGAAAGGTGTTGAAAGACCTTATACAGCGGAAGAAGTTGTAAAATTACAAGGTTCTTATAAGATAGAATATAGTATTGCAAAATTAGGAGCCGAAACGTTATGGTATAAATTAAATAATCAAGATTGGATAGCGGGTTTAGGTGCTTTAACCGGGAATCAAGCCATTCAAGAAGTAGAAGCGGGTTTAGAAGCCATATATTTAAGTGGATGGCAGGTCGCTGCAGATGCTAATGTGGCCGGTGAAATGTATCCCGACCAATCTTTGTACCCAGCGAATAGCGTGCCTTTAGTGGTTAAACGAATTAATAATGCTTTGTTACGTGCCGATCAAATTCAAGTTGTAAATGGAATAGAAAATAAGAAAAATTATTTAGTTCCTATTGTCGCTGATGCAGAAGCTGGTTTTGGAGGTAATCTTAACGCCTTTGAATTAATGAAATCCATGATCGAATCTGGTGCAGCGGGTGTTCATTTTGAAGATCAATTAAGTTCGGCTAAAAAATGTGGACATTTAGGTGGTAAAGTTTTAGTTCCTACACAAGAGGCTATTAATAAATTAATTGCAGCCCGATTAGCAGCAGATGTAATGGGAGTTTCAACAATTGTAGTAGCGCGAACAGATGCTGATGCTGCGAATTTGTTAACCAGTGATGTCGATCCAAGGGATGCTAAATTTTTAACTGGTGAAAAAACTAGTGAAGGATTTTATCATGTGAATTGTGGGATTGAACAAGGTATTGATAGAGGATTGAGTTATGCACCTTATGCCGATTTAATTTGGATGGAAACTAGTAACCCTGATTTAGCGTATGCGAAGCAATTTGCAGATGCCATTCATGCGAAATATCCGGATAAAATGTTAGCTTACAATTGTTCGCCATCATTCAATTGGGCGGCAAAATTGTCGGTGGCTGAAATGGAAACTTTTAGGGAAGATTTAGCGGAAATGGGATATAAATTTCAATTTATTACTTTAGCCGGTTTCCATGCTTTAAACACAAGTATGTTTGAACTTTCCAAAGCCTATAAAGAAAGAGGTATGGCAGGTTATTCCGAATTACAAGAGAGAGAATTTGCGTTACAAAAATTTGGTTTTAAAGCTGTGAAACACCAAGGTTTTGTAGGGACTACTTATTTTGATGCCGTTCAAAATACGGTTACAACTGGAATGAACTCCACTACAGCTATGAAAGATTCTACAGAAACGGCTCAGTTCTAGTTTGTTTTATTTTATAATTAGGTAAATCTCCCCTTGATAAGATTATATATTAAGGGGGGATTTTATCTAAAATCTAAATAAAACGTTTAATCTTCATCATAAATCCCAAATGAATGCCTTCATGATAATGATTGAAAAGCATACCTTCTTCAAAATTAGAAATTAAAAAACCGGTACGGGTTTGTGTTGTGGTGTAATTTTCAAACTTACCTTTTTCATAATCTAAAAGGGTTTGTTCGATGGTAGAAAATAATAGACTTTTAATTTCATCCACTTCTTCTTGTGTAGTTTTTCCATCTGGAATAGTTCCATTTACATATTTATTGGTAAATGCTTCTGTTAACAAAGTTTCGTTTCCAGAAAGTAAATAGGCTAATCGTTGTTGAGAAACAATAATATGACCAATATTCCAAATTAAATTATTTCTTAACCCTTCTGGAATAAGGTTCAATTGCTCTAAAGTATAGTTTTCTAGGTAAGAAGCATAAATAGCTCGACTTCTTTTTATGGAATTGAATATAGTGTTCATAACCTTTATTTAAATTGTTTCCGTAAATTTATTAAAAATAAGTCAGCCAATATATTTTATTTTTTGCCACGATTTATCGAATGTTTTTATTTTTTGATTTGATTAAATTCGAATATTCGTCAAAGACGAACAAATTTTATAATTATTAAAGGGTAAATTCGGAAATTCGTGGCAAACGAAGTAAATATTAAAAATTGAAATATAATTTTGTTTTTTATTTCTAAATCAGAATAAAAAATAACTTTCTTACCTTTGCACTTTAAATTTAGTATACTGAAACCAATTTAGCACTCATGCGCAAAATATATTATCTCGCTTCTTGCGATACTTGTCGAAAAATAATTAAGTCGTTGCCTTCAAATGCAAATTTAGCCTTTCATGATATCCGTCAGAATCCAATTACGGTTGAAGAACTAGAATTCATGCACCAACTTTCTGGAAGTTACGAAGCACTATTTAGTAAAAAAGCCCAGTTATATAAAGAAAAAGGCTTGAAAAATATGACTTTAACGGAAGAAGATTATAAAAAATATATTCTAGAACATTATACTTTTTTGAGTCGCCCCGTAGTGATTATTGAAAATGAAATATTTATTGGAAACAGTCAGCCCAATATTTTAAAATTGAATCAATTCTTAGCTAATGAATAGTCGTTCTTGGGCCTTAGTTTGTGCATGGATTGTGGCAATTATTTACGGAGTTACCTTTACCATTGCCAAAGATGTGATGCCGAAATATATAAATCCTTTTGGTTTCATTGTATTGCGAGTGGGTGGTGCGACACTTTTATTTTGGCTGGTTTCTTTTTTCGGACCTAAAGAAAAAATTGCCAAGAATGATATCCTCCGAATTGCTGTTTGTGCTTTTTTTGGAGTAGCTTTAAACATGCTAACATTCTTTAAAGGATTGAGTTATACTTCTCCAATTATGGGAGCCGTTTTAATGGTAACCACACCAATGATTGTATTGCTACTTTCTTCAATAATTATGAAAGAAAGAATGCAATCTAAAAAAGTAATTGGTATTTTGTTGGGATTGGCTGGAACTATCACTTTAATTTTATATGGAAAAGCTGTAAACAACGCACCAAATGCTACTTTAGGAAATTTATTAGTATTTGTAAATGCAGTTTCTTACGGTTTTTATCTAATTTTTGTCAAGAAATTAATGGATAAATACAATGCGTTTACGTTTGTGAAGTACATTTATTTGTTCGGATTTTTTATGGTTTTACCTTTTGGATATAACGAATTACAAGCGGTAAATTGGAACGAAATCCCTTTAGATATTAGTTTGAAAATAGGATTTGTTGTTATTTTCTCTACATTTTTCACGTATTTGTTGAACTTAATTTCTATGCGAAATTTAAAACCAACTACAGTTGCTGTTTTCATTTATTTACAACCTTTTTTCGCTACTGTTTTTGCTATTTATTTAGAAAAAGACAATTTGAATCTAGTTAAAATTATTTCGGCGACATTAATATTTGTTGGTGTTTATTTGGTGATTTTGAAAGAGCCAAGTAAAAAGAGCCAAGTAAAAAGTATAGATTCTTCTGAACACTAAAAACTGAACACTGAACACTTTTTATTATCTTTACAGCTTTTTAAAAAATATATGATAGTATCCATGACCGGTTTTGGTAAAGCAAGTTTGCAATTATCAACCAAAAAAATTACAGTAGAAGTCAAATCTTTAAACAGTAAAGGACTCGATTTAAACACCAGAATGCCTTCTGTGTATAGAGAAAACGAATTGGCTTTGCGAACTCTTTTAGCTCAGAAGTTGGAAAGAGGTAAAGTAGATTTTTCTTTATTTGTTGAGGTAACAGGTGAAGAAACTTCTTCTAAAATAAATGCTCCTATTGTAAAAGCTTACATCGCTCAAATGAAAGCTATTTTGCCAGATGCTGATGAAACGGAATTAATGAAAATGGCAGTAAGAATGCCAGATACCATGAAGACTGAACGTGAAGAAATTGACGAGAATGAATGGAAACAAATTCAAACTGTTATTGATGAAGCTATTGAAAATATGATTGCTTTCCGAATTTCAGAAGGTGTTTCTTTAGAAAATGAATTTACATTGCGTATCGAAAATATTAGAAGTTACATGAATCAAGCCTTAACTTTAGATCCAGAAAGAGTAACGGCTATCAAAGAACGTTTGCAAACGGCAATTGATGAATTAAAAGTCAATGTGGATACGAACCGTTTTGAACAAGAATTGATTTATTATTTAGAAAAATTAGACATTACAGAAGAAAAAGTACGTTTGACCAATCATTTAGATTATTTTTTAGAAACTTTAAACGGAAGTGAAGCCAACGGAAGAAAATTAGGATTCATTACTCAAGAAATGGGTAGAGAAATCAACACTATGGGTTCTAAATCTAATCACGCCGAAATGCAAAAATTGGTTGTAATGATGAAAGACGAATTAGAAAAAATTAAAGAGCAAGTTTTAAACGTACTGTAAATTTTTGTCATTCTGAACTTGTCTCAGAATCTAAAAAATTGAGACTCTGAAACAAGTTCAGAGTGACAGAACATCAATGATACAACACAATGAATCAAGGAAAATTATTAGTATTCTCAGCGCCTTCTGGGTCGGGAAAAACAACTATAGTAAGGCATTTGTTAGAACAAGAAGATTTAAATTTAGAATTTTCCATTTCTTGTACAACTCGTGAACCACGTGGTGAAGAAGTTCATGGAAAAGATTATTATTTTATATCTTTAGATGAATTTAAAAAGCACATTAAAGCGGAAGATTTCGTAGAATGGGAAGAAGTATACAGAGATAATTTCTATGGTACTTTAAAAAGCGAAGTGGAACGTATTTGGGCAAAAGGAAAAAACGTAATTTTCGATATTGATGTTGCCGGTGGATTACGAATTAAATCGAAATTCAAACAAGAAACATTGGCAGTATTTGTAAAACCACCTAGTATTGACGAATTGAAAATCCGATTAAAAAAGCGTTCTACAGAAAGCGATGATAAAATCAACATGCGAATTGCAAAAGCCTCAGTAGAATTAGCCACAGCACCACAATTTGACACCATTATCAAAAATTACGATTTAGATGTGGCCAAAGTTGATGCGTATAATTTGGTTAAGGAATTTGTGAATAAATAGGTATAAGGTGTTGGGTAAAGGGTAAAAGGTATTTAGTACAAACGAACCCAAATCCCAAATCCCAAATCCCAAAAAAATGAAAATAGGTTTATATTTCGGAACGTTTAATCCCATACATATTGGGCATTTAATTATTGCCAATCATATGGCGGAGCATTCGGATTTAGATCAAATTTGGATGGTTGTAACACCCCACAATCCCCACAAACAAAAAAATACCTTGTTAGATGATTATCATCGGTTACACATGGTGCATTTGGCAACAGAAGATTTTCCGAAAATAAAACCTTCGGATATTGAATTTAAATTGCCACAGCCTAATTATACGATAAATACATTGGTGCATTTACAAGAGAAACATCCAAAGTATGAATTCTCTTTGATTATGGGCGAAGACAATTTGAATTCGCTTCACAAATGGAAAAACTACGAAGCTATTTTACAACACCATCATATATATGTATATCCTAGATTAAATTCTGGAGAAATAGATGAGCAATTTGTCAATCATCCTAAAATTCATAAAATAGGCGCACCAGTGGTAGAATTATCATCGACTTTTATTCGCGA
>CAZULO010000068.1:0-14151 GCA_964621245.1 uncultured Flavobacterium sp.
TCACATCAAAAGCTTTAGCGAAATTCTGACCTAAAAAGTGAGATGTTCCTGCTTGCAATGCTTTACCATCTTGCATTAACGCTTCAATACAAAAGGTTTCATCTGCACCCGCAAAACGTTCAGTTTCTGTTTTAAAACCTTTCACTACTGGGATAGCCATAAAGTTTTCAGCAAAATCCGCATACACATGCATCATTTTTTCCGCTTCTTCCATCGCTTCTGCTTTAGTAGCATGTGCGGTGTGACCTTCTTGCCATAAAAATTCCGCTGTTCTTAAAAATAATCGAGTTCTCATTTCCCAACGCACTACATTCGCCCATTGGTTAATTAATAAAGGTAAATCCCTATACGATTGTACCCATCCTTTATAAGTACTCCATATAATTGCCTCAGAAGTCGGACGAACAATAAGTTCTTCTTCTAATTTAGCATTCGGATCAACCATTAATTTTCCTGGTTTATCTGGATCATTTTTTAATCTGTAATGAGTAACAATAGCACATTCTTTCGCAAATCCTTCCGCATTTTTCTCTTCCGCCTCAAACATACTTTTTGGAACAAACAAAGGAAAATAAGCATTACTATGACCTGTTTCTTTAAACATTTTGTCTAATTCTGCTTGCATTTTTTCCCAAATGGCGTACCCGTAAGGCTTGATTACCATACACCCTCTTACTCCTGAATTTTCTGCTAAATCTGCCTTTACGACCAATTCATTATACCATGCAGAATAATCTTCGCTTCTAGTTGTTAAATTTTTACTCATTTTTATAATATTGGCACAAAATTTGTTTTATTTGTATTAAATTAGTGGCACAAAACTACTTAATTTTGCAATGACCAACAATAAAATTTACCAGATATGAAAACATTTTACATTTTTCAGCAAAAAACACTTAGATTTTTCAGTCTATTTGTAGGTGCAATCTCAGTGACAGCTTGTGGTTCGTACCAAAACTCTTCTTATTATGATAATGACGGAGTATATGGACCAGATCAAACGGTTCGTTATGAACAACCTAATTCAAATCAAACTGTTGTTATAGAAGATAATAACAGATATACCCAACAATTCAAAAAAATGGAAGGTGATTTTGGATATAATGAAGTACTTACAGATGTTGACAACTATAAGTCGGCACCTGACACTGTATATGTTCAAGAATCAAACACCAGATATGCCGGATGGGGCGAAAACCAAACCGGAAATACTACTGTAAACGTTTACGGAAATAATTGGGGATGGAATAACGGTTGGTACGGTAACAACTGGGGATGGAACACTGGTTGGTATGGTAACAATTGGGGATGGAACAATGGCTGGTATGGCAACGGATGGGGTTGGAATAATGGATGGTATGGAAATGGTTGGTACGGCAACGGATGGGGATTTAACAATTGGTATGGTGGCTATTACGGACCTTACTGGGGCAACGGATGGTACGGTGGTTTTTATGGAAACGGCTGGAATAACGGCTATTATGGCGGAAGAAATGTAGCCTACAATTCTTCTCCTCGTGGTGGAATTGTAAACCGTAATTCTGGATTCACAAATAGAAATTCTAACGGAAGAACTTCAAACGCAATTGGAACACCTAGAGGACAATCATCACAACCAAGAAGTACGGGCAACCCAAGAGCAATTACCTCAGAACCTAGAGCAATCTCTTCTCCAAGAGGGAATTCATCAGTAGGAACACCAAGATCTCAAAATGATTCACCAAGAGTTATAATTTCTCAACCAAGATCGAACACAAGTACACCAAGAAGTCAAACTTCAGAACCTAGAACGTATACACCAAGAAATGACTCACCAAGAACAATTTCTACACCAAGAAGTTCTGACTTTGGTGGCGGAAGAAGCTCTGGTGGCGGATCTATGGGTGGCGGAAGATCATCAGGCGGCGGCGGAGGTCGTGGCGGAAGATAATTTTCAACACTTTAGTTTTAATCAAAAAAATATTTATGAAAAAGATATTAGTAACCTTGTTAATTGGTAGTTCAATACTAGCAACTGCGCAAGAAACCACAATTACAGACGCTTTGCGATATGGCGTAAACAACCTTAACGGAACCGCAAGATATAGAGCGATGGGAGGTGCCTTTGGTGCTATTGGAGGAGATCTTTCAGCCATGAATAGTAACCCCGCAGGAACTTCTATATTTAACTACAATCAGGCAACAATTTCACTTACCAACTTTAATAAAAGTAATTCTGCTAATTATTTTGGTACGACTGCAAAAACAACAGACAACAAGCTAGACCTAAACCAACTAGGTGCTGTGTTTGTTTTTAACGATACTAAATCAAAAAGTGGCTGGAGAAAATTTGCTTTAGGATTAAATTATGAAAATGCTAATAATTTTAATGATAACATCATTAGTCAAGGAGTAAATCCGTATAACTCAATGGATAGTTATTTTTTAAGATTTGCTAATAGCAGACCAGGTAATATTGACGGTTTAAATTATGGAGATTTAGATTTCATAGATCAACAAACCTTATTAGGATACGATTCAGTATTGATTGAATACGACAGTACACTTGACAGTTATTATACAAATGTACCTAATGGAGGAAATTATTATCACAAAAACACCATTCAAGCTAAAGGTTATAATGGAAAGTTCACAGCCAACATTTCCGGAGCTTACCAGGATAAATTATATTTGGGTATGAACATGAATTTCCATTTTACCGATTATGTAAGAAGTACTTCTTTATATGAAAGTAATTCAAACGCGCCTTATCCAACTTTCTATAGTGTAGATGCTGCTCGTTTTAACAATGAACTTTATACTTATGGTTCTGGTTTTTCTTTAAATTTAGGAGCAATTTACAAAGCATCTAACAATGTTCGTATTGGTTTAGCTTATGAAACACCAACATGGTACCGATTAAATGACGAATTAACTCAAAGCATATCTTCAAATTATATTTACACAGATCCAATAACATCCAATTCAACTTCGGGACAAGCTTTCATCAATCCAAATGTAGTGAATATTTATCCAACCTATAAAATCCAAACTCCAAGTAAATTAACTGGTAGTGCAACTGTATTATTTGGCAAAAAAGGCTTATTAAGTGTAGATTATATCTCAAAAAACTATGCAAAAACACAATTTAAGCCAAAAGAATTTGACATTTACAGCAATCTAAACAACCAGATTAAAAACGAATTACAAGATACTTATGAGCTTCGAGTTGGAGGGGAATACAAAATTAAACAATGGAGTTTACGAGGTGGATATCGTTTTGAACAAAGTCCCTACAAAGTAGATGTAGCCTTTGGTGATTTATTTGCTTATTCTGGTGGTTTTGGTTATAATTTCGGAAATTCTAAATTAGATCTTTCTTACACTAATGAACACCGCGCTAGAACAGAAGTCTTATTAACTTCAGGCTTAAACGACCCAGCAAGAATAAAAAATTACAACAACAATGTTACTTTAACTTATGTAGTTAATTTCTAAATAATCTATAAATATTTCAGAAATGTCGCTTTACATCCAGTTAAGCGACATTTTTTTATTAATTTTGCACCCTGAAACAAAACAAATACTATGAGAACCAAGTCTTTAAAGAAAAATAAAATTAACGTCATTACCTTAGGTTGTTCTAAAAACGTATATGACAGTGAGGTTTTAATGGGACAACTTCGTGCCAACGGAAAAGAAGTAACACACGAAGCCACCGAAGACGAAGGAAATATTATAGTAATTAACACTTGTGGTTTTATTGATAATGCCAAGGAAGAATCGGTAAATACGATTTTAGAATATGCAGACAAAAAAGAACAAGGTTTAGTTGATAAAGTTTTCGTTACAGGATGTTTATCGGAACGTTACAGACCCGATTTAGAAAAAGAAATTCCGAATGTTGACCAATTTTTTGGAACTACAGAATTGCCCTTACTATTAAAAGCTTTAGGGGCGGATTATAAACACGAATTGATTGGAGAACGTTTAACTACAACTCCAAAAAATTATGCATATTTAAAAATTGCAGAAGGTTGCGATAGACCTTGTAGTTTCTGTGCGATTCCTTTGATGAGAGGGAAACATAAGTCGACTCCAATTGAGCATTTAGTAATTGAAGCAGAGAAACTAGCGAAAAACGGTGTTAAAGAATTAATTTTAATTGCTCAAGATTTAACCTATTACGGCTTAGATTTATATAAGAAAAGAAACTTAGCAGAACTTTTAGAAGCTTTAGTAAAAGTAGAAGGAATTGAATGGATTCGTTTGCATTATGCTTTTCCTACTGGTTTTCCAATGGACGTTTTAGAATTAATGAAGCGCGAACCAAAGATTTGTAATTATTTAGATATTCCTTTACAACATATTTCTGATAGCGTTTTAAAATCAATGCGTCGTGGAACTACTCAAGAAAAAACGACTAAACTAATTCAAGATTTTAGAGCATTAGTTCCAGAAATGACAATCAGAACGACTTTAATTGTAGGTTATCCTGGTGAAACGGAAGAAGATTTCAATATACTTAAAAATTGGGTGGAAGAAATGCGCTTCGAACGTTTGGGTTGTTTTACCTATTCTCACGAAGAAAACACACATGCTTATTTACTAGAAGATGATGTTCCAGAAGAAGTAAAACAAGACAGAGCTGCTCAAATTATGGATATTCAAGCACAAATTTCTTGGGATTTAAATCAAGAAAAAATTGGGCAAACGTTCAAATGTGTAATTGACAGAAAAGAAGGCGAACATTTTATTGGAAGAACAGAATTCGATAGTCCAGATGTAGATAATGAAGTATTAATTGACGCTTCAAAATTCTATTTAAAAACAGGTGATTTCGTAAATTTAAAAATCATTGACGCTACAGAATTTGATTTGTACGCAGAACCAGTGTAATAGTTGGGAGTTACAAGTTTTTAGTTTGGAGTTGCTTTCAAACAAAAACAACTCTTTACTAATTACTCTTTACTAATAACTAAAATATGGACTCATTATCACAAGTTGTTTTAGGCGCGATAACTTTTGCCTTAGTAAAAGACAAAGAAATTGGTAAAAAATCTTTGGTTTACGGTGCCGTTTTAGGAACTATTCCTGATTTAGATGTTTTATTAAATCCATTTTTTGATAGTGTAGAACAATTAGCGATTCATAGAGCTTTTTCACATTCTATATTTTTCTCCATATTACTGAGTTTATTAGCTGGAAAATGGCTTTCTAAAAAGTACAATTCTACTTATATATCTTGGGTTTGGGCTTGTTTTTTAGCATTGTTCACACATCCTCTATTAGATTTATGTACCACTTACGGTACACGAATTTTATATCCGTTAACTAAATCCTACTATTCTCTAAACAATGTTTTTGTTGTTGATTTAGGTTACACCCTACCACTTCTGGTAGCTGTACTTTCCTTATGGATGATGAAAAACAACAATCCAAAAAGAAGTAAAATTATCAACATAAGTTTACTACTTTCCACAGGTTATTTACTTTGGGGAGTATTGATAAGCACTATAATCCAAAATAAATTTGAGAACGTTTTAGAGGAGAAAAACATAACTTATGAAAAAATAACTATTGTCCCTACGCCTTTCAATACGTTTTTATGGCAAGCCATAATCAAAACTAAAGAAGGATTTTATTTTTGTGATTATAGTATTTTCGACAAGCAAATGAACACTACTTTTCATTTTGAAAAAAGTGAAAATCAACTACTACCAAAACTTCAAAAACGACCAGAATTGGAGCCTTTTTTCAATTTTGCAAGAGGGTATGAGTTAGTTCGAAAAGTAGACAATAAAATTATTGTTGAAGTCACAAAATTCGGGCCAATTGATATCAAAAATAATAAAGCTGAATTTCTTTTTCCCTTATGCATAAATGCTGACGGATCTTATTACATTGAAGAAAATCCGCCTAAAAATTTTAAAACTATATTTAAAAAATTACTAACTCGAATTAAAGGAAAATAATGACTCCAAAAATAGTTACGATTCCAGCCAAAAAACTTATTGGTTATGCTGTTGACATGTCTTTAGTAGATAATAAAACACAAACCATCTGGAGATTATTTATGCCCAGATTAAAAGAAATTAAAAATGCAGTTAGTGCCGATTTATTTTCACTACAACTTTATCCGGACAACTATTTTACCCACTTTACTCCCGAAACTCGCTTCACAAAGTGGGCAGCTGTGGAAGTAAAAGATTTTTCAACTGTTCCTGATGGTTTTGAAAAATTAGAAATTTCGGGTGGAAAATATGCTGTTTTTTTACACAAAGGAAACACGGAAATGTTTGCTAAAACAGCACAATATATTTATACAGAGTGGTTACCAAATTCCGGTTATCAATTAGAAAACAATCCCCATTTTGAAGTATTAGGAGATAATTACTTGGGACATGAAAATCCAGAAAGTGAAGAAGAAGTTTGGATACCTATTAAATAAGTAAATAGTCGAAGTTTTAAGTAAACCGTAAATTACTATCTACTTTATTCTTTTTATTTTTTACTTGGCTCTTTTTACTTGGCTCTTTTAACTTTTTACTTGGCTCTTGAAATAACCTAATTCAATTGTTCGCTAAATAATTTAATTAACGTTTCGCCTTCCACCATATGTGTAGAAGAATCTTCAATTAATTTCAATACACGTTTCATCGCATAAGGATCTAACCCCATATTAATTCCGATTTCATTAATTTTGATACGTTCTCTTTCGTGTAACACATCGTCACAACGCATTAATAATGCCAAACGATAAAACTGACAGATTCTATTTAATTCGTCTTTTATCACTTGAACTTGCCCTTTATTTTCGTAAAGTTTATGTAATGTTTCTTTATCAATACCTAATTCATAAGCTACAATTTCAATAAAATCATATTCTTTGTCGTGCAATTCGCCGTCAATTAAAGCAAACGAAATCATTTCTCGCAACAAACTAATTTTTTCGTGAGTAGTTTCCATCAAAATTATTACTTTTATAATATTCTTCAAATATAAAAAAATGCAACAAGCCGTACGACTTTTTCTATTCTTTTTTTTCTTATCAATTCAAACTATTGAAGCACAAAACCGCTACTCGACCTTTGAAATTGAGGCACCGCAACTTCAAACCAAAAAGAAAATTTGGGTATATTTACCTTTGAACTATGAAAAATCAACCCAAAGATATCCTGTAATTTACATGCATGATGCTCAAAATTTATTTGATAAAGACTTTTCTTTTGGTGGCGAATGGAATGTTGATGAGACTTTAGATAGTCTGAAAGCAAAAGTGATTGTTATCGGAATCGAACATGGAAATGAAAAACGTATTGAAGAATTAACACCTTATAAAAACGAAAAACGTGGCGGTGGAAATGCCGATGCTTATTTGGAATTTATTGTGAAAACCCTAAAACCCCAAATTGACTCGACATACAGAACCAAAGAAAACGCTAGAAACACTTGCATTTGGGGAAGTTCACTTGGTGGATTGGTGTCTTTTTATGCCGCTTTGAAATACCCAGATGTTTTCGGAAAAGTAGGTTGCTTCTCCCCTGCTTTTTGGATTAATAAAGAAGAAATTTTTCAGAAAATGGAAAACACACCAAATTTCAAGACAAAAATTTATTTGCTTTGTGGTGATAAAGAAGACAAAGGAACTATGGTGGGCGAAATGAAAGATATGGAAATATTAATCAATTCGAAACGATGTGAATGTAAAAAACTCAATAAATCAGTCATTATAAAAGACGGCGAACATAACGAAAAATTATGGCGAAATGCGTTTGCAAAAGCGTATCTTTGGCTTTTCTAATAAAATTGTAGGATACAAACTGTAAAACAAATACAGAAAATACATTTTACAATATTAAAATACAATATACAATGAATAACAACGATATCTTCAAAAAACTACGTGTGGCTTTACAGTTGCGTGACGACCAAATAGTTGAAATTTTAAACCTTGTTGATTTTAAAATGTCGAAAGGCGAATTAGGCGATATTTTCCGTGCGGAAGATCATGCGAATTTTATGGAATGTGGCGATCAAGTATTGCGTAATTTCTTAAACGGATTAATTATTCATTTACGAGGAACAAAAGAAAACCCAAAAAATCCACGTGAAGTAATCAAATCACACAAAGATTACGAAACACAAACGGAAAGAACAGACAAAATTTACGAACCGAAGAAGCCCTTTAACAAAACGGATAGTAAAACCCAATTTAAACCAAGAACTGGCGATAAAAAACCATTCGTAAAAGACGGCGATAAAAAAGAATTCAAATCAAAAACAGGTGAAAATTCAGAAAAGAAACCTGCTTTTGGAAAAAACAAATTTGGAAACGACAAAAAACCAGCCAAACAAAACCCTGTCGAAAAATTTAAATTTAAAGACGGTAAAAAATAATACTTAATCCTCAATTATATAATTGGGGATTTTTTTATAATTTAGACTTTATATATCCAAATTAAAAAATACTTCACAATTACTATTCATGCTTAAAAAAATTCATCATATTGCAATTATTTGTTCCGATTACGAAAAATCAAAACACTTTTATACAGAAATTTTAGGATTCGAAATCACACAAGAAATCTACCGAAAAGAAAGGCAATCTTACAAACTAGATTTATCTTTAAATGGAAATTATTGCATTGAATTGTTCTCTTTTCCGAATCCACCAAAAAGAGTGTCTCAACCAGAAGCTTGCGGCTTACGACATCTAGCTTTTGAAGTGGATCATATTGAAAGTGCCATTGAAAACTTATCGAAAAAAAATATTAAAACAGAACCTATAAGAATTGATGAATTTACTCAAAAACGATTTACCTTCTTTGAAGATCCAGATCAGTTACCAATTGAATTATATGAAGTAAAAAACGCTGATAAAATAGCATAACTCATTATAAAACAATACAGTAATTACTGACAAACTACAAAAAAAGCTAGTTATAAATCTTACTTTACCAACTAGCTTTTATTTATTATTGAAGTACGAATTTATCTTATTAATCCAAAAGTTATTTATCTTACTAAAGAAAAATGACTCTTAAATTCTTGTTTATTCCCATTGATGGTATAAATCATTTTAAACCAATAATCTGTTGAAGGTAGTAATTTGCCATTAAAAGTACCATCCCAGCCTGAAATACTATTTGGATCAATCTGTTTGATTAATTTCCCATACTTATCAAATATAAAAATGGATTCAATATCTATTCCGTTAGCACCTTCTATATTCCAATAATCATGAAATCCGTCGCCATTAGGGGTGAAAAACTTAGGGAAATCTACCACAATAATCGGCAAGGTTAACGTTTCACCACAGCCAAATTTATTTGTTACGTAAAGAGTGGTTGCATCAGTAGGAATATTTGTTAGTGTATTACTTTCTTGCCAATAAGATCCGTCAACAGAATATAAATAATCGGATGAATTAGGTAAAACAGCAGCGATTATAGTTTGGTTAGAATCAAACGCAATTAATGTGGTAGGATTAGCTTGAAGCGTATTTGGAACTAAAGAATTTTGTGTAGAAAAATTATATACCACCGTACACAAAGCTGGATTAGTGGTATTTGTGATTTTTACCGAATAATTTCCAACAACAGCTGTTATAAAAGAATTATTTACTTCTCCAGCGATTTCATTACCCACACTAGCATCTGAACCTGTGAACCATACAAAAGTATAATCTGAACTAGGTAATAACGTTTTTATTTCTACTGGATACGTAATATTTTGGGCCTGGTCTACACAAATGGTATAAGGTCTTTTTAATAAATTATTTGCTGGAAAAGGGCGTACGAATAAATCTAATTCTAAAATTCTATAACAAGACAAGTTTGTTTCACTGTCTACGTTTGTAATACTATTTAAACGAACATATATTTTTTGAAAATTCGCAGTTGTATTTTTAAAACTAGATGGGATTAAAATTTGATTTGTATTATTTAATTGTGCGTCTTGTAATTTTTCATAATATTTAAAGCTAATGCTTGACACTGGATCAGTACCTGCCATTTCAATTTCTCTTGACTTTAAGTTAAAAAAATCGAAACCAGAATCATTACAAAGCTCTAACGGTGTAGGCGAAATAGTAGAACCCGGATCACTAATTACTTGTAAATTCAAGGTAGTAAACGATTCACAATTATTATTCATTACATCAACTACTTTAACAGAAATTGTAGTGGAAGTAGAGATGTAATTTGTAGTATCTAAAATAGCATTCCCGGAAGCTAAATCCGCTGGGGAAGCATAAAAGAAAACTTGATAATTTATATTTCCGCCAGTAATTTGATTTTTTTTACTTTCTAGATTAAACGAAACAGAACCAGAACCACATTTTTTTATAGGTGTTGGTGCTAAAATCACTGGATTTGAAAAAGTAGTAATAGTAAAATTTACAACAGAAACACACTGACTACTTGTGTCATACAAACGAACATAATACACTTTTGATCCTAATACTAAAGGAAGACTAGTATTTTTATCTATTTCATTTACCTCATTAACCGCATCATTAAAAGAAGCAAAATAAGAAGCCACAACAGTAGCATTTTGATTTAAAAGTGCTTCTGTATCTTTAGAACTTAACAAAAATGATTCTGCTAAACACAAGTCTTCATCAGAAACCATAGCATATAATGGTGGCGTCAAAACAACTGCATCAAATGTTCCAATACCACCGCAATTATCATTAGTTTCAATACGAGTGTAAATTAAATTAGTCCCTATAGGCAATTGAGAAGTTGACGTTAGGGGATTGTTTTCTAATGAGGCATCCGAAGGACTTAAATAAAAGGATATATCAACAGGTGAACTAGGAAAAAATGTGTTCTTAATTACCAATCGCTGTGCATCAAAATCAACTAAACCATAATTCTGATTCACTTCTACACAAACTGGTGAAGTATTTGGATAAGTAGCTAAACTTGTTGGATTAATAATTAAATCAATTCGACCTGTTCCAAGAGAAGTACATGCCGAAGTAAAATTTTCGTTCACAGCTTTCACGTAAATGCTTCTAGCAAACGGCGCTGTTGAATTTACATATTGATTGGGATTAGGAATTAATTGAGTAAGTGCTGCATCTTCATAAAAATAAAGTGTTAAACCAGCGGTATTATTAGTCAATTCGTCATAACGTTGCAATAAATTAGTTTCAGCTACACCATCCGTAGTTGGAGAAATAAAATCACATTGTTCTAAAACAACAGGTGTCGTATTTATAACTGGTAAAGCAGTAACAGTAATTGAAACAGAATTAGAAATATGAGCGCACAAACCTTGTTCTTTCGTTTCTACATAATATACTGAAGTAGTATTTAAAGCTTGATTTGAAGCATTTACAACATAATTTGGAGTCGTAATTCCAGTTGAAACACCGTCTTTAAACCATTCGTAAGTTAAAGAAGAATTGATAGCTGTATTAGAGTTTGTAGAAGTAATTGTATAATTTGAACCTTCACAAATAGTCGTAGAATTTGAAATAGTAATTAAAGGATTGGCTATAATTCGAATCACATTAGAATCTGAATTGGAACAAGGAGAATTCGTAACACGAACAAAATAATCACCAGGAAGATTTGGTGTGTAATTCAACTGAGTAGCACCTGAAATAGCAAATGTATTACGAAACCATTGGTAAGATAGCACATCGACTGTGGGATTAAGCGAGGAAATATTTGTAACAGTAGCACTTAATACTGGATTGCTATCCAAACAAACGGTATTTGAATTTTGAATTATAACAGTCGGCTTTTCATGAAACTTCAAAGCTACAATATCTTGATTTGGAAGTGGAGTAGGATTATTTTGATTTGGATTATTTACCACATCATAAGAACTAATAATTACCTTATAATCTCCAGTTTGAGAAGTTGTAATAGTATTTGAAGAAGCTGTTGTATTTAAAATTGGCGCTCCAATTTGTACATTGTCTTTATACCAAGTATAATTATATCTAAGATTAGCCACATTTCCTCCAAACGTACTATTATCAACAAATGCGGTGATATCTTTAGTATCCGGATTACAATAATCTAGTTGAGTAAGTACTGAAGCATCCGTGTTTTTTATTTTCACTGAAGATAAAAAATCGCAATCCGTTGAACCACTTCCACCAATCTGAGTTACTTTAATCGGACCAGATTGGCCTTGAAGAGCGGCAAAATTATCTATAACTATAACATAAAAAGTTCCAGGGGCACTATTTGGTACATTTACATTTTCTATTGCAAGAGCAGAGTAACTGCAATCAACTTCATTTGCATTAATAATTTTATCACATAAATTAGTCAAATCGGTAAAAGGTCCGAATAAGGCAAAATCCACATCTATACCTTGTCCTGTACTTGAATCTCTCTGACTAATTTGCAGTGTAATAGCTCCCGGATTTTCAATTTTAAAAATAAACCAAGAAGGCGCTACTAATGGACTACCTTGAAAACAAGTTGGAGAAAAATTTTCATTTGATGGCACATTTGAACTCGTAAAACTTATATTTGAAGCACAAGTTTGATAAGAATCTGTGTCTAAAGCTAATTGCGCACAAGAAGATGCTCCAGCTTGACCAAACATAGTAGTTTGACATAATACAATTAAAACGAAAATAAATTTTACCAATTTCATATTTTAAAATTTAAAAAAATTACATGTTATGATGGTTTAATGTAACTTTTAAGTATTTGTTTAGAGTTAAAAAAGAACAAATTTGATCTAAAAATATAAAAAGTCCAATTTTTATTAGAAAAAATTGGACTTTTTATACTAATTATATTTAAGCAACTAATTATTTTGCAATATTCACGGCTCTAGTTTCTCTAATTACGGTTACTTTAACTTGACCAGGATATGTCATTTCGGTTTGAATTTTATGTGAAATCTCAAAAGATAAATTAGCCGCCATTTCATCAGAAACTTTTTCACTTTCTACTAGCACTCGTAATTCTCTACCTGCTTGGATAGCGTATGCATTTTTCACACCTGTGAAACTATAAGCTACTTCTTCTAAGTCTTTCAAACGTTGGATGTAAGAATCTAAAACTTGACGACGAGCACCAGGTCTTGCACCTGAAATAGCATCACAAACTTGAACTAAAGGCGAAATTAAATATTTCATTTCAATTTCGTCATGGTGAGCTCCAATAGCATTACATACTTCTTCTTTTTCTCCGTACTTTTCTGCCCATTGCATTCCTAAAATAGCATGTGGTAATTCACTTTCTGTATCAGGAACTTTTCCAATATCGTGAAGTAAACCAGCTCTTTTAGCTAATTTTACATTTAATCCTAATTCGGCAGCCATTAAACCACATAATTTAGAAACTTCTCTTGAGTGTTGAAGTAAATTCTGTCCGTAAGAAGAACGGTATTTCATTCGACCCACAATTTTAATTAACTCAGGATGTAAACCATGAATACCTAAATCGATAACTGTACGTTTACCTACTTCAATAATTTCTTCTTCAATTTGTTTTTTGGTTTTTTCCACTACTTCTTCAATACGAGCCGGGTGAATACGACCATCTGTAACTAATTTGTGTAAAGCCAAACGGGCAATCTCTCTTCTTACAGGATCGAAACAAGATAAAATAATTGCCTCTGGAGTATCATCTACAATAATTTCAACACCAGTAGCCGCTTCGATAGCTCTAATATTTCTTCCTTCTCTACCAATAATTCTTCCTTTTACATCATCCGACTCAATATTAAATACTGACACACAGTTTTCTACTGCTTCTTCCGTTCCTACACGTTGAATGGTACTGATGATAATTTTTTTAGCTTCTTGTTGTGCCGTAAGTTTGGCTTCTTCAATGGTTTCTTGAATGTGAGCCATTGCGTTAGTTTTCGCTTCTGCTTTTAAGCTTTCAACTAATTGATTTTTAGCTTCATCGGCAGATAAACCAGAAATTACCTCTAATTGTTCGATTTGACTTTTGTGTAATTTGTCAACTTCTTGAGATTTTTTCTCTAAATTTTCAATTTTTGTATTGAATTCAGCAATTTTAGATTCTGCTTCTTCATTAGCTTTTTTCGCTTTTGCCAACTCGTTTGAAATTTGAGATTCTTTGTCTCTAGTTCTTTTTTCAGCTTCAGCCATTTTTTTGTCCTTAGACAAAATTTCTTTTTCGTGTTCCGATTTTAATTCTAAAAATTTTTCTTTGGCTT
>CAZULO010000069.1:0-13940 GCA_964621245.1 uncultured Flavobacterium sp.
ATCTTGATATTTAACTATGTCAGTTTTAGTTGCCCAGTTAGCACATTCACAAGCCCAAGCAATATAAGTCAATTCAATATTTTTCTCTTTTTCTAATTCTTTTTTATTCTCAGAACAACCTATTAAATGAAATATCAATATTAAACTGAAAAACTTACTCATTTACAACTGATTACTAAAAACTGGACACTGAAAACTACGACTGCTTACTGACCGTATTCCTTCACCGCTTCCACAAACGCTTTCGCGTGATCTACTGGAATATTTGGTAAAATACCGTGACCTAAGTTGACAATGTAATTGTCTTTTCCGAATTCGTCAATCATTTCATGTACCATTTTTTTGATGGTTGGAATGGGTGATAATAATCTTGATGGATCGAAATTTCCTTGTAACGTGATTTTTCCACCAGATAAATAACGAGCGTTTCTTGGTGAACACGTCCAATCTACACCTAAAGCCGAAGCTTTTGATTTTCCCATTTCGTTTAAAGCAAACCAACAGCCTTTTCCAAAAACAATCACTTTTGTTTCTTCCGCTAAAGCTTCTACTATTTGGTTGATGTATTGCCAAGAAAATTCATTATAATCTACTGGAGATAGCATGCCTCCCCAAGAATCGAAAATTTGAATCGCGTTACAACCTGCTTTTACTTTTTCTTTTAAATATAAAATCGTTGTATCTGTAATTTTTTGTAATAAAACGTGAGCGGCTACTGGATTTGAGAAACAAAATCCTTTGGCTGTATCAAAACTTTTTGACCCTTTTCCTTCTACAGCGTAACAGAAAATCGTCCAAGGTGAACCGGCGAAACCAATTAATGGCACCTCATCGTTCAACATTTGTTTGGTCAATTTAATCGCATCAAAAACGTAACCTAAGGTTTCATTCACATCTGGAACAAACACTTTTTCTACATCTTGCGAAGTACGAATTGGATTTGGAATGATGGGTCCTAAATTGTCTTTTAATTCTACATGAATTCCCATGGCACGTGGCACCACTAAAATATCAGAAAATAAAATTGCGGCATCTGGTTTTACAATTCGAATCGGTTGCACTGTAATTTCAGCTGCTAATTCTGGCGTTTCACAACGTGTGAAAAAATCATACTTGTCGCGTAACGCTCTAAATTCTGGTAAATATCTTCCTGCTTGACGCATCATCCAAACTGGTGGACGTTCTACTGATTCGTTATTAAGAGCACGTAGGAATAAATCGTTTTTTATCATTTTGACTTTTATTTTTTAACCTTCATAGGATTTGAAATCCTGCGAAGCATCTATTAATTAAAATATTCTATAACTTGTTCAATCACGTTTTCAACACTTGGTTGGTACGCGGTTTTTATGTTTTTAATTTTAGTTTCTGACAACACATTTCTTAAGGCGTCCGCAGTTGTATTTCCGATACAAAACAATTTTTCGTTGGCAAAGGTGTTCTTTTTTAAATAACTCGTTACGGCTGATGGACTGAAAAACAGAATTCCATCTACTTTTTCTGAGATTTTTTGCGGTGTTAACGTCGTATCGTACACTTTAATTTCGTTGAACTCAATTTCATTTTCCGTTAACATTTCTGGCAAGGTATCTCTTCGAAGATTTCCGCTAAAAAAAGTAAAACTCTCATCAGAATAAACCAACGTAATAATTTCGGCTAAATCTTCTGCATAACCCGTGTAGGCTTCCACTGTAAATCCGTTTTCATTTAGCAATTCTTTGGTTTTTAAACCTACACAAAAAACGGTTTTTTGTTTTAACTCTTCAATTTTCGGATGCTGTAAAATACTTAAAACTGCATTTTGACTTGTAAAAATCAAGTTTTTGTTCAGGTTTTTTATTTCGAAAGAAGCGTTTTCAGTTTGAATAAAATTCGCTTCAACAACTTGAATATTCGCTTTGACTAATTCTTGTTTTTGAATTGGTGAAAGAGTTTTTGTTGCAAGTATAGTAGTTTGATTTGTCATGATTTGAGATAAAAGACTGTGTCTATAAAATATAATATTCCATCTTGAGTTAGCACGTTTTCGTCGTGTAAATCTTCTAAAATAATTCCTAATTCAGGATTGAAATAATCGTGATTTCTAGTGTTTAAAAATCCATTTGCCAACATAAATTCTTTGACTTCATTTAACATGGTTGGCTGATTTGCTTTTACAAATGGCTGCTCTACTAAAGCATATAATTGCCCATCAATCAAACAAAAACCAACTAAAGTGTAGCTTGTGTCAGGAAAAAAATAATTATTAAGTTGTAAATTTAGCAAGTAATCCTGCCAAGATTCATAATATATAGAATCGTTAAGTTTATAAACTGTTGCATTATTTTTTATGAAAACTTTTTGTTCTGCACCTTCTGAAACAAACAAATCAAAATCTACTTTTTCAGTAACCCAAAGATTATTTTCGTTACAAAATTCGATTAATTTCTTAGTTTCTTCTGGTTTGTAGCGCTTATCTCCTTTAACCAAATGGCTTGTGCTTTCGCTTGCTCTAAGGTGACTGGCAACTGTTTGGATAAGAGTTCTTTGGCCAACTTCGCTCTTTCCGTAAATGATATTTTGCAATTCATCTTTTATGGCTTTATAATTCATCAAAGATACTACTTTTTTAGTTCTTTTTTTATTTCAGTCATTACTGCTGTTCCACCATTAGCTAATATTTCTTGAGCGCAGTTGAACCCTAATTTTTTCCATTCGGAAACTTCAACTGTTTTTTTAACTTCTAGTTTTTGTTTTCCATCAATAGAAAGTAAAACGCCTGTAAAATCAAGTACGTCTTCTTTTTCATTATAAGTAGCGATCGCTCCAATTGGTGCGGTACAACCACCTTCTAACGTTCTTAAAAATTGACGTTCGATATAGGTACAAATTTCGGTTTCTACATGATTTAATTGGGAAACAGCCTCTAAAGAAAAGAAATCATCAGCGTTACACACCACTAACATCGCACCTTGCGCGGGTGCTGGAACCATCCAATCTAATGGAATACAATTTTCTGGTTTTAGATTGATGCGTTCTAAACCCGCTTCGGCAAAAATAGCGCCACTCCAAGTTTCAGAATCGGCTACTTTTTGCATTCTGGTATTTACGTTGCCACGAATATCTTCTACTTGATGAGATGGATATTTGTGTAACCAACTTGCTTTTCTTCGTAAACTACTACTTGCAATTGTAGTATTTTCTTGAGTTAGAAAATCTAAATTCCCCTTGTGAACTAATAGATCTAAGGTTGAAGCTCTTTCTAAAACGGCGCCCTGAACAATTCCATTAGGTAATTGCGTAGGCACATCTTTCATAGAATGTACTGCAATATCCACCTTACCTTGAATCATGGCAATATCTAAAGTTTTCGTAAAAATTCCTGTGATTCCTAATTCGTAAAGAGGTTTGTCTAACACAATATCTCCTTCTGATTTTACGGCAATAATTTCGGTAGTATAACCTAAATCATTCAATTGTTTTTCAACGGTATGCGCTTGCCAAAGTGCTAATTCGCTATCGCGAGTTCCTATTCGAATTGTTTTTTTCATTTTTGGATGGACTACTACTTAATTACGAATTTGAAGTTTCAATTTGAAATACTTTGTTAATCCATTCTACACTTTCTTCCACCACAGTGTTGTCATCTTTTAAATGATTGGCGAAATGACTCGTTATTTTTTGAATGAGTTTTGCAGTAATGATTTCAGTATATTCATCATTAAAATCGGCATTTTTCTTTTTTAAATGATTGATTTCCGATTCTTTTATCGCATTAAGCTTAGCTTTTAAAGCATGAATTGTTGGTGCATATTTTCTTCCTTTTGACCAAGTTAGAAATTCACCTAACACCTCATTTATAATGGCTTCTGCAGCTGGAATATGTAATTTTCTTTTTTCTATAGTTTCGTCAGTAATTTGAGCCAATTGATCCATGTGAATTAAAGTCACCAAAGGATTCTCTTTTACATTTTCATTCACATTTTTCGGAATAGATAAATCTAAAATTAAAAGTGGTTTTTTTAAGTTCAAGATATCTAAATCTACCGTTGGATTTAAAGCGCCAGTAGCCACAACAGCGACATCTGCTTTTTGCAATTCGATTTGTAAATCCGAATAATCTTTTACAATTAAATCTAATTTCTTAGCTAGTTTTTCGGCTTTATCTTTAGTTCTATTGATTAAGGTAATTTGGTCGTGTTTTGAATGTTTTACTAAATTCTCACAAGTATTTCTACCAATTTTTCCTGTTCCAAAAAGTAAGATGTTTTTGTTAGAAATATCTGCTACATTCTTAAAGATATATTGTACAGCTGCAAAAGAAACAGAAGTAGCACCACTAGAAATTTCCGTTTCATTTTTAACTTTTTTACTAGCCTGAATAACAGCATTAACCAAGCGATCCAAATATGCGTTGACTAAATTTAACTGTCTACTCTCATTATAAGCATGTTTGATTTGTGCAATAATTTCAAAATCGCCTAAAATTTGACTGTCCAAACCTGTTCCTACTCTAAACATATGATTTAAAGCTTCTTTGTGTTTGTACACGTAAGCATATTTTTGAAATTCTTCAACTGTTCCCATACTGTTCTGGCAAAGCAATTGAATCAATTGAAAAGGATGTTCGGCAAATCCATACACTTCTGTACGATTACAGGTAGAAGTAACCAACAAACTTTCTATACCGTTTGCTTTGGCTTGTTCTAAAACATTTTTTTTTGCTTTATCGTCTAAACTAAATTTACCTCTAATTTCTGCATCAGCTTTTTTATAACTAAGCCCAATAGCATAGAAGGTCGTTTGTTTTACAGGTGTATAGTTCTCCATAAATTAATTTATCTCTTAAAGATGTACAAAATTATTATTTCATACGTTATAAAAGTATCGCTAAAAGTACTTTTTATATCGTAATTAGTTTTTTTTTTAAATTTCTCTTATTTTTTGTTTTAAACTAGTAACTTTGTACTAAATACAATGTCATTCAGGTGATTTGTTTAGAATAATTATAAATAACAAGTCAAAAAACAGCTGAACTAACATTTAAAAAAACAACGCTATGAGTTCATTTGAACAAATAAATATAGATACGGATTTTTTGGTACTTCGGTTTCAGAATAACACAGAAAAAACTGAAATTTTTAAAAAAACAGTAGCTTCTAGTTATATTCAGTTTCATTTTAATCTGAAAGGAAAAGCTAAGTTTGTTTTTAATGAAGCTTCGTATTCTCTGGATTTAATGGAAGAAAAAGCACTTTTATTATATAATCCACAGAAAGAATTACCGTTATATTTAGAAATCGAACCTAAAAGTTGGATTATATCCGTTTTGATCTCAATTAAAAAATTTCACACCTTATTTTCATCAGAATCTGAGATGATTCCGTTTTTGAGCAAAGACAATTTGGAGAAAAAATATTATGCAGAAGAAGACATAAGTCCATCGTTAGCCATCGTTTTAAATCAAATTTTTCATTATAATCAAAATTCTTCCATAAAAAACTTATATTTGAAAGGCAAAAGTTATGAATTACTGAGTTTGTTTTTTAACACCAATGAAGATCCAAATGCTGAGCATTGTCCGTTTTTATCCGATGAAGGAAATGTATTGAAAATAAAAAAAGCTAAAGAAATTATAATCAAACACATGGCAGAACCACCAGGGTTGCAAGAATTAGCAGATGAAGTGGGCATATCCTTAAAAAAATTAAAGGCAGGATTTAAAGAAATTTATGGTGATACTGTATTTAATTTTTTGTTCGATTATAAAATGGAATTTGCTAGAAAATTATTAGATTCGGGATCCTATAATGTGAATGAAGTGGGTATTCAAATTGGATACAGTACTTCTAGTCATTTTATATCTGCATTTAAAAAGAAATTTGGCACTACACCAAAAAAATATATATTAAATTTAACCGTTAACAAATAAAACCTACAAGATGAAAGGCGTATTATTAGTCAACTTAGGCTCACCAGAAAGTCCAACCCCAAAGGACGTTAAACCATATTTAGATGAATTTTTAATGGACAAATACGTAATTGACGTTCCGTTTTTATTACGTGCCTTATTAGTTCGTGGGATCATTTTACAAACCAGACCTAAAAAATCAGCAGAAGCCTATGCCAGAATTTGGACAAGCGAAGGTTCGCCTTTAATTGTAATTTCAAAAAAAATGCATGAAAAAGTTAGTAGTTTAGTTGATATTCCTGTAGCGTTATCCATGCGTTATGGAACTATGACTATCTTAAAAGGTTTGCAAGAATTACATGATAAAGGTGTTACAGAAGTGATGCTTTTTCCATTGTATCCGCAACATGCTATGGCTTCTACAACTACAATTTTAGTATTAGCCGAAGAACTTCGCGCCAAGCATTTTCCACACATGAAGTTTACTACAGTTCCGGCATTTTATAACAAACCTGATTACATTCAATCGTTAGCTAATTCAATTAAAAAACATTTGGAAGGTTTTGAATACGATCATTTGTTATTTTCTTATCACGGAATTCCAAAGCGTCATATTAGAAAAACAGATGTAACTAAATCACACTGTAAAATGAATGGTACTTGTTGCCATACGCCTTCACCGGCTCATGAATTTTGTTACAGTCACCAATGTTATGAAACAACTAAGCAAGTGGTTAAGCTATTAGGTATCCCAGAAGGAAAATACAGTCAAACTTTTCAATCTCGTTTAGCTGGAGACAAATGGTTAACGCCATATACCGATGTAGAAATTAATAAAATGCCAGAAAAAGGAATTAAAAAACTAGCTGTGGTAACTCCAGCATTCGTGGCCGATTGTTTAGAAACGTTAGAAGAAATTGCGATGGAAGCTAATGAAGAATTTTTACATCATGGTGGAGAAGAATTTATGGCTATCCCTTGTATGAATGACGAAGACGAATGGTGTGGTGTAGTAGCAAAATGGATAGAAGAATTTAAACAAGAACCTAGTTCAAAATAAAAGAATAAACTAGTAGCTAAAACAGAAAAATGGAATATTATAATTATATCAAATCCTTACATTTAATTTTTGTAATTACTTGGTTTGCGGGATTGTTTTATATCGTACGGTTGTTTGTCTATCAAATAGAAGCCAGTGAAAAAACAAGTCCAGAACGAGAAATTTTACAAAAACAATACAAAATTATGACGTATCGATTGTGGTATATCATTACTTGGCCCAGTGCTGTTTTGGCTACTATTTTTGCATTAACCTTATTACATTTAAATCCGGCTTTTTTAGAAATGCCATGGATGCAAGTTAAACTTGGTTTTGTGGTTGCTTTATTTTTTTATCACTTTAAATGTCAAAGTATTTACAAAGAATTACAAAACGATCAGGTGAAATACAGCTCAAATTTTATGCGCTTATGGAATGAAGGCGCTACTATTATTTTATTTGCTGTCGTATTTTTAGTAATATTAAAAAACGCGATAAACTGGATTTTTGGAGTAGTTGGTATTGTACTTTTTTCCGTTATAATTATGCTAGGATTTCAATTTTATAAGCGAATTAGAAATAAAAAAAGTGATTAATTTTTTCAAAATACAAACCCTTTCTTTACGTAGAAGAATATTTTTGTCCATGTTATTTTTGACAACATTTTCTACTATATTAATTTCTATTGTATCTTTAATTCACTTTCGATTTGAAGCACAAGAATATCATGAAGAACGACTATCACGAAAGGAAAGTGCTATAAAAGAACACATAGATTACATTTTAAAAACTACCACATACCCACTTTTAACCCGGAACATACGCTACATTTTCAAAGAACGCATTCATGAATTATCCGATATTCATAGTTTAGAAATTAACTTTTTTGACTTGAATGGAAGACTGCTTTTATCTTCAAAATCAGCTTTTAAAATCGACAAAAAAGTTCCGAATTTAGACAAAAAAACACTGAAAGAGCTTCAAAATTCTTCAGAGAAACGCATTGTAATAACGAAATCACAAGAAGATGATAGCTATTTGAAATCTTCCTTTAGTTATGTCAAAGATGTTAAGTTTAAAAACTTAGCCATAATAAACATTCCCTATGAAGAAACTAGTGATTTTTATAATGAAGAAGTGCAAAATTTCTTAACCAGATACGCGCAAGTTTATGTGTTAATGTTTTTGGTTTCGATTTGGTTATCCTATTTACTTTCTAAAAACATTACCAAATCAATTTCTCAAATTTCAACAAAGTTAGAAATTACCCAGTTAAACGAGCGAAATCCAAAACTCTTACTACAACCTGGAAACCAAGAAATTAATGCGTTAATTTTAGCGTACAATAATATGGTAGACACTTTGGAAGAAAGCGCTCAGAAACTCGCACAAAGTGAACGAGAACACGCTTGGCGCGAAATGGCGAAACAAGTCGCTCATGAAATAAAAAATCCGTTAACACCGATGCGATTGACGATTCAGAGTTTCCAAAGAAAATTTGATATAACAGATCCTCTAATTCATCAAAAACTAAGTGATTATTCGGAGACTTTAATCCAACAGATAGACACCATGACCACAGTAGCTAGTGCATTTTCAAACTTTGCTACTATGCCAACCCAACAAAATGAGCTATTGAATGTAGTTCAAATTACAAAAATGGCTTTAGAAATTTTTGATGAAGATTTTATAGTATTTTCAAGTTCAGAAAAAGAAATACTTATGCAATTTGATGCCGCTCAGTTAACCAGAATTGTTACGAATTTGGTAAAAAATGCCATTCAAGCTATTCCAGAAAACCAAGAAAATAAAAAAGTTGCGGTACATGTATCAAAAAGTGAAAATCAGTTTGAAATGAAGATTTCAGATAATGGAATTGGAATTTCTGAAGCACATGCGGCACATATTTTCGAACCAAAATTTACCACAAAAAACTCAGGCATGGGTTTAGGCTTGGCCATCATAAAAAATATCATAGAAAATTACAACGGTTCTATTACTTTCGAAACAAAAGAAGGAAAAGGAACTGTTTTCACCACTCGAATACCTATTAAAAAATAAAAAAATGGAAAATATTTTAATTGAAAAACAAGACAATTTAGCTATTGTTACTATCAACAGACCCACCAAATTAAACGCCTTAAACAAAGCAACTATTGAAGAATTACATGAGGTTTTCACCACTTTAAATCAAGATGCCGATACCAAAGTTATTATATTAACTGGAAGTGGAGAAAAAGCATTTGTAGCAGGTGCCGATATTTCTGAATTTGCCAATTTTTCAGTTTCAGAAGGAGAACAGTTAGCAGCCAAAGGTCAAGAATTATTATTTGATTTTGTTCAAAACCTAGAAACACCTGTTATCGCAGCAGTTAATGGATTTGCTTTAGGTGGCGGATTAGAATTGGCCATGAGTTGTCATTTCAGAATTGCCTCAACCAACGCGAAAATGGGATTACCAGAAGTAACTTTAGGTGTAATTCCTGGATATGGTGGGACGCAACGTTTAGCTCAATTAATTGGAAAAGGCAGAGCCATGGAATTAATCATGACCGCCAATATGATTGATGCGGAAACAGCAAAAAATTATGGCTTAGTAAATCACGTAGTAGCACAAGAAGAATTACTAGACTTAGCCAAATCTTTAGCTACTAAAATTAGCCAAAATTCTAGTATGGCGATCAGTAAAGCTATTGCAGCCATAAATGCCAATTATGAAGATGGCGTAAATGGATTTGCAACCGAAGTAAAAAACTTTGGCTTCTGCTTTGGCACTGAAGATTTTAAAGAAGGAACAACCGCCTTTTTAGAAAAAAGAAAAGCTGTTTTTACAGGAAAATAATTTATAACTTAAAAAAACAATCTATTATGAAAAAAACATTGTTTTTACAACTACTACTGATTGCTTTTTCTTACTCAACTTTCTTCTGCTTGACAAGTTGTAGCGTACAGGTAAACCGAAAAACTACTGTTGTTCATAAATCAAAACCATTACCACCAGGACAAGCTAAGAAAATTTATGGTGATAAAAGTGCTAAGTATTACACTAAAAAAAGACGTTAACATCAAATAAATTCTAATAAATATAAAAAATCAAAGCCACTTTTATAGTGGCTTTTAATTTGATTGCTATAACCATCCAAATACTTTTTTAGTACATTTGTTTTAAACTAAAAATATGTCTTCACAAACCCGTTTAACACGCGCTTATCAAAAGGCACTACGAATAAAATTCAACAATACAGATAAGTTTATCTTGTTTAGTGATTGCCATCGTGGTGATGGAAGTTTTGCAGATGATTTTGCTAATAATCGTAACATTTACATGCATGCTTTACTTCATTATTTTAAAAACGATTATCAATATATTGAATTGGGTGATGGGGATGAATTATGGGAAAATAGATTTTTTTCAGATGTTATTGAAGCCAATAAAAATGTCTATCTACTGTTGAAAAAATTTTACGATCAAGATAAATTACATATGATTTATGGCAATCACGATATGGTTTATCAAGATCCGAAAATCGTACAAAAAAATTTCTCTGAATACTTTGATACCACTGCTGGAAAAAAGCTACCATTAATGCCGCACTTAAAGTTCCATGAAGCCATCGTTTTAGAAAATGAAGAATCTGGTCAAGAACTATTTTTAACACACGGACATCAAGCGGATTTTATGAATTATGTAGCTTGGAAATTCAACCGTTTTTTTGTGAGAGTACTCTGGAAACCTTTGCAAGTTTGGGGAATTAAAGACCCAACTAGTCCAGCAAAAAACTACAAAGAATCAGAAAAAGTGGAACGCAGAATCAGAAAATGGATTGCCAACAACAATAACAAAATAACAATTATTGGACATACACACCGACCTCATTTTCCAAGACCAAATGAAAATGCTTTACATTTCTTTAACGATGGAAGCTGTGTTCATCCAAGAAACATTACTGGAATTGAAATTGAAAATGGTAAAATTGCGCTTATTAAGTGGCTAATTGATACCAATGAAGAAGGTGTATTACAAGTGGTAAAAGAATATATTGAAACTCCAGTTGCTATAATTTCGTATAGTTAACTATGAGAAAACTATTCATAACACTATTTTGTTTATTTTTTGGATGGACAATTTTAAAATGTTCTATTCAAAAAAAGGAAGAAACTCGTAATACAAAAAAGGATCAAAGCATTAAATACCTAGCACTTGGTGATAGTTATACAATTGGGGAAAGTGTTTGTGACACTTGTGGATTTCCTATACAACTCCAAAATGCCATTCAAAACAATTTACCCAATCAAACAAAAATAGTTACAAAAAGAATCGCAAAAACAGGTTGGACCACAACACAACTAATACAAGCCATAACTGAAGAAAATCCAACAGCTGATTACGATATCGTCACCTTGTTAATTGGTGTTAATAACCAATATCAAAATAAACCTTTTCAAGTTTATGAACAAGAATTTCCAAAATTAGTAGCACTAGCCACACAAAAAGCGAAAGGAATAAAAAAAAACGTACTAGTTCTTTCCATTCCGGATTATGCCTTTACTCCTTTTGGTAATAGAAGCAAAACGATTTCAAAAGAAATTGATCAATACAATACCTTTGCCTCAAACTATTGTAAAAACAACAGCATTTCGTATGTAACAATTACTGATTTGACAAGATTAGGATTAGAACAACCTAACTTAGTTGCATCAGATGGTCTACACCCTTCTGCTCTAACATATACAAAAATTACGAATCGAATACTCCCAATTATAAACGAAAAATTAGGTTTGTAAAAGTTAACTAGTAGCAGCTTTTTAAATCTATTTGTTTTTATTTTTTAAAGTAATACGAATAAAAGAATCAAAATCTGGAAGGTTTTTAGTTTCATAAATATCAATAAATTGTTTGAATTGTAAATAGCCATATACAAAAGGATTTTGCGTCGCTTTTTCATAATTTTCAGAAAAATACGCTTCAATAGTTTGACCTTCCGGAACTGGATTTGGAAGTTGCGACCACATTTTTTTAGCTGCTACATAACAACTTTTTAAATCTGCGTGTCGATTTTGTTTTTTCCACCATAAAATCGCTACTGTATTGGCAAAATATTCGCTAGAATAAGAACCTGGTATTTCGCCATAAAGTGCAAATTCAAAAGCATGACCTAATTCGTGAGGCAAATAAAACCCATTAAAAAATAATCCAAACATTTTTTTTCCTTCCGATTCACTGCCAGCCAATTGATAAAAAAATTGTTTTTGGTCTGGAATTACCTGTTCCCAAAGCGGGATATTAGCAGCGTCTTTATAGAAAAAAATTAAATAAGGCGTGGTATTTAAAATGGTTTTAACCTCAAATTGTAATTGAGGAGCCGATTTTTTTAAATCTTTCGTAAACAGATTTGTTATTTCATTCGCATCTGACACTAAAGCAATAGAATCTTGATAGGTAGTAAACCATTTTTTCTGTCCAAACATAAGGAAAGAAAACAATAAAGCAAAAAGAAGTGTTGTATTTCTCATATCTTAAAAATTTAGATAGAAAGATAAAACAATTTTTAAATATTTAAAATAGTAATCCGTTTATTTTTAAATAGTTATAACTATTCAACACCTTAAACTCGGTGACAACATGAAAATCTCAGGAGAGAGAATAATAGTCTTGATTATTTCTTGTTGGATTTCCAAATAAAACCATCCAATAAATAATGTGTAAACTGAGGCACCGTTAATAATGGCACTAAAATGAGTTGCCAATTTTCGGAAACATCAAAATTAAATGTGAAATTTTCTTGCCATACAAAAATCTCCCAAAAAAATTCTTCTAAAAAGGCAATTCCTAACAAGAAGACAAGAAAAATGGCAATCTTATTGAATGAAGAAATCCCTTTCATAAAACCAATTTTTGGTTCATTGACTTCTTTAAAATAAATCAAAGCCAAATAAGGAATTCCGTGAGACACCACGTTTAACAAGGTAAATATTAAATCGTTATTATAGAAAACGATGCCAAAATACCATGACAAGTAGGTTCCAATAATTAGCACGTTTTTGGGAATATTAAATTCTTTTTTGGTTAGAAAAAGGTAAGCCGTTTTTAAAACATAAACTCCAATTATAGCAAAATACAAATAGTATAAATACTTTATGATAATGTGGTTTTCGAATAAAAAAAATTCATTTTCAACAAACCAATTAAACTTTCTATTGTTCGATAAAAACCAAAACAACATGGGGAAAACCGTGGCATTATAAATAATTACATGATCTAAATAAACTTGAAATTTGGTTTTAATTTCGTTTCTCGAATACAATCGCATGAAACCATACTGTTGCCTGATGAAATGAAAAACCGCCACATACGCTAAAAAAGACCAGAAAACCAAAGCACCAAACGAAAACAAAATCAATCCAATTAAAAAACAGATTATTGGCAATGAAATCAAAAGTTTTTTACTTTGAATAAAGGTTTCTTTTACGAAATAGGTTTTAAACAAAGTAGCATAAACGTGCGCTACATCAATACCTACAATTAAAATTAACCAAACATAGAAGGAATAATTTTCTTCAATTGTCATTAATTGGTTATGAAATAGAAAAACAATAAGTAACACCACAAAAGAGGGTGCTAAAATGAAAATTCCGTCTGTTTTGGCTTTATGAATCCAAGGTTGCTTCATTGAAAATTTGGTTTACAACATCTATTCCATGATGAAAAGCTTCTTCAAAAACAGATATTCCTGATAAATCACTGTGGGCAAAAAATATCTTATTATCAATACTTTTAGCTGCTATTTCTTTTTCTTTACTAAAAATAAAATTAGGTGTTGGACTTATCATTCCATGACCTATTTTATATATTTCAATGGTTACGATTTCTTCTTTTATGGTGGGATGTGCGATACTTAAATCGGAAATAATGATATTTTTAATTTCTTCTTCTTTCATTTTTAAAAATTCTTTTCTAGCTTGTTTTAAGTTCGAATTTGAAAAAGAATAATAATAGGTAATCGATTTATT
>CAZULO010000070.1:0-4229 GCA_964621245.1 uncultured Flavobacterium sp.
TTTTTTTTATGATAAAATGTCTTTTAATTCGTTACATCAGAATCTTCCAGTTTCTTATCCAAAATTTTACTATTGTGTAAAACCACTGGTTTTTTGCTGTTTTTCTTCATTCTTAAATTCAAGAACTCTACAAATAAAGAGAAGAAAATGGCAAAGTATAAATAACCTTTCGGAATACTATGTACTTGTGTTCCACCAAAGAATTTAATTTCTGCTAAATGCGAACCTTCTGCTAAAAGCATTACACCAATTAAAATTAAAAATGATAATCCTAAAATTTGAATGGTTGGATGTTCGTTTACGAATTTAGAAACGGGTCCAGCAAAAATCAGCATAATAACAATAGATATTACAATGGCAGCAATCATAATTTCTAGCGCTCCTGCTGGTCCAAAACCTACTGGTGGTTCAGCGGCACTTACCAATCCAACTGCCGTTAATATACTATCAAATGAGAAAACTATATTAAGTAAAGCTATTTGAATTACTGCAGCACTTAATGAATTACTTGCTTTTCCAGAAGTACCTTCTTCTTCACCTTCTAGTTTATGATGAATTTCAGAAACCGATTTATATAGTAAAAATAAACCACCTCCAAATACGATTAAACTTTGACCATTTAATCCACCAGATACAAATCCCCAATCGAAATCAAAGAAAGAATCTTTTAAACTCATCACCCAAGTAATTCCGAAAAGTAAAATGATTCTGAAAGCCATGGCTAATAATAAACCAATTCTTCTGGCTTTAGGTTGATCTTCTGCTTTTAGTTTTCCTGATACAATAGACAAGAACACAATGTTGTCTATTCCTAAAATAATTTCTAAAAAAGTAAGGGTTAATAAAGCTACCCACGCATTCGGATTTGATAAAATTTCCATTTAGTTTAGTTAGTTAATTTAATTTTTACTGTGATTTTACGTAACTTATTGCAGTTTTGTTACAGAACCAAATTGTTTTTTTGCATCACCCACAAAAGAATATTCAAAATTATATTTTAAATCTTTGGTGTTTAGTATTTTAACATGGATGGCTTTTTTCTCTGCTCTATTTTTTGGTTTCAGATTTTCTAAGATATATTCGCAGTCATTAATCCATCTTATGGAAAATGTATCAATAACAGCATTATAATTTTCAATTTGAACAGAATCATTTCTTTCAAATGAACTAGTAAATTTTTTACCTTCAACTGTAGTTTCAGAAGTGAATTTTCCTGTTTTAAAGTCTTTACAAGTTCTTTCTTGAGTATAGCAAGATACTAGTAAAATAGAAGTGAATAAGTAAATGTATTTTTTCAATTGTTTTATTTTTAAAATTTCATAAATCGTAAATCGTAAATCAAATTTACTTGTCAAACATACTTTTCATAATCGTATTAATGCCTTTAAACATAAGATAAACCGCATAGGCACAAATTAAAACAGCCAAAATTAACACATAAATATACAAAGGATGTTTTTGATTTTTAAAACTACTGTTTAAAATAAATACCCCAATAAATAGAGTAGGTAGTGAACCTAATAAAATTCGTAACCCTTTATTTAATATTTCTTTATTGACTGACATAATTAAAAGTTTAGGCGTAAACCTAATCCGTTGGAGTTGGCTACAATAGTAACATTTGCTTCAAATTGATTTGAAGCATCAGCCGTAGTTTTTAAACCCGAATTATAAAAGTCTATAGCATTCTCCATTTTTTTGTTCTTGCCTTTTAATACAAAAAGTGAAGTTCCAACAAAAGCAACTCCGACATATGAAATTACAGTTGGGAATTTTCCGCCATCCGTAACGGCTGCTCTTACGCCATCACTTATTATAAATACAGAACCCAATCCTAATAGTAATCCGCCTAACACACTTTTGTTTTTTGCTTTGTTGTATAGAGAATACGCTTTGAAATTGTTATCTTTTAAATATTTTTTTATTTCATAAGCTGGAATTTGTTCGTTATTGATAAACATTTTTTTATCCTTTATTTCAATAGTTTGTCCTGCAGGAAGTTCTCGCGAGACAAAACGAGTTTGTGCAAAATTTACTAAGGTGACTAGTAATAGACTCAGACAAATTAATTTTTTCATATTTTAATTTTTTTAGATTTTTATAAATTTGAATTGGTTAGATAGGCTTCTACTGCATTACGAACACTTTTATATTTTTCTAATAAAGTTGATCCGGTTTCATAGGTTACTGGAATTTCTTCCATAATCATACGAATCCCTCTATCAATAAGTTTATCGTTACTTAATTGCATATCCACCATTTTATTGCCTTTTACTTTTCCTAAAGCAATCATAGTTGTGGTAGAAATCATATTTAAAACTAATTTCTGCGCCGTTCCAGCTTTCATTCGACTACTTCCTGTTACAAATTCTGGCCCGACAATTACATCAATGGGATAATTTGCCGTTTTTGAAAGTGGACTTTCAGCATTACAACTAATGCTACCTGTAGTAATTTTATTTTCATTACATTTTTCTAAACCTCCAATTACATAAGGTGTAGTTCCGGAAGCGGCAATTCCAATAACCACATCATTTTCTGTGATTTTCCATTGTTGTAAATCTTCCCAAGCTTGATTTTTGTCGTCTTCTGCAAATTCAACGGCTTTTCTTATGGCTGTATCGCCACCAGCAATAATTCCAATTACGGTTTCAAAATCAACACCAAACGTTGGCGGACATTCACTAGCATCAACAACGCCTAATCGTCCAGATGTTCCCGCTCCAATATAAAACAAACGTCCTCCATTTTTCATTTTCAGAATCACTTGTTCAACTAAAATTTCAATTTGTGGGATTGCTTTTTCAACCGCTAAGGCAACTAGTTTATCTTCGTTATTAATATTTAAAAGCATTTCTGAAACAGACATTTTTTCTAAATGTTCATATTTTGAAGTCTGTTCTGTAGTTTTTATGAATGTCATTCTAAATCTATTATTGTTGCTCAAATATATAAATTTAAAAAATGTCAACCATAGTTTATTGAATATTTTTATATTTGTTGAAAACAGAATCAGTTGCAATCAAAATCAAAAACTATTAAAATTTGTTTAGTTACCGTAACACTTTCAGGAGGTGGTGCAGAAAGAGTGGCCGCAGATTTATCTTTATACTTTGAAAAACAGGGTTTTGAAGTGTTTCATGTTGTTTTTTCTGGGAAAATTGAATATAATTATGCTGGAAAAGTTTTTCATTTAGAACATTTAAAAGATAAAAGAAATAGTTGGTGGAGTAGAAGCAAACGTTTTTTCGCGTTAAAGAAATTTTTTCTAAATAATCAATTTGATTTTGTTATAGATTTTCGGACGAAAGAGTATTTTTTACAAGAACTGATCATTTACAACTTTGTGTATCCGAAATTTATACAAACTATTCATAGCTATAAACTTAAATCATATCTTCCCAAAAATAGATTTTTATCAAAACTTCTTTACAAAAATTGTCAACAATTTATCACGGTTTCAAAAGGAATAAACGATAAAGTCAGTTCGAAATATTCTTTTATTCCTTCTCAAATATTTTTCAATCCTATTGATTTTGAATCTATTTCCGAAAAAGCAACTGAACCTATTATAGCAAATTTTGAATATATTGTGTCAGCTGGAAGTATGCATAAAAATGTTAAACAATTTGATAAACTAATTGCATGTTATTCCAAATCGGATTTGCCTCAAAAAAACATTAAACTACTTATTTTAGGTGAAGGAAAACTAAAAAACAAATGGATAAAATTGGTTGAAAGTTTAAATTTACTTGATTTTGTAATTTTTAAAGGAAATGTAAAAAATCCATTTCGTTATTATAAAAATGCTTTATTTACACTTTCAACAAGTAAATATGAAGGTTTACCAATGGTTTTATTAGAATCATTAGCATGTAAAACTCCTGTAATTTCTTGGAATTATTCCTCTGGACCAAATGAAATAATTACAGATAAAAAAAATGGATTATTAGTCGAAAATCAAAATTCAGAAAAATTAATTGAAGCTATGAATTTATTGGTTTCAGATCATAATTTATATTTACGGTGTAAAGAAAACGCCTTATCAAGTGTAAAACAATTTAGTTTAGAAACTATTGGTGCGGAATGGGTAACTTTTTTTTTAAAATTAAGAAAATAAAAATGAACTATAAAATTATAGATATTCCAAAAATAACCAACTCAAAAGGAAATATTGGTGTTATTGAAAATGATACGGTTCCATTTGAAGTAAAACGTGTATATTATTT
>CAZULO010000070.1:4329-13781 GCA_964621245.1 uncultured Flavobacterium sp.
TAGCGTTCAAAATCTAAATATTTTTTTACATCTTGATTGGTTTTTGCCCAATCTTCATACTTATCAAAATCAGGAAGGATTTTATTTTTAATGGAACTTCTTGTAAGTTGATTATCAGTTTGCATGAAATAACTCATTTGTACGGAATTATCGTAAGCTAACTTATAATGATAATTCGCTCTGATGTTAAAATCTAAATCTTCTGAAAAATTAAGTTCTTCATTATAAAAACCAACCTTTTCATATACTTCTTTATGCAAACAAACGGAACCGTGATTGTAAATGCCTTGTTTTAGATTTAGTTTAAAAAAATCGATAAAACCAATAAAATCTGCAGGTAAATTTTCTGATCCATTGCGTGGTTGTTTTACAGTTTTATCCCATATCTCTTCATAATTTGTTGCAAATATGCCTGCTTCGGGGAATTTCTGAATTAAATTATAAATTTTCTCTAAAAAAGTAGGTTTCCAGAAATCATCTGCATCTAAAAAAGTTATATAATTTGAGCTTGCTTTTCTAATTCCTGTATTTCGAGTGGCTGCTAAACCACTATTTTTTTCATGCTGAATTAATGTAACTCTTTCGGAAAGATATGTAGCCGCAATATTTGCACTGGAATCTGTAGAACAATCGTTTATAATAAGCAATTCAAAATCGGTAAACGTTTGATTGAGAATACTTTTTATTGAATTCTCAATGTGTTTTTCTTTGTTGTATAGCGGAAGTATTACAGTAAAAAAAGGCATCTTAGACTTTTAAAATATAATCAAATAATTCATTCCAATTATGCAAATCAGAAGTGGTATCATAAGGGGGGTGGTTTCCAGCAAATTTATGTTTTTGTTGCACAAATTCAACTAAAAGTTGAGCTAAATCTGCCGGGTTGTTTTCATTAAAAAAGCTTACTTTATCATATCCTCCACATGCTTCCTTGGCATAGGGTAAATTGGCTAAAAACATAGGTTTGTTGTAGGCTTTTGCTTCACTTATAGGCAAACCCCACGTTTCTACTTTTGATGGAAAAATCAAGCAATCCATAGTATAATACATAGCTAATACTTGTTTTCGATTTACTTTATCATAAAACCGAACATTTTCAATTTCTTGATAGTTGTTTATTAAAAATTTCGCGTAATTTTCAGTACTATTTTTTATAGTCGTAAAATGAAATTCTGTTTGATTCGCTATTTCTTCGGGTAACAATTTTATGGCTTCTAATATTATTTCATGATTTTTAAAGCTTCTAGGAAAACTAGGGTAAAAAAAATGAATTTTATTTGGTGTAAACGGAAAGTTTTCTGAAATAATCTCTTCTGTAAATTGTGGAATGGCCACTTTTAGATTTGAAATGTGAAATCGTTTTTCAAAAATCTTTTTAATCCAATGTTGTTGTACAAAAACGGTATGATTTTTAGAGATATTAAATCGGAACACAAAATCATATAAAAGTGAAAAAATACCAATTTTATAATCGAATTTCCAGTCTTTCCATGACGGTTTAAATAGGGTAGTAGGATGATGGCAGTATACAAATTGTTTTTTTGCGGTTACCCTTGGTGAAGTATCATGAAGAGAAAACCATATATCAGGTTGTATTTTTTTAGATAGTTTTTTAAAATAAAAATATTCATAATACAACCTAAAAAACCATGATTTTTTTGATTTTGGGAATTCAATGAGTTGAATATTTCGAAAATTAAATTTGGAGGCATCATGTACTAATGCAATCACCTCTAAGTTGTGTTTTTCAGCATAGGGAGCTATTTCATTCAGCACATTATGAAGGATGGTAAAAATACCGCCTTCTACCATGTTTATTCCAGAAATAACAATTTTTTTTTTTGACACCACCTTTAACTTTGGTGTAAAAATACAAGTTTATCTGTAAAACGGATAAATTTTTTGCGTTTTATCGATATTATGCAACTTTGTGCCGTAAATAGTGCAGTTGAACGAGTTTTAGTAGGTAAGTAACGAGTTTTTTTTATCTAATGTGAGTGGCAATGTATCTTTGTACCATAAAATAAATGAATTATGAAAAATTGTTACTTGTTATTTTTAATTTGCTCTTTATCAGTTCAAGCCAGCATAGATACAACTGCTGTATTTTCGGCTTCTGTGAAAGCTAATTTTAAAAAATATGTAAGTTTGTCTAACCAAGCCTATACAAAAAAGAATTACGAAAAAGCGGAAACATTATTCGATTCTTTAGTTGAAAATTCTTTGGCAGGCACTCATTTTGACGATTTCTCTTTTAAAAGATTAGGAAAAAGTAGAATTCAATTGTCAAAAATACAAAAACCAATTTTAATGGTTACTTATTCTTCATGGTGTATTATGGGAAAAGGTGAAATTCCAGCTTTAAATCAAATTGCTAAAGAATATAAAAATAAAATGCAGATTGTTGTAGTTTTTTGGGATAAGAAACAAGATATGAAAAAAATTGCGAAAGGTTTTTCAAATGAAATTATGGTGTGTTACGCAAATGATTCGGAACAAAAAGATTTAAAAGCTATTTCTTATTTGAAAAGAACGTTTGGATTTCCTACTTCTTATTTAATTGATGAAAACATGGAATTAGTTGATATTCAGAAAAACTTTGTGAAACCAGAAACAAAAAAATTAAACTTAAAATCATCGTTAGATTTTTATTATGGTAGATTCAATTCGGGATTAACGTCTTTAATTGTAAATGATGGTTTCGATGGCACTAGAATGGCCGGAAATTAAATAATATAAAATCTAAAAAAAGCCCAAAAATGTAAATTCATTTTTGGGCTTTTTTTTATTTCTCTAACAACATTTTTCCAGCGATGAGTAACAGCACAATCGCAAATATCTTTTTTAACATTTTTTGATCTAATGTTAAGGCAAACTTACTTCCTGCAACACTTCCAATCACAAAAAATACAGCAATAATGGCCGCATACTTTAAGTTAATTTGACCTTCTTGATAGTAATTGTAAACTGCCACTGCTGTAACTGGAACTACTAAAACTGCTAAACTAGTTCCTTGCGCTTCATGTTGAGTAAATCCAAAAAAAAGTACTAGCAAAGGAACCATAATGATACCGCCGCCCACACCAACTAAGCCGCTTAATACGCCAGCTAAAATTCCTATTAGAATAAGGGAAAATATAATTTGTAAGTTCATTTTGTTTTTCATTTTTGATATCCTTCTAAAGGAATTTCAATGGTGTATACTTTTTTAGTTGGATTATCTAATCTTTTATCTCGTAACCATTGGTTGTGCGTTTTTAAAATTTTATAATTAATCCCCTGACTGATAGCAAATGTACTTAAATTTGAAATAGTAGAATCAACACGAATTAATTTGGTGTTTAATTTTGGATAAAGCGCTTCTTTTGGAATTAAATACCCATACTTTTCAGGATTTTTCATAATTTCTTTTAAAGCTATAATTCTAAAGACATATCGGGCTGTTTCTTCAGTAAGCCATAAATTGTAATAATCCGAGGTTTGTTGGAATGTGATGTGATTTTGTAATCCCGTCATACCTCCATTATAGGAAGCTGCAGCAACCGTCCAAGTTCCAAATTTACTTTTGGCTTTCAATAAGTATTCACAAGCTGCTTGTGTCGCTTTTTCAATATGATAGCGTTCGTCAACTTGTTCTGTTACTTCTAATTTACTTTCTTTTGCCGTATTAGGCATAAACTGCCAAACACCTTTTGCACCAGAAGGAGAAACAGCATTAATTAAGCCACTTTCTATTACAGCTAAATATTTAAAATCATCCGGAATCCCATTTTTTTCTAAAATAGGTTCAATAATTGGAAACACTTTATGAGCTCTTTTAATCAAAATTGCAGTAGTAGCATTTAAATTGATATTTACTAACATTTCTCGATCTAATCTTTCCTTTACATCAGCCAATTCTGTGGGTACTTTTTCTCCACAAAAATCTAAATCTAAAGGATAATCGACATGATTTTTTTTAGGCACATTAAGATACGATTTCGAATAAATTAAAAAGGTACATAAAATAAAAAGAGATAAAACAATAAGAACTTTGGATAATGTTTTCATAAGTGTTTGGGTTTATTCTAAAATAATTTGAGGTAAATTTTCATTCAACCATTTGTATTTGGTTACTATCATAATGTGTGTGCCACCTTTAAGGGGAATACAATTTTTGATGTTTTTTATAGGGAAAATCATATCTGCATCACCATGAATATGAATTACATTAGGGTCTGGAATCGTTCTTTTCCATAATAAAACATTCTCTATGGCCCAATCTAAATAGGTCGTTTGTTTCATAAATAAATATTTTTGATATAATTGAACTCTTTTTGCAAGCACACCTCGACCCTTTATATATTTAGACAAATAATTAACTTTGCCTATTAATCTTGTAGGTATGACTTTATAACATTTAGTAAACTTGGCAAATTTCATGTGTAAGGGTAATTCTAGATTGCTTTTTACACTAGATATGATAATCGTTTTTTTGGTTGGTATAATTTTAGCCATTTCTTGAACCATAATTCCACCAAACGAAACACCAATTAAAACTACTTGTTCGTGTTTAATTTTATCCGTCATTCTTTTGGCATAGTGTTCAATGGTTTCTTTATGAAGGGGTAAAATCCATTCTAAGAAATGTATTTCAAATAAGGCTTCTGGTAAGTGTATGTTTTCGAATATTTCAATACTTGCCGCTAAACCTGGTACAAAATAGACTTGAATTTTTGACATATGATTGTTATTTTTGCCTTAAAATTAGAATATAAATTTAATTTTATTCCATTTTTTATCTATAAAAGTGCAAGATGACTTCTTTTTTTTCTATATCTATGATTTTCATTTGATTAGTACTTGACAAGTGTGTGTTTTTTTCGTAAATTTGCGCAACATTTTAACAATCCTTTTGGATTTGTTAGTATTTAAATCAAATTTTATGCAAGTTGAGGAAATTAAAGACAATGAATTGTTAAGACAGTTTGAAGCCAAAACTACAAATGGGCTTTTAACAATTGAGTACGCTATTCAAGAGCGAAAGATATTTTTGACTAAACTTTGCGCAGATGAAAATGAAGAAGAAGATAAAGTAAATCAATTTATCACTTCTGTTTTAGACATTGCACAAGAACGTAAATTTAAAGTAGTTCCAACCAATACTAAGATTGTTTCTTTTTTTAGAAAAAATAAAAGGTTTCAAGAATTGCTTCCTCCAGGAATTAAAATTTAATCCTTATAAAATAGCAAAAATCCCAATATGTTTTATGTTGGGATTTTTTTATATGTTTTGATTTTACTCCACTTTCAAAATTATAAATTCACTTCTTCTATTCATTTGATGTTCTTCTTCTGTACAAGGAATTTCATCTGCACATGGATTTACAAGTTGATTTTCGCCATATCCTTTCGCTGTTAATCTATTTTTAGAGATGCCATTTTTTACTAAATAGGCTAAGGTAGATTTCGCTCTTCTATCTGATAAAGCTTCATTATAAGCATGAGTTTGTCGGCTATCCGTATGCGAACGGATATCAATGCTCATATTAGGATATTGCTGTAATACTTCAATTAGTTTTTGGAGCTGAACAGCGGCATCTGGTCGGATAAAAGATTGATCTAAATCAAAATAAATTTTACTGATATTTAAAACTTTAGCTAAATCCGTACCTTTTTCAATTGGAATTTGTTTTTTGGAAAGTAAAATATCATTTGTATTTTCTTTTTTATTTGAAGAATCAGTTAATATTCGAATTTGTTGCGGTTCATATTCTGTTTGTGTGACTCTTATAAAATAAATTTTATCGCAATCTACTTCAAAACGGTAACCACCGTTTTCATCCGAAAGAACGTTTTTTATTTCTTTCATTTCTTCATCATACAACAAAACAGTTGCGTTTTTAATTATCGTATTATTTTCTTTGTCGAAAATAATACCTTTTAAAATCTGATCACAAGTGTTTTCTTTAAAATAATAAATGTCATCAAAACCTTTTCCATTTTCTCTATTTGAGGCAAAATAACCGGAGTGAATATCGTAAAAAGTAACAGCAAAATCATCTTTCGGACTATTAAATTGATTGCCCAAATTGATTGGTTTTTGAAAACTTCCATCTTCATTTTTTATAGCTTTAAAAACATCTAAACCGCCCAAACCTAAATGTCCATCGGAAGCAAAATATAAATTGCCTTCGGTATCAAAAGAGGGAAAACTTTCTCTTCCAGAAGTATTTATGGCGGTTCCTAAATTTTCTGGTTTACCATAACTATTTCCTTTTATATTCACTTTATATAAGTCAGAGTAACCTGTAGTTCCTTCTCTATCTGAGGCAAAGTATAATGTTTTTTCATCTAAAGATAAGGCGGGATGTCCAAAACTAGACTCGTTATTATTAAAAGGTAATTCTGTAATATTAGACCATTCGCCATTTATAAATGTAGCTTTATAAATTTTTACATAAGTACTTTTATCGTTACTTTTCCCTTTTTTTCCGTGTAGATAATTATTTCTGGTGAAATACATTGTTTTTCCATCTTTTGTAAAAATGGGAGAGGATTCATTAAATTTTGTATTTATTTTTTTCGAAAAATTTCCTAAAAATGTCAAAGTAGTATCTGTATTTATTGAAGCCATATAAATGTCAGTGAAATTTTGTCCCGTCCATTCATGTGTTTTTTTTCTAACAGATGCAGAATCAATAGCCGAAGTAAAATATACTTTATTGTCAAATATGTACGGACCATAATCAGAAAATTCAGAATTTATAGATGTGGAAGTAATTTTATAAGATTTAGAATTTTTTTTGATGTTTGATAAGTAAGTATCTAACTCTTTTTGTTGGGATGAATTATTAGTTTTTTCATAATATTTTTGCATCATATTATTAGCTTCTTCATAATTTCCTAAGGCTTTCAAACAATGTGAATATTTGAAATAAATTTCAGGATCTAAATCGGTATCGTATCCTAACAGCGCTTTATACGATTGCGCTGCTTTTTCGTTTTCGCCATTTAAATAATATGAATTGCCTAATTTTTCAAATATTTCTGCTGATTGATATCCTTTTTTTAAGATGTTTTCATACACTTCTATGGCATCTACATAAGCAAATGAATTAAAGTCTTTTTCAGCTTTCATCACTTTAACTTGTTGCCCATAACTAATAGTGCAAAAGAATAATACGAGTATGATATTTTTTTTCATAATTTTAATTTTAGAAGAATCTTGGAGTTGAAATCTTAGTGTTTTTGAAAATTTCATATCTTAAAAATAATTCATGTGAACCAGAGTTATAGTTAGATAATTTAGTAGTTTCTAAATCATAACCATAGCCTAAAAACCAAGAGTTTGAAAATTGAAATCCGACTAATGCGCTCACAGCGGCATCTAAGCGATACGAAGCACCAAATACCAATTTATCATGAATCAAAAAATTAGCATTAACATCTAACTGAAATGGCGCTCCCTCATTAATTTTAGCCATAAACGAAGGTTTAAATTTTACCGTTCGACTCAAATCAAAAACATATCCAGAAAGTAAATAATAACTAATCACTTTTGTATTGATTGAAACTTCATTGGCATTATAATATTTCGTTTTATTGAAATTTGGAACCGAAGCGCCCATATAAAATTTATCTGAAAAATAATAAACTCCAGCGCCAAAATTTGGTGATAATTTTCCATTCAAATTTTGAAATTCTGGATCATTAGCCTGAAATATAGTTAGTTTAGAAACATCTAAATTGTATAAATTGGCTGTTCCTTTTAAACCAAATGATAACTTATATTCACCATTTAAGGGTATAATATAGGCTATATCTGCAGAAATCGCATTTTCTTGTGTAGGTCCGATATTGTCATTCACAAATGATAATCCAACTCCAAATTTACTATCTCCAACATTTGTATTTATAGCTGCAGTATTAGTAACAGGTGCTCCATCTAAACCCACCCATTGATTTCTATGTAATACAAATGCACTAAACGTTTCTCTTGTACCCGCATAGGCAGGATTTACAGTTATAGTATTGTACATATATTGGGTGTATTGAGAGTCTTGTTGACCATAACTTGAAATACCAAATAATAGTATAAGACTGTATATATAATTTTTCATAAACTAGTATTTTATGTATAAATATCCTGTTTTTTCAAAGGCGTTGTTTTGTGCATCTTTGTAATTTAAAATATAAAAGTAAGTATCTCCAGGTAATTTGTCATTACTAACTGTTAATTTATTTTGTGACATTCCATTAAACGAAATAGAAGTATTGTTATATCCGTTTGCTGTATAAATTTTTACCCCCCATCTGTTATAAATTTCTACAGTATTATTCGGATAACAAGTAATGCCTTCAATAATAAAGACTTCATTTAGTCCATCACCATTTGGTGAAACTGCATTATATATTATAATGTCACAAGCAGCTAAAACTTCACAATTGGCAACACGTATGTAAATTTCATAAATAGACGGACAAGAATTATTCTCAGTAGTCACAACATATCTGATCGTATAATATCCGAAAGCTAAACCTGATGGATCGAAATTACTTCCAGAAATTGCACCTGTAGTATTTACTTCAATCCAATTTCCATTGGTAGGTAAACCGTTTGGAAGTAGTGTAAATAAATCTATGGTTTCAGTTATACAGATTCTATACGGTATAGCATCAAATGGTTCAGTTATTGTTACATGGATATTTTGAGAAAAATTTGATGTATTACCACAGTTATCGCTTACTGTCCAATTTCTTATAATTAAATATTCTGAAATCGATTGTGTAGTTATAGTTTCAGTATAATTAATTGCTGGATTTATTCCTGAACAGTTATCGGTAAATTCTAAATTTGGTACTGGAGGAATAGCACTACAATTTACAAACAACTCATTTGGAAATGGAGTCACAAGTACTGGAGGTGTGGTGTCGAAAACAGAAATTATTTGCGTATGAGTTTGAAAATTGCCACAACTATCACTAATTTTCCAAGTTCTATTTATTTGGAATTGTCCAATACATTCCGAAGGCGTGCCACTTATTTCATCGTTAGTGGTAATGAATACTTCCGTACTACAAGAATCGGAACCTGTGAGTTCTTGCGGGTTAGGAATAGCCTCACAAGAAACACTAATGTTTTCTGGCAATATCGATGTAAAACTTGGTGGTGTTGTGTCTAGAATAATAAATGTTCCTATGGAAGATACATTATTTCCACAAGCATCAGAAGCAGTGAAAGAAACAGTTGCAATTCCCGTTAATCCACATAAATCAGATAAATTTCCAGTAAAATTGTTAGTCCAACTGACTTCTGAGCAGTCATCTGAAGCTGAAGCACCACCATTAGAAGCTAACCAATTATTTAGTTGTGTTAGATTTCCTAAGCCATCACATTCAACAGTTAAATTTGTAGCTTGAATTGTTAAATTTGGAGCAGTTACATCTTGCACGTTAATAGTTTGTGAAGC
>CAZULO010000071.1:0-13577 GCA_964621245.1 uncultured Flavobacterium sp.
TTTAAATCTTTAAAATCTGCGTACCAATTCATCTTTACCTATTAATAATCAAAATACCAGTTAAATAGATCGGTTGAAACGCCTACAGACACCCAAGTGGTGTTTGATTTTTCAAAAGTCGCTGCTGTTTTGGTTGGATCGAAGCTTCTGTGAATTACATTGGCGAATATTTTTAAGTTTGAAGCTGGATTAATGATGTAACCCGCCGTGAAATCGCCAATTAAAATAGTGGTGGTATTTCCTTGTCCGGCGAAAGCGCCTTCGTCATAAGGTCGTGGATTAGTGGTGCTGTCGTAAGGAATAAACAAATTGGTTCCGTAGTTGAAGTTGTTGGTTCCGTCTGTGTAATCGAAGCCTCTTTTTCCGTAAATTAGTTTGGCTTGTGCGAAATATCTGTTTTTGTTGTAACGGGCAATTCCGATTAACTCTTTAAAATTAGCTCCCCAAGCATGCCCCATACTTTGGTTATTATGGGTATAATTGGTTAGAGTAGCACTGTGAGAATACACATAAGGGCGAACGATATTGTATTCGGCTTGTAGGGTTAAGTTTTCTATGTTAAACGCGTTAAAATATTTAGCTCCAATTTGGTATCCAAATTTATTTTTCCAACTTTTATTGCCTTTTGACACATCGCCCACTGAGAATTCGTCGATTAGAAATTGTCCGTAGGCACTAATTTGACTGTTAAATTTATATTTAGAGGTTAACCCTAATAAAGCATTTCCTGATTTTGGTGATGAAGCAAATTCTACCGCTCTATAAAAAATAATTGGGTTGATAAAGTTCGGATCAAAGCCTCTTCCGTTGGTGTTGCTCCAAACTACACTTTCAAATAAACCTAAATTCCATCTTTTGGTAACGTTCCAACTTAAATAATGATTGGCCATATATTTGGAAGCATAGGTATCTTCTGCAGTATTTTCTGGAGTAACATCACGCAAAAACATATACGTGTTGGTGTATTTTATTTTCCAAAAAGTAGTGTTGAATTTAATAAAAGGATAAGGACTCGTAGCATCGCCCTGAATTATTGAACGATATCCGTCTCCAATGAAATTTCTTCCGTATCCTAATTGTACGTCAAAAAACTGATTGGCTGTGAATTTAATATTCGCTTCCGCCATAGGAAAATCAAAAGCATCTGTTCTGAATTCTTTGGCAATACCAACGCCTGGAATTGTAGCTGGATTTCCACCAGAAGGTTTTAAACTAATAGCATAGGCATTATAGTAATCCGCAAAACGACCTTGACTTTCATAAATAGAGGTGGTAAACGTAATATTCTTTCCTAAACCTGCTTGAATATTTATTCCTCTGGTGTTTACAAACGTGTTTTTTAATTCGCTATCAAAATCTTTTCCGCCTCGCACATCTAAAATCGGATTGAACAAAAACCAATAGCCGTCGCCTTGTACTTCGACTAAATTTTCGTTCCAAAATTTTCTGCCCCACCAAGAGGATTTCTTCCACATTTTGCTTTGGTTGTTCTTTTGAAAATCATAATAACGAGCTACATCTTTATAAGAATAGGGTTTTTCAGCGGTATGACTATTCGCACCCACTTGATTTAAGTAAGCTTCAAACTCGGCATATTTTTGATGGTTGAATGGAATGTTTAAACCACTTTTAAATTGAGGATTTTCAAAAGTATTATAAACAATTTTATCAAACTCTTCTATCTCCGTTTTAGCTGTTATTTTTTGAGTTTGATAGGCGTTCTCTGTAACTTTTTGAAGTGAAGTAGCATCTGAAAAAGGAAAATTCACTTTTAAAGTATATTTTGCAAATATGGGTTTTCCATTGTAAGAAGCAGGCTCCACAGTTGGCAGCAAGGAAAAAACACGTTGGGTTTCGTTTTTAATAGCATCGGATACCGCATCAATATACAACAGTTCAAATTTTCCTAAAGTATCGACTGCAAAAAGAGCAATAAGTGTTGATTTATCGGCAGTAAATTCTTTATTAAAATTTTGCTTTATATGATCTTGTAAGGTGTTAAAAAAACAAGTTTCGTTTTCTGGTTTGGCTTTGCAGTTTTCAAAAACGGGTAGTTTTTCTGTGTTTTGAGAGAAAACAGACAGAGAAAACAGCATAATGATGGTATTTACTATTTTTTTCATTTGATATTTTTTTGTTTTACCGCAAAGAAACGCAATGGTTCGCAAAGCATAATTTTTTATTATTATATACTTGAATTATCTTACTACTTGTTTCTTTTTACTTTTAACTTGGCTCTTGCTTTAATAACCTCCCGAAGTTTCTATTCCTTCAGAAATGGCTTTCGCCGATGATGTTCCTATTCTTTTTACGCCTAATTTAATTAGTTCTACTGCATCTTCCTGGTTGGAAATACCTCCTGCTGCTTTAACTTGTAGCGGAAAAGCGTTTTCTAACATAGCGATGATGGCTGGAAAGGTTGCGCCATTGGGCATGCCATCTGCTGTTTTATAAAAGCCTGTTGAAGATTTTACAAACACTTGATCCAACTCTCTTTCTTTAAAATTAGAGATTACTATGTTTTTGATTAAAGCCGTCAATTGGATAATTTGAGCGCCATTTAACGCGGCAATTTCAATAATCCATTTGATTACTTTGTGATGTTGCAAAGCGTATTTAGTTCCTGATAGAATTTCATTTTTAACTAAAGCTATATCGCCCGATTTGAAAGCTTCAAAGTTTACTACAAAGTCCAATTCATCCACACCGTTAATAATGGCTTGTTCGGCTTCTGCTATTTTTTCATCTATAGTAGCCGTTCCTTCTGGGAAACCAATAACAGTCCCAAGTAATACTTTCGACTTATGTTCGATTAAAAGCTGCTTGGCGGATTGAACTTGATCAGGACGAATCATGACTAACTTAAATTGTTCGGCAATAGCTTCTTCAACACATTTTTTTACTAAAAGAGCCGTTGCCTTTTCAGATATATTTGCTTGATCGGCTGTTTTTAAATAAGTTGAATCTAGATAGCTGTTGATGTTCATGGACATGTAATATTGGTAAAAATAAAAAAATCTCACCAAAGTGAGATTTTAAATTCGATTTTTATTGTAAAAAATAACGAAAAAAATAAAAGCGGATAAAGCCCCTAAAGTATTCGCTAAAATATCGTAGTAATCAAATGTTCTGTGTGTGGTCCAATTTTCTTGCATAAATTCAATACAGATTCCCATTATTATGGCACCTATCAGAATAACAAGATTGAGTTTAATTGTACTATTTCTTATACTTTTTGACCAAGTAAACACCCAAACGAAGTAAAATATAAAATGAACTACTTTATCTTTGAGAGGAAAACTTAACTTAGGAACATTTGGTGCATTATCTAAACACAAATAAAAAATTATTCCTGTCCAAATAAAGGCAAAAATCTTGTAAAAATTAGGCTCCGATAAGAGTCGCGTAAGCTTCACTAGATAATAAATCTTCTACTTCAGAAGCATTAGAAATTTTAACTTTAACCATCCAACCTGCGCCATATGGATCTGAATTTACTGCTTCTGGATTGCTTTCTAAATCCTCATTAAATTCGATAATTTCTCCACTCAATGGTAAAAACAAATCAGAAACGGTTTTAACGGCTTCAACTGTACCAAAAACGGCATCTTTATCTAAAGTTTGATCTAAAGTTTCTACTTCAACATAAACAATATCACCTAATTCTTTTTGAGCAAAATCTGTAATTCCTACTGTTGCTACATCGCCATCAATTGAAACCCATTCGTGGTCTTTCGTGTACTTTAAGTTTGCTGGTATATTCATCTTTTTTAATTGTGTTTTATTTTTGACAAATGTAAATTATATTCTTAAAATTTACTATTAATTTTTATTTTTTAATTTCCGAAATTATATCGCAAGGTAAAACCAGAACGGATATTTGTTAATGGGAAAGCGGTCGAAATTACGGCTTTAGAAAACTGGTGATCATAGAAGAATATAGCGGTGAAATTCTTACTGAACGAGTATTCCGAAGTTAACTTAAAGGACCAAATATTTTGCCCTCCACCTAATTGGTTGTTGTTATAATCTAAATAACGCACAATAGTCATATTTTGACGAAGAGTAAAATCTGCTTTTATGTTGATATCACTTTTAATTACACCTTGTGCATTATCCGCTAGTCTTGAATTTATTTGCACGCCTTTGATACGATATCCAACACGCACCGTGTAATCATTTCCTTGTACTTCGGTTAGTAAATTGTTATCGAAACTCATGTTTAAACTTCTGTCTTTTTTAATTTCAGCCATGATGTTTAATGAATTTTTTAATTCGAAATTTACGTTTACTAAAGGATTAAACTGCTCTATTAAATTCACATTAGACGTAATCACATCTGGAAATAAATTCCCATTAGTATCCGTTTCACTCGGATTTAAATTAGAACGAAACGAGTTTACACTGAAACTAGAACGGTAACCATGTTGCACTGAAAAACGCTTAAAATGTTCTTTAAACCAAGTCAACTTCATGAAACCTGTATATTTCAAAGTCCAATTTGGTAGTGGGAAATCTGAAAACAAACCTGTTTGAACGGATGACGTTTTAACTCCTTGATAAGCAGATAAAAAGGCAGGAACTAACACACGCTGACTATTTTTCCCAAACTTTAAAGGATAACCTTCTGCATCTACGCCATAATTGGAAGAACCATAAAAATCCTCTGCTAAACGAGTGGCAATGGCAAATCTGTTTTTACGAAACCTATCGAAAATTTCGGATTCGTTTTCGTTACTCGTTTTGAAAGCTGTTTTAATCATTACTGTAGAAATACTATAATTCCCCGTGCTGTAAGGAGATAGCGAATTATAATTTCCTCCTACAGCATCAAACTGCTCGGAGTAATTTTCGGTTGTATTTCTTTCTGCATTTACATCGATAACTAAATCCGGGATAAATTCTACTCTAGCTGTGTAGTCTAATTTTTTAGATTTGATTTGTGTAAAACTTTGATTAAATTCTGGATAGTTTGTTAGATATCCTCTTTTAGCCGCTTCGTATCGAACATCCGATTGATCTCCAAACACAAAACCAACTGTTGGTCGAGAAGTTCCAAAGAAACCTAAACCAGGCAAATATCCAGGTAATAACGTACCACCAGATTGCGTATAATTCACTTGAATATTTTTGATGGACGTTAACAAACCAATACCAAATTTCGCAAATGCATTACGCTCTTCCTGAATTATTTTTGGAGCCGTATTGACAACTTTCTCCCCTGGTTTTGGTGGTGCTTTTTTAGCAACTACAGGTTGTTTCTTTTGTTTTTTAGCCGTTAATCCAATGTATTTATAAAACGCATTCATGTCTAACCCCACATTAATTTTATGCGCGTTGGCATTTTGAATGGTATTTCCTAATTGATAGGTTGTGCCATCTAAAGCTTGAAAAGTAGCAAATGCATCAGAAGAACGTTGCCAGCTGTAATCACCGGTATACACATAAGAAGATTTCACAAAACTAAACAATGGAATTTTATTAATTGGCAAGTCGTAATTAGCTGTTATTTGCTGATTGTGCGTATTCGCAGAACCGAAATTCCAGTAATCATTCCAAATATCTAAATCGTTTATTGGATTTTTTTGTGCATCAAAATAATTACGAACGATATTATTATTGGCAGCTGTATAATTCAATCGAAGTGATTTGGTAATTGGGAAATTCACTCCATATTGGTAATTAAAGAAATAATTTCTTCTGTATAAAGGATCTAATCCAATCCCTTGTACATCGATTAATCGGAATTGTTGGCGGTTAAATTGTCTAATAATATTAGAATTGAATGTAATATTACTAGGTAAAAAATTGAAATTTAAATCGGAAATCGCTTTATAGTAGCCATTTTTCTTTAAAAATTTATTCTTCTTGAAAGGCTCTAGCGTTAAAGGCTTGAAAGAATACGCATAATCTAAAGAAGATTTTTGTTGTTGATCAATCACACTTTCAATTTGGAAATCGTGATGTAACATTTCATTAAAAGAGTAAGACAAGGTAACATTTTCCACATCATAGAAATGTTGTTTTTGTTTGTCGGCACGATCTTTTTTCACCCCAATAAAATTCACACTCGTTCTTTTGGTGTAATCAATCGCACGATTTTCAATTTCGTCTTTCTTTTTTTGATCTGCTTCGGCAGCGATCACTTGTTTCAATTCTAAATCTTGATATAATGGATCAAATTTAGGAGTAATCAACTGTTCGCCAACGGCATAATTGAATGGTAAATTAATTTTCCATTTTTTAGGAAGCAACTGACCTACATTAAAATTGGTTACGATATCATATTGTTTTACATCTTCACGACTTCTTTCATTTGGACCTTCTTCTAAAGCTCCAAAACCAATCGTACTCACTCTACCTGTGGCAGAAAAAGTAGCAAAATCGGCTAAATTCGTATCTAAATTAGCCACTGCAGCATACCCACCTTTGTTATCAATTTCCGACATACGAAGTTCGTTAAACCAAACTTCCCCACGAATTGGGCCTGTTGCTGCTGGATTTGGGTTTTTAAGTCCAACCATTAACGTACGCACTTGTCCGAAATTTGGATTTCCTTTGATACCTATAGTCATTCTATTTTTATCAGAACCCAATTCACTTTCATTTAAAAAGGCAATTCCGTTAGCATCTGGAGTAGGAGCATTTCCAGCTATATTCAAACTTTTAATTCTGGCTAATAAAGCAAATGGCAATTCAATTTCGTTATCTGCCAACCAAATATCTTCCGCGGTTCTTGCGTTCAAACTACTTACTTTAAGAGGCATTTCAATTTGATAGAAGTTATCCGTAAAGTCATTTCCTAAACGAATAAAAGCCACCATTTCATCATCTTCTAAAGGATTTGTATCCGACTGTAAAGGTTCGGCGTGTAAAAACATACGTAGCTTTTTATACTGACGCATATCTACGTTTACATTTTTAAACACGGCTCTGGCATCGTTTTCTTCTAAACCGCCTAATCCGGCAGCAGCAGGATCTTTTTTATATACACGAAGCGACAACGATTGTTCATTTTGATTGATCACTGTGTTATTATTGTACAACTGTTCTCTATCCACTCCTGGAGGAGCTACATAAGGGATAGGACTTCTACTCGCATTTTCTTGAATATTAACAGCAACTACATCGAAACCAGTATCGTCATCTGACACTACTTGATCAGTTGCATCTAAAGTGTTTACATACCTTCTCCATTCCCCTCGAACTAAATCTAACGTTCCTAAACGAAGGGTAACCTCATCGTTAAAGCCCGTTAAAAACATTCTCATAAAACGAATGGTTCTAAAATCGGTAATTGGTCCTTCAATATTATCTGCAGTCGCCTCTAAAATTGGAATTTTATATTGTACCCATCGCACCGGAATAGCGTCGCCATTTGGAACACTTCCTGTGGTAGTTAATACATCAGATACATAATTCTGACCCACAACAGGATCAGGAGAAATAGGAATAGTAAATTTATAATACGCATTGATGGTATTCATGGTATTATCTCTATTTAAATCTTCCACATCAGGAATAGTAGAATTTCCTCTGTTGGTATCCGTAACTGTGATTGGCGAATTTCCTTCTAGTCCGTTATAGTTTTTGTATCGATCTAATATTGTTCCTGTAGCATTTAAATAGTAATTGTAATTATCTGCAGAAGCATCACCTAAAGCAGCAAAAGCAGGATGTTTTATTTGTTCCTCTGCATCATTTAATCCATTTAACCCAACATCTTGCACCCCTCTATTTCCTTCATTGGTATCAAAAGCATAAATTAACGATTGAGAAGCAGGTACTTTTCCCCAATCAGAAGAAACTGTAGGTTGTGTTCCACCATTTTCAGGCAGTCCGTTTTCATATAATTTTCTACCATCTTTTAAGATATCTTCACTAATTTCTCCAAGATTTAAAGTTAGTGTTCCTGTATTTGTTGGGCTAGTAACATCTTTTGCATTTCCAAAATAAGGATCCATCATCCAAAATTGCACGTATTCTACATTAGATTGTTCAAAATTTGTAGTGTTGATGGCACGCATAATTCCACCCCAATTGTTTGGAGCATCTAAAGCTGGAAATTGATTGTTAGTGGCTGTCGCTGGATTATAATTGTACGGTCCTCTTTCTTTTGGATAATACGTTAAATCTAAAGTATTAATTACATTCGTTTGTCCTTGCGGGATGTTGATATTCGGAAATAATTCTTGACTAAAAATTCGTCTAGTTTTATTGCTTGAAATATCATTATCGTCAATGCCTCCTGGCTGATCTACATAAAAAACAGGATCAATGCTATACCATGATAGTTTCGCTCTTTTGTAGCCATAATTCAAATCATTTTCATTTAACTCGCCACCAAATCCGATTGGGGTACTAGCTAAAGACCAAGATAATGGTGATTTTAAATCGATATTAGATTGTGAGCCTTCAAAATCATCTATATAAGAAGTTGGTTCTCCATTAAAATCGGCTGTTTTGGGTGCATTTGGAAACAAGTAAGCAAATTCACCTCTGAACGATAAATTAGAAGGTGCTTCAGTTTCAATGTTGGGTAATTTATTTACTAATCGTGTAAAGAAAGGGACTTCTGTTGAAAAATTTGTATTTAATCCGATGATGGTATTATTTACAGATTCTTGATTATAATCTGCTTTTTGAGTAAAGGGTCTTTCTGAAACTTTTAAGAAAGTGGCACCTACTAAAAATTTATCGTTAAATTTATGTTCTACATTTAATCCATAAAAACGTTTGGTTTGTTGTCCGAAAACAGAATTATTTTCTAAAGAAACATTAATTGGTGTATTTGATGCCAATAAAGAAGGATCTAAAATTTGAACTTTTCCAGCTTGATAATTCACTACATAATCTAAACCTTCTACCAAAATCCTTCCCCCTGCAGAAACTACTACACTACCTTGAGGTACGTTAAAGGCACCTAAAGAAATTCCGTCACCGCCGGTAGATTTGAAACTACCTTTTAATTTAAATTTATTTTTAGCACTTTCTTGTAAAGCTGCCGCTTGTGTAGATTTATATAAAGTTCTGAAAACGTATTTGGTTTGATTCGCATTATAAAGTAAAGGATCGTCATAATCTTCAGTACCAATACTTAATTTATCGAAAATAGTTTTACCAAAAGGTTCTACTGTGGTAAAAATAATTCTTCCGTATTGTGTATCTACTGTAATTCCTGGATAAAAATCAAAAAACCCATCTCCATTGGGTTGTGGATCATTCGTAAAGTTTAATTTATCTAAATTAAATACTTTTAATAATGGCGTTTGAGTTACTGTATAAGGAATATTTAAAACTGGATTATTTTCATCTGGAAATGGCGTTCCTGCTACAGGTGAAATATAATTTAAAGGCGATGGATCTTGGTATAAGATATTAAATTTAAAATCTTGTTGTTGCAATTGGTTTCCACCCGGAATTTGGTAGATGTTTTTCATCATCAAATCCCAACTTGGTTCGCTAACGTTAATTAAACTTCCTTTTAACATTTTCAAAAGCAAAGCCTGAGTAGTTGGAACACCGGTTGGATCAACTGTTGTAGATTCAAGTCCGTCATTAGCAAATTCTCCTACTTGAAACACTTCTCCTCCAACAGTATATTGATACGCTACTGCTAAAACCTCATCGTTTTGCAATTTCTGATTTAGGGAAATATATCCTAATTGTGGATGATAGGTATATTCTGATTGGGATAATTTTCTAGCATTTTCAAGTTTCGAATAATCAATTCCTTCTGAAAAAGTACTAGAAGAGCTAGTAGTTACATTAAAACCCGATCCAGCAGTAGCAATTTCTCTGATGGACGGATTTAAAAAACTTCCAGCTTGACCAATAGTTAATGGGTTATATTTGTTATTCGCGTTGTCTGAAGGCGAATTTGGAGGCACATTAAATAAGGTTGGATTTAGAGTTAAATCTGTACCGACAACTTCATTATCAGGAGTAGTGCTTAAACGAGATTCTCCTAAATCCTGAATAGCAATTACATTTCTTAAATTATTGTCTGTATTTGAAACTCGATTTTGTTTGTTAGTAATCCACACTTCCATCCTAGTAATTTGTGCTCTAGAATCGATAACTGGATAATTTCTTAACGCATTATCGTAATTATTTCTGAAATATTGAGATAAGAAATAGTGTTTGTCCGAATCATATTCTAAAGCAAAGAAATCAAATTCTTGAATGGTTCCACCTCCTTGAGAAGTAATAGATTTCGATTGGGATTTTTGTTCTGAGAAAACTCCTGTAAAGGTTGTTTTTCCAAATTGAAACTGCGCTTTCACACCAAATAAACTTTGAGCGCCACGAATTAACGAATTAGAAATAGGAAAACTTACATTACCCACTTCAATTTTTTGTAAAATATCGTCTTCAGTAGGTGCGTAATCTAATTTTATTAAATTTTGAAAGGCAAAAGTAGATTGTGTATCGTAGTTGATGTTTACATTCAGTCGAGTTCCTACTTTTCCTTGTAAACCCATGGAAATTCTTTGGTTGAAATCGAAGGCTGTTGTTCTTCTGTTTCTGGGAGAGAAGGATGGGTTATCTTGTTTGGTAAATCTAATTCCTAAATCTAATTCTACCGAACCACTAGGCTTAACATCGATGGTATTTCCACCAAAAATAGCTTCAAAAAACTTATTGTTAACATAGTATCTTGGCAATAGATTTTTTTTTGCTTCTTCAGTTCCTTTTTTCGAATCAGCCGCTAAACCCTTTTCATAAAAATACTTTCGCATGGTTTCTTTACGGACCAACTTCTCGTATTCTTCTGGAGTTAAAATCATGGGATAATTTATATTGAAACCATCTACAGAAGCCGTATAAATATAACGATTTGTGACTGGATCATAAGTGTAAGCATCTATCACACTTTTGGGATTAGGCAACTCAATTTGTCCTAAACTATATCCGGTTTTCACCGAATCTTGTTCTTGTACTGGAGTTTGTTGTGCCCATGAAAAAACACTGATTAACATAAAATAGTATGTTAAGCGGGTTTTTGAAACTATGTTTTTAAATAATTTTCCCAAATTATAATACTTTTAAAGCTTGTTTGATAAGATCTTCAACCGTTGCGTTTGGATGATTTCCAATAATTTTTTCTAGTACTTTCTCTGCATTTTTACGTAAGTAACCTAAAACTTCTAATGCAGATAACGCTTCTTCTTTGTTTGTATTGTATGAACCACCTGAAATTTCTTCGATAGCATATATTTTTAACACTTTGTCTTTCAAGTCTAAAATCACTCTTTGAGCCGTTTTCAAACCAATTCCTTTGATAGACTGTACCGTTCCAACATCATTCGCTGCAATGGCTTGAATGATTTGTTCGGGATGTAAAGAGGAAAGCATGGTTCGAGCGGTGTTAGCTCCAATTCCAGATACTGAAATTAATAATTTAAAGAGTTCGCGTTCTTTTTTATCTGCAAACCCAAAAAGAGAATGTGAATCTTCTTTAACCTGCAAAAAAGTATATAATTTAACGTTTTCAGATTCAGGAATTTGAGAATAGGTATGTAATGAAATATGAATTTCATAACCCACTCCATGGCATTCTATCACTACTTCTGTAGGTGTTTTTTCTACTAATTTTCCTTGAATGTGTGCAATCATATTTTCTCTTAACAGTAAAGCTCGCAATAGATTTGCAAGGTTCACAAATTTTTTTAATTATTAAATAAATAAATTCCGTAAATCGTAAATCAAAAAACGTAAATTATTGTTCACATGGTTCTTTAACGAATATGACAAAACGAATCTAATTTTTTTTGCAAGATGCGATAACCTTTTTTCTTTTATTTATTTTTTTGCTTTTTGTTTACTTTTTTGTTTTTCCTGTGCATCCACCACCGCAACGGCTGCCATATTTACCATTTCCTCTACACTTGCTCCTAATTGAAAAATGTGAACTGGTTTTTCTAAACCCATCATAATTGGTCCGATTGACACCACTTTATCTAATTCCTTTAACATTTTATACGTGATGTTGGCAGCATCTAAATTAGGAAAAATAAGGGTATTTACTTTTTTATTGGCTAATTTAGAAAACGGGAATTTGCTTTTTAACATATCTGAATTCAAGGCAAAATCAGTTTGAATTTCACCATCTACAATTAAATCAGGATAATTTTCATGTAGAATTTTTACTGCTTGTCTAACTTTTACTGCACTTTCATTAGAAGACGATCCGAAATTTGAAAACGAAATCATGGCAATTACAGGCTCAATTCCAAATAATCTGGCTGTTTTGGCTGTCATTAAGGCAATTTTAGCTAATTCTTCAGCAGAAGGATTAGGGTTGATGGCCGTGTCTGATAAAAATAATGGACCACGTTTGGTATTCATAATGTTGGTAGTAGCAATTCGGCTCACGCCTTGTTGCTTGTCAATAAGTTCCATTACAGGTTTTACTACATTCGGATAACTTCTTGAATAACCAGTAACCATACAATCGGCATCTCCTGAATTAATCATCATCGCAGCAAAATAATTACGTTCCCGCATCCATTTTTGGGCATCTAACAAAGAAGTCCCTCTACGTTGTCTGGTTGACCAGAAATATTGGGCATATTTTTCTCTGGTTTTGTCTTCTTCTTTAGATTTTGGATCGATAATACGCAATTCTGCATCAAAGCCAATTTCTTCTTTTAATTCTTGAATAATTTCTAAATTCCCTAATAAAATAGGCACTCCGATACCTTCTTCATGTACAATTTGAGCAGCTTTTAACACATCTAACTGATCTGCTTCGGCAAAAACAATAGTTTTAGGTTCCGTTTTAGCTCGGTTAGATAGTAATTTCACAATTTTATTGTCGCCACCTAAACGTTCTTGTAAGTCATCAGCATATTTTTCCCAATCTGTAATTTCTAAATCGGCCACACCACTTTCCATGGCAGCTCTAGCAACCGCAGGAGAAATTGTAGAAATCAAACGTGGATCAAAAGGTTTTGGGATGATATAATCTCTTCCGAAAACTAATTTCTTTTCGCCATAAGCGATATTCACTTGTTCTGGAACGGGAGTTTTAGCTAATTCAGCCAAAGCCCTAACGGCAGCCATTTTCATAGCTTCATTAATTTTACGAGCTCTTACATCTAAAGCGCCACGGAAAATATAAGGGAATCCTAATACGTTATTAACTTGGTTTGGATAATCGGAACGACCTGTTGCCATAATGATATCTTCACGCGTATTGATCGCTACATTATAATCAATTTCAGGTTCTGGATTTGCCATGGCGAACACGATAGGATTGTCAGCCATCGTTAGTAACATCTCTGGTTTTAAGATATTACCTACTGATAAACCTAAGAAGACATCTGCTCCTTTAATAATTTCTGACAAAGGCGCAGGATCACAAGATTTCGCATATCTTTTTTGTAATTCTGAGACATCGTCACGACAAACTGTTAGTAAGCCATTTACATCGAACATATAAATGTTTTCAGGTTTTACGCCCAACAACACATATAAATTAGCACAAGCCAATGCGGCTGAACCCGCTCCTGAAACTACAATTTTAACTGTCGCAATATCTTTTTCTGCTAATTCAATCGCATTTAAAAGCG
>CAZULO010000072.1:0-13485 GCA_964621245.1 uncultured Flavobacterium sp.
ATATAAAATGCCTCCGATTAAATTATCGGACGATGCGGTGAATTATTTAATGCATCACCGTTGGAGTGGAAATATCCGTCAATTAAGAAATTCAGCTGAACAAATTTCTGTTTTAGAAACCAATAGAGAAATTTCTGTCGCCACCCTAAAATCATATTTACCAAATACAGAAAGTAATTCTTTGCAAGTAGTTGGTGAGAAAAAAAGCGCTAGCGATTTTAGTAACGAACGTGAAATTTTATATAAAGTATTGTTCGATATGAAAAGTGATTTGAACGATTTGAAGAAACTTACTTTAGAATTAATGCAAAACGGAACGACTAAAGTTCAAGAAAACAACAAATCGTTGATCCAAAAAATTTATGGAAATACTGAAGAAAAAAACACTATTTTTGAACAAGAATTAAATAGAAATGTATTGCCTGTTCCGGAAGAAATTGAACAAGAAGAGTTTGAAGATGATGAAGACGATTTTAATAATAACTATTTATACGCCGAAGCTATAGATGAAGAAGAAACTTTAAGTTTAGAAGCTAAAGAAATAGAATTGATAAAAAAATCATTAGAAAAAAACAAAGGCAAACGAAAAGCAGCTGCCGATGAACTAGGCATCTCTGAAAGAACGTTATACAGAAAAATTAAACAATTCGATTTGTAAAAAAATGAAACAATATATTAAAATAATTGCTTTTTTAACCCTATTCACATTGGTGAGTTGTAGTGTCAATTATAATTTTACTGGAACGTCAAAAATTAACGCCAAAACCTTTCAAGTCAACTATTTTCAAAATACTTCGGAAATCGTAGAGGTGGGAATTGAAAGAACCTTTACACAAAAATTACAAAGTTCGATTTTAAATCAAACCAATTTGAGTTTAGTCACTTCTGGAGGTGATTTATTGTACGAAGGGGAAATTGTAGATTATCGAATTACGCCTATGTCGGCCAATTCCGCTCAGCTTGCCTCTCAAAATAGAATGACAATTACCATTAATGTAAGGTATTCTAGTAAAAATTCTGAAGATGATAATTTTGAAAAAAGATTCTCGTTTTATTATGATTATGATGCCAATAAATTACCGTCTACCGTTTTAACAGAGGCTTTAAATGTGATTTATGGACGTATTACACAGGATATTTTTAATGAATCTTTAGCGAAATGGTAAATTTCAATGACAAAAATCAATAACAATATCAATTATAAAAAAAACCTAATTTTAAAATCTTAATCCTTTTGCCTTTTTACTTGGCTCTTTAAATCAATGAACACAAACGATTATATAAATTTACTCAATAATTCTAAAGCTATTAACGACAAACAAACGTTGATTTTAGAGACTATTGTGCAAGAATTTCCTTTTTATCAAAGTGCGCGTGCTTTGTATTTAAAAGGGTTGTATAATCAAGAAAGTTTTAGATATAATTATGAATTAAAAAAAGCAGCAGCACATACTTCCGATAGAAGTGTGTTGTTTGATTTCATTACGTCAGAAGATTTTAAAATTTTTCAACAAGAAATTTACGATAGCTACCAAGCGGGTATTCAAAATATTATAGTAGCTGATTTTGAAGTTGTTCAAGAGTCAAACGATATTGTTTTAGTAGAAGAAGAAGTCATTCCAGTGGAAACAACACCGATTCCAACTGAAACGATCGATGTTGAAACTCCAACTCCAAATGAAATAGTCGAGGCCGAATTAGAAATTGGAAAACCCTTACAGTTTGAAAAAAACGAAACACATTCTTTTTCAGAATGGTTGCAATTAGCTAAAATCAGCCCAATTGTTCGTGAAGAGGAAGAAAAAAAACCAGAAATTTCTTCAGAATTAGAAAAAAAATTCGATTTGATAGAAAAGTTTATCGAATTAAATCCTAGGATTCCACAAGCTAAAGATGCAGTGTCCGTGCCAGTAAATATAGCTAAAAGCAATGAAATGCCATCGTCAATTATGACAGAAACGTTAGCGCAAATCTATTTGGAACAAAAAAAATATACCAAAGCAGTGCAAGCATATGAGATTTTAATTTTGAAATATCCAGAAAAAAGTAGTTTCTTTGCAGACCGAATAAAAAATATAAAAATTTTACAACAAAATAATTAATACAGAAGTTATGTCATTTACAATTTTTTTAGCATTAATCATCATCGTATGTTTCTTATTAATCTTAACTATTATGGTTCAAAATCCTAAAAGCGGAGGATTGTCTTCTACTTTTGGTGCAGGTGGCCAAATGGGTGGAGTTCAAAAAACTACCGATTTTTTAGAAAAAACAACATGGGTTTTAGGTGGGTCTTTAATTTTATTGATTTTATTATCTGCTTTAAGTTTCAATGGAACTTCTGGAGGTTCTAAATTTGGAGACAAAAATGATGCTCCTGTTTCTGCACCAGCTAAACCAGCAGCTGCAACTCCAGCCGCAAAACCAGCCGATTCTGCAAAATAATAAGTCACTTATACTATAATAAATGCCAGCCTGTCAGTGCTGGCTTTTTTATTTCGGTAAATTTGTCAAAAATAGCATTTGGCATAATTTCTGAATGTTTCTTTCAATAATATAAATTAATCTATCATACATTATGGCATTACATATCAAACCTATTGCAGACCGAGTTGTTATCGAACCTTCTGCAGCAGAAACTACCACCGCTTCGGGAATTATTATTCCAGATACTGCAAAAGAAAAACCTCAAAAAGGAACTGTAGTTGCTGTTGGAACTGGTAAAACAGATTATACCATGACTGTAAAAGTTGGAGATACTGTTTTATACGGGAAGTACGCAGGAACAGAATTAAAATACGAAGGTAAAGATTACCTAATTATGCGTGAAGACGAAATTTACGCAATATTATAAACTTTTTGTTTCAGGTTTCAAGTTTCATACTTTATTTACTGAAAAATTATTTATTAAAAATAGATTTATAGGTTGTCAACGTTAAACAAAAGCAACCTTAAACGTTAAACAAAAATTTAAAATGGCAAAAGATATTAAATTCGATATAGAAGCACGTGACGGATTAAAACGTGGGGTAGATGCATTAGCTAACGCAGTAAAAGTAACTTTAGGACCAAAAGGTAGAAATGTAATTATTTCTAAATCATTTGGTGGTCCAACTGTAACTAAAGATGGAGTTTCTGTAGCAAAAGAAATAGAATTAGCAGATCCATTAGAAAATATGGGCGCTCAAATGGTAAAAGAAGTAGCTTCAAAAACAAATGATTTAGCTGGAGACGGAACTACAACGGCAACTGTTTTAGCACAAGCTATCGTAAAAGAAGGGTTGAAAAACGTTGCAGCTGGAGCGAATCCAATGGATTTAAAACGAGGGATCGATAAAGCAGTAGAAGCTATTGTTGCCGATTTAGCAAAACAAACACAATCAGTAGGTGATTCTTCTGAAAAAATTAAACAAGTAGCCTCAATTTCTGCTAACAACGATGAAACTATTGGTGATTTAATCGCTAAAGCTTTCACGAAAGTTGGAAAAGAAGGTGTAATTACTGTTGAAGAAGCTAAAGGAACAGATACATACGTTGATGTAGTAGAAGGAATGCAATTTGACAGAGGATATTTATCTCCTTATTTTGTAACGGATGCCGATAAAATGGTTGCCGAATTAAGTAATCCTTATGTATTACTTTACGATAAAAAAATCTCAAACCTACAAGAGTTATTGCCAATTTTAGAACCAGTAGCACAATCAGGTCGTCCGTTATTAATTATTGCAGAAGATGTGGACGGACAAGCGTTAGCAACTTTAGTAGTAAATAAATTACGTGGTGGATTAAAGATCGCAGCTGTAAAAGCGCCAGGATTTGGTGACAGAAGAAAAGCTATGTTGGAAGACATCGCTATTTTAACTGGTGGAACTGTAATTGCAGAAGAAAGTGGGTATTCATTAGAAAATTCAACGTTAGAAATGTTAGGTACTGCTGAAACAATTTCTATAGATAAAGATAATACAACTATTGTAAACGGTGCTGGTGATGCGGAATTGATTAAAGGTCGTGTAAACCAAATTAAAGCACAAATGGAAACTTCTACGTCAGACTACGATAAAGAAAAGTTACAAGAACGTTTGGCTAAATTAGCTGGTGGAGTTGCTGTATTGTATGTTGGTGCGGCTTCTGAAGTAGAAATGAAAGAGAAAAAAGACAGAGTTGATGATGCTTTACACGCCACTCGTGCTGCTGTGGAAGAAGGAATAGTTGCTGGTGGTGGTGTAGCTTTAGTTAGAGCTAAATCAGTTTTAGCCTCATTAAAAGCAGATAATGCAGATGAAGCGACAGGAATTCAAATTGTTTCTCGTGCTGTAGAAGCGCCATTACGTACTATTGTGGAAAATGCAGGTGGTGAAGGTTCGGTAGTTATTGCAAAAGTAACTGAAGGATCTAGTGATTTCGGATTTAACGCTAAAACAGGAGAATACGTTCAAATGTTAGCGGCTGGAATTATCGATCCGAAAAAAGTAACACGTGTAGCTTTAGAAAATGCAGCTTCAGTAGCAGGTATGATTTTAACTACTGAATGTGCGTTAATCGAAATTAAAGAAGATGCAGCTCCAAGTCCAATGGGCGGAGGAATGCCAGGAATGATGTAAGATTAAGTACGAAGTTAGATTTACGAAGTACAAAGTATAAAAAAACCGTCCCGAATTTATCGGGACGGTTTTTTCGCATTATAACTAAACTCTATTTTTGTTTTTTGCTGAAATCTAAATTGGTAATATAGGATATTCTTACTGTCGGATTACTTTCTTGTAAGGTATTACTAAAATTCCAAATGTTCTGATGGATATAAGTCAATTGAATTTGTTGATGGCCATCTATATGATATCCTAAACCTGCTAAGGCTCTATTCTGATTGAAAAGTGTTTTTCCTGCATTCGAACCCAAATTTAAAAAGGCTTCATCTCCAATAAAACCTGATACTTTTGTTTTTTCTCCTACTTTTAGGATAGGATGTGTAATTAAAAACATATAGCGCAATCTGTTTCTATACTCGTAATGATCAATGTTATATTCATTAGCACTATTTTTAACAGCAATACCCACAAATCGGTTTTCGTCTCTTAAACGGTGGGTAAATTTAAAGTTACCACTGTTGTGAATATAAGTTCCCTGAATCCAAACATGATCTTCAGGAATATCTGTTTTGTTTAATGCCGGACTTCCATATACATACGTGTTATAATGCGAATAACCGATGCTACCCATAAACTTTTTAGTAAACTGATAATCTACGGAAGGTCTAATGAAATATTGTTGTTTTTCAGATACTCCATTTGCATATCGCATAGTAGCTTCTAACGTAAAAGATAATTTTTTGGTTAACATGTTTTTTCCAACATAATGAAACCAAATGTCGTTATTACTTGTTTTAGTTTGAGCTTTAGAGAAATGAGGAAACATAAACCCTAATAATAGTAAAAGTACTACTACGTATTTTTTATTATTTTTCATCGATATAACTTTTTAATTTTTTCTAGAAGATAAAGGATGGTTAGATAATGGCTTGTGATTTTCTAAACCTACAATTTTTACGGTACTGTTATCATAAGATTCATAATCGTGTTTAAAATGTTCTAGATTTTCCATTACAGAGTGATCGACTAATTTCGTTTTTCCTAAATCAATTGTAATATTAAATCCAGATGGAATTTCTTCTAATTTTCTTTTAATGCCTAAGAAATTAGTAAAAATGGCTGCTTTACTAATTCTTACATAATATTCGTTACCTTCAAAAGAAACCTCAGTTGGGGCTTTGAAAAAGGATGAAATTGGTGTGCCGTTTATTAAATGTATTATCATTTTTAAAACAATACCAGCAGCGATACCTACTAATAAATCTTCAAACAAAGTAAAGAAAATAGTTACTAAAAATATAGCCAATTGTTCTTTTCCAATTTTAAAAGTATGTATGAATTCTTTTGGATGCGCTAATTTAATTCCTACTGTGATAAGCATGGCTGCTAAAGCTGCATTTGGAATCATTTCTAACAAAGGTGAAGCTAATAATAAAAAGGCTAAGATGAAAAAACCGTGAAAAAAGTTGGCCCAACGTGTTTTTGCTCCATTGTTAACGTTTGATGAACTACGAGCAACTTCTGCAATCATAGGTAAACCACCAAGTAATGCAGCGAAAACATTTCCAATTCCAACAGCAATTAAATCTTTATTGGTGTTTGATTTTCTTTTAAATGGATCAACCAAGTCAATGGCTTTTACTGTTAATAAACTTTCTAACGTTCCCACTAAAGCAAACATAATTACAAATTTAATGAAGGTTCCTGTTTGTGAAATTCCAGCAAAACTAGCATTAAAATTGATATTATCTACTAAATTTCCAATTTTTACTAAAGCATAAGCTGGTTCTGTTTCTTTAAAATGCATGAATAATTCACAAGGAATTGAAAACAACAAAACCACAAGTGGCGCAGGTATCATTTTAATAGTTTTATTTTTTATTTTTGGCCATCCTAACATGATTGCTAAACTTATTACACCAATTAAGGTCGCTTTTGGATCTAAATTCATAACAAAATTTGGAATAGAAGCTAATAATTCTAACGGACCTTTTCCTTTTGCTAAGGTAGGATTGTCATTTAATAATACCGGAATTTGTTTGGCAATAATAATAATTCCAATAGCAGCAAGCATACCATGAATGGCTGAAAGCGGAAAAAAATCGGCTAGTTTTCCTAGTTTTAAAATACCAAATAAAATTTGAATAAAACCAGCGACCACCATGGCACCTAAAGCTAATTTCCAACCTAAAATTGAATCTCCATGACCAAATTCTGCCACAGCACCAGCTACAATTACAATTAAACCAGCAGCTGGTCCTTTAATCGTTAATCGTGAACCTGAAATTAAACTGACTAATAAACCGCCAATAATAGCTGTTATCAATCCCATAATTGGTGGGAATTCTGAAGCTTTTGCAATTCCTAAACTTAAGGGTAAAGCTAATAGAAACACAATAAATCCTGAAATAGCATCCGTTTTAAAGTTTTCTTTTAATCCTGCAATTCCGTCTGCAGGAAGTATATTTTTTATTTTTTCCATGATCATTTTATATTTTATGATGATTTATAAGGTAATTCGTGATAGGTTTTTATGTGTGTGCCTAAGAAAAGTCTAGTGTAAATTCTAACGCCAGCGATTCCAGAAACCACAAAACTACTAGCAACTAAAAAGGCCAGTACAACTTGGTGACTTTCGATGTGGCTAAACAATAAATCTTCCCCAATAAAAGTGGAAGTAATTGGAAAACCAGTTACGCCAAGTGCTGCAAGTAAAAAGAAGAAAGCAAATTTGGGATGTTCGTATACATGTCCGGAATGTTGATTTAATAAAATTCTTTTTTCCATTTTTTTTAATTTCAACAAAGCGATATAGCCCATAGTTCCTGCAATTACAATTCCTGTGATGTATAAGGAAATTTCATAGAAACTTACTTTTTCATTAAAAAGTATAGCTAAAACGATCCAGAAATGGTTAAATACAATTAGTAACCAAGCTACAAACGGACTTTTTCTTTCTGAAAAAGCTTTGAAAACGAATACTAATCCAATCGCAGCGAAAATTTCAGGTAAATAATTAGTCACATAACTTGGAATGGAATTTTTGTAATACAACGTGATGCTTCCAACTAAATACGTGCTTAAAAACAAGAAGAATAATTTTCTTAAGTTTAAGAAATTTAATTTGTTACCAATAGAATTTAAAGGGTTCCAAAGGAAAAATCTAATTATTTTTTCTAAATAAAATTCGTTAATACTTAACACGTATAAGGCATTTTCAATTTTTTTAGGAATCCAACTTTTTCTTACTTGTTTCGGCACGAAATTGTAAAATTGTTCTCGAATTAAATAACTTACCACTGATGGTGAAACTAGTAATTGATAGGTTCTTAAAAATGCATTTCCAGCAATATGAAATAAAGCTAAGGTTTCGAATCCTAAAGCAATTTCAATAAAGATTAATCCAATTTGAGAAATCGAACTATAAGCAATTTGGCTTTTTACAGAAGATTGTACTCGGGCTATCAATGTGGTAATAATACTTGTACTGAAACCCATAATTCCTATAGCAATTCGCATAGACGTTTGATGTTCCCAGAAAGGCATCGTACGTAACATTAAAAAAGCACCTAAATGCACCGAAAGTGAACCGTAAAAAATAGCACTTGATGGCGTAGGGCCTTCCATCGCTCTTGGTAACCAAGAAGAAAAAGGCACTTGAGCCGATTTAACTGCTGCTGCACACGCCAAACATAAGGCAATAAACGATCCAATTAGTGTGTGATTTTGCAAATGTTCGTTCACCAATTCGTAATTGTGTAGTCGAATAAAAGTGATGTTTTCATGAAATAAATGATGACTGGCCCACATCGCTAAAATAATTCCCACATCGCCAATTCTATAGATTGAAAATACTCGGAAAGCATTTTTTACAGGTAAATAACGTTCTCTGTAAAAACCAATTAGTAAGAATGAGGAGATTCCGATAATTTCCCAACCAATAAATAAGGTTTCAAAATTCCCTGATAAAATGGCTAAATTATATCCGAAAAAGAAGAATAAAACCGTGATAAAAAAGCGTTTGTATCCTTTTTCTCGATGTAAATAATAGCGACTATATGTAGTGATCATCGAAGTTAATAAAGCACCGATGAATAAATACACCGCAGTTACTTTGTCAAAATAAAAATCGATAAAAAAATCGTAATCATTTGTTTTTACTAAAGAAACTTCGAATAGGTTTAGGTCTTTTGCGCCATTTGCTATCCAGTAAATTATAAAAGCGCATAACACTAATAACTGTACAAAAACCGTTGTAAATGCCGTCCATGACAACCAAGATTCTTTCTTTTCTGGAATAAAAAAACTAATCAAAAATCCTACAATAGGAATAATGATAAATACTAATAAAAATTCATTTGTCATCCTTTTATTTTATTAGAGTTATGTTTAAATTTTCCGAACTAGACATGGCATATTCCAAAGAATTGTCAATGGTTTTAATTTCAAAAGCAATCGGTTGGTATTTTATAAATTCACCATTCACAAAGCGAAATAATTCTTTAGTTTCTGGATGAATTACTGCTAAGTTTACCCAGTTGTTAATAAACCATTCATAGGTTGCGGGAACTTTCGTAATGGCATATTTTACAATTTCAGGAAAATGTTCTACTACAATTAATAAGCGTAATGGATCGTGAACTTCAATCATTTGACTAGGTAATCCTGGTCGTAAGTCTCCGTCAATTCCATTTGCAACGCCAATTAATCCCATGACATTATGTGGTAATTTTGAACCAGCGCCAAGTTTATGATTGTCGACTCGAGAGAAGTAGTATTCTAAATTAATTCCGCCCCCAACTGGTGCTACGGCATTTAAAATTCCCGCTAAATAATCGCCTTTTGGATCGACTTCATAATCGAAAGAATTCATAAAAGAACGACGGTCTAAAAACACATGATCCGAAACACTTCTTCTTCCCACAATACACATCGCATTTGTCGCATGATTTAATTCTGGTCGGGGTTCAAATAAAGAAACCGAACGGCGCTTAATTTTTTCATGCACTTTAGACATAGAATCAGTAGAATCGATGGTATCGAATCGGCGAGAACGTTCTATGGCATTATTCGATAAAGCTTTTTTAAACGTAATAGCGTTTTCTTTATGTGAGATAAGATTGCTTAGATGCAATAATTCATCATCATAAAAAACAATTTCATCTCTTGTGGTATCGTGTAAGGCAGGAAGAAATTGTGTTTCCGTTGGAATGGAAATTCCTCTTTTTATCAATTCTCTTCTTACACTAGTGTGATTGGCTGCGAAGCTTAATACTTTCGCGTTCACACTACTTGGACGACCGCTACATGCGCCACAATCGTAACCCGCAAAATGGGTATTGTTTACACTAGTGGCACCATGACTTACAACATATACTATTGGAGCAAAGTTTTCTACCAAGCCAATAGTTTTTAAAATGCCTTCTACACGATTCGTCATTTCTTCAATAGAAAACCCTACTTGTAATCCGTCTATTTTTTCTTCTGGGTTGGTATTTTCAATTACTAATTGCGACTTTTTGTTCAGATGTTTGAAGGAAGCCGAAGTGGCAGGTGACATACTGGGTTTGAAAATATTTAAAAATAATTTGAACGCTGAAGTATACCCTAAAGTTTGAGAAATAAGCCAACCAAACACCAAAGAATGCGATTTTTTATGATAATGATAATCTTTGGCACTTTTCTTTTTTCTCGGTAATTCTTTGATTAAGAATTTAGGAGTGACAGGAGCTGGACATAATTTAGTAAAGAATTTTCCATTTACGGGTTGGTAGAAAAATTCAAAATTAAAAAAAGCGGCTACACCAAACGTTTTCACACTAGGTTCTATTTTTTCAATATGTCTTCGGAACGAACATTCGCGATCGTCCATACAAAAAAGAGCTTGAAATTTTGGTGTTTCTTTTGAGGCTTTTACATTTGTTTTATGCTGTAAACCGGTTAAGGCTTGGTTGTAAAAGGTCCATTCAAAAGCTTCTTGCCAAATGGCTAATACATCAAAACATTCTGAATAAGGGGCTTGAGAAAACAAATTTTCAGCATCAAAAGTGATTTTGCTAATTAAAGGTTTCCAATTTTCTCCGAATTTTTGATCTAATGCATCAATTTCTAATAACAATTCGAAAGTGATCAGTTCTTTTAACGTAATTTTTCTTTCGTCTAATAAAGATGTTGGATTACTTTCTAGCGTAGCAATCATACCGCTCCAACCTGGATGTGAAAATTGTTGGTCGAACAAGTAATTTTCAAAATATAAACCATCACCAACTAAAATATCAAGTAATTTGTAGATGTTGGCATTGTCATGTAATAATTTCTTGGCTCTTGAAGTTTTGAAAACACTCAAAATGCCATTTGAATCAAGCGCTTTAATTGAGGCTAAAAAACCATCAGGGTGAATAGGAAATTGCCATACAGAAATCCCTTGATCTAGATAACTACAAAGTAGTCTAAATAGAATACCGTGGGTTGATTTGTCTAAGTTGATGGCATATTTTTCTTTCCAGAGGCTTCTTATTTTACCTATTTTGGGACGAATAGTTTCGTCATAATTCGTATGTAATACCTTTTCTTTCCAAATTGTAAAGTGTTCCTTTCCTTTTTTATTTTGGATGATTTGATCCAGAATAGCAGGATTTATTTGATTTTTTTCGTATTTCTTTCTGAAGTCCGAAAGAGGTAAAAACGTTTTGTATCCAAATAATTCTGACGATTCTTGTAAAGCAGTAAAGAAATCTTTATCCTGAAAAGCGTGTAAGGTATTATGATGCACAAAGTCTTTTAACGGATTTTGAGCAGGAAGAAAATGCGAAAGCTTGTGAAGAGTTGCCTCTTCAACAAATCGCAGTGAAATTTCATTCATTTTATGCGGATTTAAGTTACTAACAATAGAAGCTTGCAAGGATTGCAAACCTTAAAAAAAATTGTTTTAACTTAAATGATATTTCCAATTACAAAATAAATCGTAAAGTGGCGTATTTGTCTGTTGCAGACAAAAGCCAGTTTTTTTATGTAGTTTTTGATTTTCAGTTACAGAAGAGGTAAAGGTTTCCGAGTAACTGTTGAATGTAAACCAATCAAATTCAAAATCATCTTCTAGTTCCGATTCTTCAAAAAAGAAATCAGAGTAATCTGTACTTTCTTCAATTTCATGATAGAATGAAAGTGATTTAAGTAAGTTTTTGGAAGATGGAACAACTTTAGTTTGGTTGCTTTGTTCTAATAAAGTAGTGCTTATTCCACTTGTATATGAAAGTAGCAATCCTAAAATAGGAATGACAAACAAGAATTTATGGACTATTTTTTTAAGCACTAACTTTTTGATTTTGAATGATACAAATGTACTTGTTTTTTTAACGTGACAAAATAATTTAATATTTTTTTAAGTTTTACTTGTTTATGTCAAAATAGGTTGTATATTTGCACTCGAATTAAGGAACAGAATATGTTACTTATTTAAAATTGACAATTTCAATTAAACATATATCGCGGGATAGAGCAGTAGGCAGCTCGTCGGGCTCATAACCCGAAGGTCACAGGTTCGAGTCCTGTTCCCGCTACTAAATTGAAAAAGCTTGTAGAGCTTGAAAACAAAAGGTTTTGAATACTTTCAAAGCCTTTTTTTTATGTCCAAAATTCTCCTTATACTGGCAGCAGTAAACGAAACAGTAAACGTTTTTGAATGGAAAGTAAAATATTATTTTCAAACTTAAAATAAGTTTGTGTTTAATTTATTCTTTATTCACAAATAATTCAAATTCTTTTCCTTCCTGATCTGTTGCAAGTAATTGACCATAACCTGACCATTCTACATGAATAGGTGTTTTTTTTCCGTTTGATTGGGTCAGTATTCCCTTGCCGTATTTTCGATCTACTGTAATATTTCCTTTAGTTTCTTTTCCATCAGCATCGATTCCATGAACATTATAGTTATAGGTATAATCCCCTGGTGTTCCTGTTCTGTATTCATATTCTTTTGTGGTATCTTTATGAAACGTGACGTTATTTTTTGGGGTGGTTTTTACTAAAGTTTTGATTTCTTCTTTAGTATGGTTTTCTTTATTTGTTTTGTTTTCTTTACAATTTAAGAAAAATAATAATGATTGTAGTAGTACTAGTTTGCCCAAAAAGAATGTTTTCTTCATCATAAAAGTTTTTGTAAAAATAGATCAGATAAAAAACACTTTTTTACGGATTTCCGTAAATTACTTAAAATTATTTAATGAAAATTTCTGTAGAAATAGGAATATGGTCAGAAATTTCTCTGGCCTCTTTTAACGATTTAAAAGTCGTGTAAAAATGAAGGGCTTTTGAGTTGGAAATGCTAATTTTAAGATCATTATACCAAATGTTATCAAATTCAGAGGCCAAACATATGTTTTCTTTGCATTCTTTTTTTAAAGATGTTTTTTGATTTATAAAAACACTTTTATAATTCATCTTTTTCAGTGGATTGAAAACGGAATGCGATTGTGGACAATTAAAATCTCCTACAAATATTAAATTTAATGTTGGATATTGATTTGGTAAAAATTTAAAGTATTTAATCTCTGTTTCGGGTTGTTTGCTTTTGGTTATGGCATGAAAATTTGCAATTGTAAATGATTTATTGTTATACTGAAATGTGCAATAGTACGGTTCTCGGTCAATCTCTAAAGTATATTTTTTTTCTAGCCATGCGTTTCCTATTTTTTTTACTCTACTTGTTTTCCATAAAAAGGCATATCTTTCGGTTTTATAGGCGCTACTGCTTGTTGGGTCACTAATTATATAATCCCATTTTGAACCTTTTCTGTTCAGCGCCTCGGCTAGTCTAGCTACAGCTTGTGCACCACCTTCTCCAGCAACCACTTCTTGCAAAGCAATTATGTCAAATTCTTTAACGGTGTTTGCAATAAAA
>CAZULO010000073.1:0-10242 GCA_964621245.1 uncultured Flavobacterium sp.
GAAAACCCTACTCAAGATAAAGATACTTTAGTGTTGAAGTTTAAGAAAACATATAACGAGAAAAATAAAAAGCTTTATGATTTATGGGAGAATTTTTTCGAGGACAAATAAAAAAACCGCTATTCTTTCGAGTAGCGGTTTTGTTTTTTATAAAATTTCCTTTCCTTGATTATCAAAAAAGTGATATTCTAGGTACGTGTAAGCGTCACGAGGTATAATTTTCACCCATTTCTTATGTTCAAAAAACCATTTTGAACGTAAGGATGGAAAACCTTTTGTAAGGTATGCGGCCACAAAAGGGTGCACATTAAGTACAACTTTTTTATGGTCTTTGATAATGCTTTCTAGGTTAGCTTCTATTTTGTCAATAATTAAAATCGCTGCTTCTACCTGACCGTTTTCGTTCGGGTTTTCTTCATTGGTTTCAATATTAACTTCAGGTCTAACTCTTTGTCTAGTAATTTGAACTAATCCAAACTTACTAGGAGGCAAGATTTTATGCTTGGCCTTGTCGTCACTCATTTCCACTCGTAGGAAATCAAATAATATTTTTCTATTATCTGGATTTTGCATGTCTATAAAATCGACAACTATAATTCCTCCCATATCTCTAAGTCGTAACTGACGTGCAATTTCTCCTGCAGCGATCATGTTTACTTCCATGGCAGTATCTTCTTGATTTTGTGCTTTATTAGATCGGTTTCCAGAATTTACATCAATAACGTGTAAGGCTTCTGTGTGTTCGATAATTAAATAAGCACCTTTACTCATAGAAACTGATTTTCCAAAAGAGGTTTTTATTTGTCTTTCTATATTATACTTCTCAAATAGAGGTAAATCTTTCGACTGATAGTGTTTTACGATAGACGCTTTATCCGGAGCTATTTCTTGCAAATATTCCTTCGTTTGTAAAAACAAATCTTCATCATCTACTTGAATACTCGTGAAAGTATCGTTAAAAATATCTCTTAGCATAGAAGACGATTTTGTCAATTCTCCTAGTACTTTTGAGGGATGATGAGCAGTTTGTAATTTTTTACACATTGTAGTCCAACGTTCTAACAATGTTTCAACATCTTTTTCAATCTCAGTTGTTTTTCTGCCTTCGGCTACTGTTCTCACAATAACCCCAAATCCCTTTGGTTTAATGGATTGTAATAGTTTTTTTAAACGATCTTTTTCCGCTCGGTCTCCAATTTTTTGTGAAATGGATACACGGTCAGAAAAAGGAACTAAAACTACATACCTTCCTGCTAAAGAAATCTCCGAACTTATTCTTGGTCCTTTCGTGGAGATGGGTTCTTTAACTACTTGAACTAAAATCGACTGATTGGCGCTTAATGTGTCCATTATAGTACCATTTTTGTTGATTTCAGGTTCAAAAGAGAAATTTTTGAGTGAATAATCTTTTATTTTACCTGCGCTTACAAGTTTAATAAATTTCATCAAAGAAGCTAAGTTTGGCCCCAAATCATGATAATGCAAAAATGCATCTTTTTCATGACCTAAATGCACAAAAGCCGCGTTTAAACCAGCTACAGGTTTTCTTATTTTAGCAATAAAAATATCGCCAACCTGAAACTGATTACTATCGCCTGCGTCTTTTTCTTTGTGTAATTCAATTAGTTTTCCATCTTTTAATAAGGCAAAATCTACTGCGTCTGAACTAGATCTAATAATTAATTCTTTGTTCATGCTGTATCTTTTATATCCGAACATTTTTGTTTGATCACTTTAAGATACGATTGTGTAACTTTAAGTCATCTACTTATTGCTAGGATGGATTAAACAATTTAGGTAAAATACCCAATAGAATTGTGATACAAAAGTGTATCCAATTCAGAATTCAATGAACGTTCATTCTTTTCTAAACAAAGAAAAGTAGTTTTTAGACTACTTTTTCTTTTTGTGACGGTTAGCTCTCGCTCTTTTTTTACGCTTGTGAGTAGCTACCTTATGTCTTTTTCTTTTTTTACCACTTGGCATAATGTGTAGTTTTTATGATTAATAAATAATATTATACAGTTACTTCTGTTTTTTCTTTTACGCTTTCAACAAATACTTTTGCAGGTTTAAATGCTGGAATGTTATGTGCTGGAATTTTAATTGTTGTATTTTTAGAAATGTTTCTTCCTGTTTTTTCAGCTCTTGTTTTAACGATAAAACTTCCAAATCCTCTTAAGTAAACATTATCACCAGTTTCTAATGAATTTTTTACTTCTTCCATGAATGATTCTACAGTAGCTTGAACGTCACCTTTTTCAAGGCCTAATTTTTCTGAAATCTTTGCTACGATGTCTGCTTTCGTCATTTTCTTGCGTGTTAAATTTTATGTATTTTTTTGAGTGTGCAAATATACGAATTAAAAAAATACAAATTCAAACTTAATCTACTAAAATTTAACCATATAAATGATTTATTTTTACAGCTTTATTTTTTACTATGAATTTTTCAACAAAAATTATCCATTGGTACCACCAAAACAAACGTTCTTTACCATGGCGTAACACCCATAATCCCTACGAAATTTGGCTTTCTGAAATTATTTTACAACAAACTCGAGTAGCTCAAGGTTTACCTTATTATATTAATTTTCTAACCGCTTTTCCAACTGTAAAAGATTTGGCAAATGCGGATGAACAAGAAATTTTGAAGCTTTGGCAAGGCTTAGGTTATTATTCTAGAGCCAGAAATTTACATTTTACTGCTAAATTTGTCATGGAAAATCACAAAGGTGTTTTTCCAAATACATATACCGAATTGATAAAATTGAAAGGAATTGGAACGTATACTGCTGCAGCAATTGCTTCTTTTTCTTCAGGTGAAGCTGTTGCTGTGGTTGATGGTAATGTTTTCAGAGTATTGTCGCGGGTTTTTAATGTGAAGTATGATATTTCTCAAAATGCATCTAAAAAATATTTTACCGAATTAGCTCAAACCTTACTTTCTACTAGTCAGCCCGATATACATAATCAAGCTATAATGGAATTTGGGGCCTTACAATGTGTGCCTAAAAGTCCAGATTGTCCGTCTTGTATTTTTTCGGATAGTTGTGAAGCTTTTAAATTAGGTTTAGTTTCAGAATTGCCCGTAAAATTAAAGAAAACTAAAGTTACTGTTCGTTTTTTACATTATATATTAGTGGAAGATTCTTTGGGACAATTTGAAATGCAGCAAAGAATCGGAAATGGAATTTGGAAAAATTTATATGAATTTCCTTGTATTGAATCTGATTGTGCGTTGGATGAAGATGCCATTTTTACTCAATTGAATGAGCAATATGAGCTATCAAATTTTCATTATTTTGATACTTTAGACGTGATACATAAATTATCTCATCAACATTTACATATACGGTTTTATAAAATTCGAATTACTACTACGTTGTCTCAGGGGTATAGTTTTCCTCAATTAAAACAGCTTCCTGTGCCTATTGTTTTACATAATTTTATTGAAAAAATTGTAATCTAAATAATTATTAGTATTTTTGATAAAAAGATATAAGCCATGAACGGTACATTAAATAAGGTTATTCTAATAGGACATTTAGGAGACGAAGTAAAAATGCATTATTTTGATGCGCAAAGTTGTATTGGTCGTTTTCCATTGGCTACAAACGAGATTTACATCAATAAATCTACTGGTGAGAAAATAACGTCAACAGAATGGCATAATATAGTAGTGCGAAATAAAGCAGCTGAATTATGTGAAAAATATTTATCAAAAGGAGATAAAATTTATATTGAAGGTCGTATTAAGTCGCGTCAATGGACCGCTGAAGACGGTACTACTAAATATACTACTGAAATTCAAGTTACAGAATTCACTTTTTTAAATACGAAAAAAGATTCAGATTTATCCAAAGCACCGACTTCCAATCCACCAAGCTCTAAAGATGTCGATTTTGACTCTTTAGACTAATTTCTGAATATAGTTCGTAGATCAAAAAATGTAAAATAGAGAAGAGTAGTACAAGTAAAAGGTTAGGTTTGATATCTAATTTTATCACTGTTTGTACTACTTTTTTATTTAAAAAAAATAATATGAAAAGTTCCCTTGTTCTGACCCTATTGTCACTTACTCTTTTTTCTTGTGGGGAAGATAAAATTCCAAAACCTGCAGGCCAATTAAGTTTGGAATATCCGCCAGCCAAATACATGAGGTATTCTAATTCTTGTGGTTTTGATTTTGATAAAAATGAACTTACTGAGGTTAAAGTGACTTCTGGATGTGGTTTGGAAATTCATTATCCTAAAATGAAAGCCACCGTATATCTTACGTATAGACCGGTACAAAACAACATTGATAAGTTACTGCTTGACGCCCAAAAGCTAACCTATGAACACGCTATAAAAGCTAATGATATTGCAGAACAACCTTATATTAATGAAGGCAGAAAGGTATATGGAATGTTTTATCAAGTAGGTGGTAATGCCGCTACAAATGCTCAGTTTTACGCTACAGATAGTACTAGAAATTTCTTAACAGCTAGTATGTATTTTTATACTAAACCTAATTTTGATTCAATTCTTCCAGCGGCCGATTACATTAAAAACGACATGAAGCATATCATCGAAACAATAAAGTGGAAATAAATTAATACGTTAGTTTTTGTAAAAAATCGGAAGCAGAAATTGGTTTTGAAATGAAGTTTTTAACAGATTTGTATTTTTTAGACTTCTTTATCTCCGAACTGTCAATGGAAGAAGAAACCATATAAATGGTAAGATCGTCTTTAAAATGATAAGATTCTAACGCTTTCAGAAATTCCCAGCCATCTAAAACCGGCATATTGATATCTAAAAAAACGATATCTGGCATACATTCTTGATTTTTGAATTTCTCAATTAAGGCATCTAGTGCTATTTGACCGTTTTCGAAGTTGACAATCTTGTCAAATTTACCTAATTTAAGCAGTATTTTTTTAAATAATAATACAAAAACAGGATCATCATCAATAATAAAAGTATAAGCATAATTTTTAACCATACGTATTTAGTTCTTTCGGGTTAAAGAATTAATTTAAAGCAACTTCCTTTGTTTACTTCGCTTTCCAGGGAAATGGTTCCTCCTAAAACGTTGACTTTATTTTTCGTCATGAATAAACCTAAACCAATTGAATCTGGATTGTTGTGAAATGTTTTGTACATTCCAAAAATTTTATCTTTATTTTTTACTAAATCTATTCCTATTCCGTTGTCTTCGATTGTAATTAGCGTTTTTCTTTTTTCTTTAATGGCATTGATTTTAATGTAAGGAATTGAGGTTGTAGTTTTATATTTAATCGCATTAGAAATTAAATTAGACATGATACTTTCAAAATAAGTCGGTATGGTAGATAGCTTTAAATTGGTATCACAAGTAATTTCTATATGGATATTTTCAGAACGAATAGCTGTTTCAAAACTGGCAACGATTTTATTGATTTCATTCGCTACAGTAATTTCTGTTCTTCTTTTTTTTGAGGTAAATTGTAAATCTAAAGTTTCATTCAAATGCATTATCGTCTCCGAAAGCTTATTATTGCTGTGTTTTAAGAGTTGAAAATATTCTTTTTTTTCTGAATATTCGGATGTATCTTCAATCAGTTCAATTAACATCGACATGTTGCTTGTATTTGATCGAATATTATGAGATACAATATGTGTGAAATTAGCTAATTTTTGATTTAAATCTTTAGAAAGAGAAAATAACTTGGCGGCTTTATCTTCTGCTAATTTAACTTGTGAAATATCTCTGGAAATAATCAGATATTTGGTGTATTTGCCAGCTTCGTCATACAAAACACAAGCCGAATCTTCTCTCCAAAAATACTTTCCGTTTTTTCCTCGAACTCGGAATTCGTATTTAAAATTTTTATTTTTCTCTGCTAAATTATGATAAATGGTTTCTTTTATTTTTTTTAGATCATCTTTATGTAAATGCACAAAAATATCTTCAATGCTAAAGTTATTTACTTCTTCTGTAGAAAAACCAAGTAAATTGCAATAGGAAGGTGATACATAACTTACTTTTTGATTTTCAATCAGAACAAAACCGTCATTGGAGTTATCCGTAATTAAACTGATTTTTCGTTCTGTTTCTAGTAGTTCTTTTTCTACTTCTCGTCTTTTGCCTTGTTCCATCATCAAATTTAAGATGTCACATAAAACACGAGCAAATGCTAAATCAGATTCGGTCCAACTGCCGTTTTCTTTATTGTGTTCGCAACAAAATACCCCAATCAATTCACCATCTTTTCGAATTGGAATATCTAACATATTTTTAATACCTAAAGGAATTAGATATTTCTCTTTTAATTCAAGGGTGTGTTGGTTGGTATGCACATCATCCGCAATAATAGCAATTCCATTTTTCAGGGCTTGAAAGTAAACAGGTAAATCAGTTGGTACTAAATGCGCTCCAGAGGTATGTGATGTAGTGCTGTGATCGTACAAGTCCATGCAAACTAAAGTGTTGTTTTCTAGTTGCCAATAACTTGCTCTCGTAATTCCAAGTCCAATAACAGCTGTTTCTGTAATGGTTTTGTAGATTTCTTCTATATTTTTATAATCTAAAAAGGAAGATTTGTACAATTTAATTAATAAATTGAAGTGTTCTTGATGGAATAATAGACCAGAATTTGTTTCACTGATAGACATAAAAAAATACTTTTATGAAGTTGAAATAAATATAGTGAAAAAAAAGCACAAATTAGTTAGTTTAGTGTGAATTTTCTGATTACCGAATTAAAAATTTTATACCCTAGCAATCTTCTTAATATTTTCATTAGGTTGGCATCAAATCCGATGGTATATCTTCTGAAGTTTTTGTTGGGATTTTCTGCGATGCGATATAATTTAGTAACTATTTTATGAGGTAAATCGCAATTTTTTCCTGATTTTTTTTCTAGAAGTTTTGATATTTTCAACATCAATTTATTATAGGAACAAATTTCAGTAGCTTCACATTTTGTAATATTTTTTTGAAATGAAGTAGGGGCGTTTCCGAACTGTACGGTAGAAACACTAATATTAAAATCCACTAATTCATAAGCCATACATTCGGAAAAACTTTCTACGGCTTGTTTTGTAGAGTGATAAAAATTACCAAGTGGCAAGTTTACTAATCCAGCAATTGATGTAATATTAATAAATTGTCCGTAACCTTGTGTCCGAAAAGTGGGAATAAAAGCTCTACAGATTTTAACAACACCGAGCCAATTGACATTAACAATAGTATCAATTTTCTCATCTTCTGAAAGTTCTACAAAACTTCTGTATCCCATTCCTGCATTATTAATTATTGTATCTATTTTTGGATGATTTTCCAGTATTTTTTTTGTTGCAAGTGCAATACTTTCCGTGGACGTAACATCTATTTTGAAACAAAAAATATTTGGATAATCTTTAAATTTGTCGCTTTCTTCTTCGTGTAATAACGTAGCGATTACGGTCCAATTGTTTTGAGCAAAGTATAATGAAGTTTTTTCGCCAATTCCACCACCAGCACCAGTTATTAATACAGTTTTCATTTGTAATTTGAGTTAATATTTTAATTTTGTCATTAAAATATATCGGGCAATTTTGGCTTGTTTTTTACTTATATAAGCCGAGCCGTTTGGTTTAAATTTTCTTGGATTAGGTAATATAGCTGCAATGCCCGCAGCTTGTATCCGGGTTAAACTTTTACAGTCTTTTTTATACCAATGTTGTGTCGCGGCCTGTGCTCCGTAAATGCCATCACCCATTTCTATACTGTTTAAATAGACTTCTAAGATGCGTTCTTTTCCCCAAATTAATTCAATAAGTACGGTATAATAGGCTTCTAATGCTTTTCTGAAATAACTTCTGCCTTGCCATAAAAAAACATTTTTGGCCGTTTGTTGGGTGATAGTACTTCCGCCTTTTAGTTTTTTTCCTTTAAAATTTCCAAGCGCTGCCTTTCTCATGGCCTCAAAATCTAAACCATTATGTTCAAAAAATCGGCTGTCTTCACTTGCTATAACTGCTTTTTGCAGGTTTTTAGAAATATCTTCTAAAGGTACCCAATCGTGTTTAGTTTCAATGTCTTTTCCATCTGATGAATTTTCAAAATAACGAATTGGCATCAATGGTGTAAATGGAACTGGAACAAATTTATATAATACCACAAAAAACAGACTAATGATATTAAACCACAACACTATTTTCCAAAACCAACGCATACAAGTACTGAAAAACCCTTTTTTTTCTGTGGTTTTCGATTTTGTTGGTTTTGTTTTAGGTTTTGAAGTTGTTTTTTTTACTGCCATTTTATATTAAATCTGCTAATTCTTGTCCGATCAGGCTGCCAATGGCAATACCCATTCCACCCATTCTCACACCGCAATATACCTGATTGCTTATTTGTTGTACGATTGGTTTTTTTGAATTTCCAATACCCATAATTCCGCTCCAGCGATGTTCGATTTCAAAAGGTGTGTTTGGCAAAATTACATTTTTTAGTAAATCTTGCAAGCGATTTTGAATAATTTCAGTAGTTTCTAATAAAGTGGTGGTTTCTCCTTCAAAGTCAAGGTTTCTTCCGCCTCCAAAAAGTAGCCTATTGTTTATGTTTCTGAAGTAATAATAGCCTTCGTCTAAATGAAATGTTCCTTTAATAGCTAAGTTTTTAATGGGTTTTGTAATTAAAACTTGTGCTCTGGCTGGTTTAACTTCATTATTAGTTAGTTTAGAGGCGAAACCATTCGTTGTAAAAAGTAGTTTTTTGGTTTTAAAAGTTACGTCGTTTGTGACAATTTCTACGTTATCATTAACTTCTTGATAGGTTGAAACGGTTTGATTGTTTAGAATAAGAATGTTGTTTTGAATGGCTTTTTTCAATAAAGCTTGCATCATATTTCCGGTGTCAATTTGACCTTCAAAGGCATTGAATATTAAATGGTCAAAGGTGTTTTTGAAGTTGAATTTATCTGCAGTTTTGGAATAGACATCAGATTTAAATAACGGACGAACAATATCGTTTATGAATGGGATTTTGGAAATACAATCGTTATAAAAGGCTTCGTCTTCTCTTAAAAATAATTCGTAACCGCCCAAGGGTTTGTAATCTATGGCGTTATCACCTAAATTTTTTCTGAGCAATTGTAAACCCGAATATCTTTTTTGGATTAATTGTATAACTTCTTCTTCAGTATGTATTTTTAAATCGTCAATAATTTCAGAAACACTTCCGAAACAAGCAAATCCAGCATTTTTTGTGCTAGCACCTTGTGGTAAAACGCCTTTTTCTAAAATTAGAATTTTAGCCTTTGGGAAACGTTCCCGTAATCGAATGGCAGTATGTAAGCCAACAATTCCGCTGCCAACTATAGTATAATCTACATTGGAGAACCAATTTTTTATTTCCCAATAGCTCAGTTGCATTACTTAATTTCTTTGGGTTTTTGGTGAAATTATTCGTCTTCGGTTTTGTTACTTTCTTCTAATTTATTCGATTTTATAGCTTTCATTACTAAGGGAAGCGTGGTAGCCACTACTAAAATAATGATAATTTTTTCGATATGATGTTTTAAATCGATGTCAAATTTCTCTAAAAATAAACCGTATAAATAATGACCGGAATACACCAAAATAAATGACCATAGAATAGAACTTAATACATTGTAAAACATGAATTTCTTTTTTTCCATGTGAACAATTCCTGCAATAATTGGTACGAAAGTTCTAACTATAGGTAAGAATCTAGCAAAAACTATGGCTACACCACCGTGTTTTTGAAAGAAATTTTCCGATTGAATTAAATATTTTTTCTTGAAGAAAAAACCATCTTCTTTTTGGTATAAATTTTTTCCATATACCGATCCAAACCAATATCCAAATATATTCCCTATAATTCCAGATAGTGCAATTAAAGTCGCTACAATGAATACAGGCGAATAACCTTGTGGTAAAAACTTTAAAGGTGCTACTAAAGCTTCAGCATAAATTCCTGATAAAAATAATAAACTATCTCCGGGTAGAAAAAAACCAATGAATAAACCAGTTTCAGCAAAAATGATAAATAAAACTACATAAATTCCGATGGGAACACCACCTAATTCTAAATTAATATAAAATTCTGGATTGAAAAGTTGGGTCCACTTAAATTCAGGGTCAATGGCTTCCGCTTGAATAAATAAGTCGTTTTTAAAAATTTTAAATATATCTAAGTTAAATTTCATTTGATTGTTTTTTTAGCGGAAATTTATATCTCGCTATTTGTTTTTGCTTATTATTTTGC
>CAZULO010000073.1:10342-13415 GCA_964621245.1 uncultured Flavobacterium sp.
GCTCCTAAAACACCTAATGGCGCCGTCCACATAATGTAAGATACCATTTTTAAAACTACGTGAGCCGTTGTGTCTAATAATTTGATAATTGGTTTTGCCTCTTTTTTGCTAAAGGCGGCTAAAGCTACTCCAAATAGTATGGAGAAAATTACAATTTGTAAAATTTCGTTAGTTGCGAAGGCTTCAAATAAACTTCTAGGAATGACGTGTTTGACAAATTCTTCTAAAGAAAAACCTTTTGAATTTTCTACTAATTCAGATGCAGCTGAGGTATCATCTAATCTTATAGAAGTTCCTTTTCCTGGTGCGAAAAAATTCACTAAAACCAATCCTAATAACAACGAAATCAAGGAAGCAGAAATAAACCAACCCATCGCTTTTCCTCCAACTCGACCCACCATTTTCATGTCGCCCATTTTAGCGATTCCTACCACTAAAGTAGAAAATACTAAAGGCGCAATAATCATCTGAACTAAACGAATAAAAATGGTACCAAGAAGTTTGATTTTTTCTGAAAAGGATGCAATATTATCTAAAGCTACAGCAGCCTTATTTTTAGAGCTGACTTCTTTAAGTTGTGAAGTTTTATGAGTTTCAAAATAGCTAGGTTTAATGATGCTTTGCTTGCCTTTTACGGCTAAGGCAATTTCTTTTTTATTGCTATAAAATTTAGTGGAGTCTTTTAAATCTTTTTCTGTAGCAAAAATATGAACATTTTGGTCAAATTTTTTCCCATCATTTGTAATAATAGTTAAAATATCATCTCCAGATTTTGAAGCAGTGTATCTTACTTCTTGTCCAGTAAATTGATAATGTACAATTCCACCTAAACCAACTCCAATAATTAGGGAAATGATAATTAATATAAAAAGTTTGTTATTTTTCATGTGTATGAATTTATTTTTTAGTGGTATTTTATGAATGTAATTGCCTTTAATTTAGTACAGTCTAAATTCATAGACTTCTATTTAAAGGCATTTTTCCACCAGTTTATTTTAGACCGTGAAAATAGTTATATTTTTTCAAAAAAGTGCTACTTTTAACCTCGTTTTAAAAATTACAGGTATGAAAAAATATATTTTTCTCATTTTCAGTCTAATAACTATGAGTACAATCGCACAGCAAAATATAACGCCAGAAAAATTATGGCAATTGGGTAGAGTCACACCAATAGGAATATCTAAAGATGGTAAGTTACTAATTTATAAAGTTGGTACACCAAATATTCAAGAAAATAAAATTGTGTCTAAATACTATTCAGTTCCAGTTGGTGGTGGAAAAGAAACACTTTTAGAATCAATTGAAGGTTTAGTAGCAGATAAAAATGTTTCGCCTAATGGTCAAGAATACATTAGTGTTCAGCAAGTAAAAATAGAAAAAATTTTAGGTTCAGATTTGTATCCAGAATTAAGTAAAACTTCAGCACAAGTATATGAAGGCTTAGATTATCGCCATTGGGATACTTGGAATGATGGTACGCACAATCATTTATTTGTAGGTTTAGTAGGAAAACCAAATGAAAAAGTATTAGGCCCAATTGATATCATGCCAAACGAGCCTTACGATTCGCCGCAAAAGCCTCATGGTGGTGACGAAGATTATGTTTGGTCGCCAGACGGCACTAAAATTATATATGTATGTAAGAAGAAAGCTGGAACTGCTTATGCCACAAGTACAAATACCGATTTATACGAGTACGATGTAGCTACTAAAACAACTAAAAACCTTACCGAGAAAAATTTAGGTTATGATACGCATCCTATTTTTTCACCTCAAGGCGATTTGACTTGGTTACAAATGAAACGCGATGGTTTTGAGGCAGATAAAAACGATATTATCGTACGTCATAAAGGTGTTGATATCAATTTAACCGCCGCTTGGGATGGAACTGTGGAGAGTTTTGTTTGGAGTCAAGATGGTAAAAAGGTATATTTTGTTGCACCTGTTTTAGGAACGAAGCAATTATTTGAAGTCAATTTTCCAGGCGTAACTAGGATTGCCATAATGGTTAATCAACTTACCGATGGTGATTTTGATGTAAACGGTATTGTAGGTTTTTCTGGAACTTCGGTTTTACTTACTAAAACTACTCACAACATGGCAACAGAAGTGTTTTCGTATGATTTAAAAGTGAAATCTTGGAAACAAATTACACACGTAAATGACGATGCCTACTCTAAAATTGCAAAATGTACTTCAGAAAAACGTTGGGTAACTACAACAGATGGAAAGAAAATGTTAGTTTGGGTGATTTTACCTCCAAATTTCGATAAAACAAAAAAATACCCAACGCTTTTATATTGTCAAGGTGGACCACAAAGTGCTTTAACGCAATATTATTCATTCCGTTGGAATTTTCAAGTAATGGCTTCACAAGGTTATATCGTGGTAGCTCCAAATAGAAGAGGAATGCCAGGTCATGGTGTACAATGGAACGAACAAATTTCGGGAGATTGGGGCGGACAAGTAATGGATGATTACTTGACTGCTATTGATGCTATTTCTAAAGAATCGTACGTAGATAAAACTAGAATTGGTGCTGTAGGTGCGAGTTATGGCGGATATTCTGTATTTCAATTGGCAGGAATTCATAAAAACCGTTTCAAAACATTTATTTCTCATTGCGGGATTTTCAATACAGAAAGTATGTACGGAACAACGGAAGAGGTGTTCTTTACCAACTGGGATTCTGGCGGAGCGTATTGGGAAAAAGATAATAAAATCGCACAAAAAACATACAACGAATTCAATCCGATTAAAATGGTAAATAATTGGAATACACCAATATTAATTATTCAAGGAGGAAAAGATTACCGTGTGCCAATCGGACAAGGTCAAGAAGCTTTTCAAGCCGCACAATTAAAAGGAATTAAAAGTAAATTTTTATTATTTCCAGATGAAAACCACTGGGTGTTACAACCACAAAACGCTTTAGTTTGGCAAGGTGAATTTTTCAAATGGTTGAAAGAGACTTTGTAATGTGTCAATTTGATAATAAGTCGATTAGCCAATTTAATAAATAGTTTTAGACCTGTCAGGTTTTAAAAACCTGACAGGTCTTTTAATCTAATTT
>CAZULO010000074.1:0-13347 GCA_964621245.1 uncultured Flavobacterium sp.
AACTAACTGCTTTGTATTATAAATTCTACAGATAATAAGATGGAACGCATTTGCAATCCCTACTTACAAACAAATCTAATAAATTACTTCTTAACTTTCATTATTATTACACTTCTTCTATTCTAATTAAATTATAGTTGTAACAATATGTATCATTGAATTTAAATTGTCACAAAAATGTGACAAATTGAAATTTTAATCATAAATTGTAACAAAATAAAAGCTATGAAAAAAAAGGAAACCCTAAGAGAGTTATTTGGAATTTCGCAAGAAGAATTAGCCGTATTGTTAAAAATTAATCGCAGTCAAATAGCCATGTTTGAAACCGGAAAAAGAGACTTACCTAGTGCTGCCATGCTACAATTGTATGAGATGTATCTCTTTGCAAAAGATAAGGCTTCCGAATTACCGAGCACTATTTCTTTAATGAATTCGCAAGCATTACAAAAGAAAAAAATTGTAGAAGACCTGATAAAAGAAAACCACTTCAAACAATATGCATTAGAGAAAAAATTAACTGCGCTTGAAAAAAAATACAATTCCTATTTAATGGCTTTTCAACTTATAAATTATTACGACAATCATGACTCTAAAAATTATGAATTGGGCAAGGAAATGGGAGGTATATTAGGAAAAATAGCCCTCAATAAACTAGAGAAAAACGGTTTAGGATTCATCACTAAATATCAAATTAAAAAAGAAGTACTCCAAGCAGAAGAAAAGATTTTGTTAGCATATCTGAACAACGAATAGCGCTAGTCTTAATAATAAAAAACCCCAAATTCTATAATTAAAATTTGGGGTTTTTAGTTTTATCTCTTCAAACTAAAGTGTGATTTAAATACGGCCTCTGTATTTTGTTGTGTGCGATATGCAACAGTAAACCAATAATCTGTAGACGGTAAATCTTTTCCATTATATTTTCCGTCCCAACCTATTCCTGTTGGAGAAATTTGTTTGATTAATTTCCCATATCGATCAAATATTGAGATTACAGCATTTGGTTGTTGCTTTAAATCAGTAATATTCCAAGTATCATGAATCCCATCTCCGTTTGGAGTAAAATAGTTCGGATAAGAAATAATGTAAATGGGTCCTACTCTACTTGGTGAACAATTCCCTAAGGTATTATAAATAGTAACATAATACACACCTGACTCTAAATTTGAAAAAACAGCGCTAGATTGTAATTCGGAGGCCGTTCCATCGGAATATTCTAACTGATAAAAGTAATTCCCTAAACCTCCAAGTATATTTACAGTAATAGAAGCCGAGGTATCAAATTCAGCACTAACCGTAAAATCGGCAATAGCTGGACTGGAAGCTACCACCTCAACTCTAGTTGAATTATAATTACAAGCCGTTCCAACATCAGGGGTTAACTTGATAAATTCTACATCATATATGCCTGCTTCTGCTGCAGTGTAAGATGGACCAGTTCCCATAAGCGTGCCATTTAAATACCAATTTACGGTATATTGTGTGGGATCTAATCCTGTTTGAATGGTGTAGGTATCTGTTGTCACGTTATCTAAAGGATCAACGCAAATAATACCATCTGGCAAAGTCAAATTCAATAAAGGATGAACCGTAAAAGTGAAAGCTTGTTCATCATCACAATCAGGATTATTTGTAGCCGTTGCGTATACATAATAGGTATATGTTTGTGATTGTGCTGGCGGATTTCCCGGTGTACCTGTATTATTTACAACATTTAAATTCGTAATAGGTCCAACTCCATTAGGTTGAGAAAAATAACCAATGTTATAATTTACTGTTGGAAGAGTAGGTAAAACATAAGTACCACATTCTTCCGGATCAAAAACAAACGTAGGAAGTACAGGAGTTTCCGAAACCACCACCTCAAAACTAGCGGTTGAAATACAAATATCTCTATCGCCATTTTGAGCAATTACCCATATAGTTGTGGAAGTATTTGGGGTATTAAAAACCGTTCCATTTGGCACCGCTTGGTTGCCCATTTGGTCGTAATAATAACCTATAGTATAGTTAATTGGAGAAGGCGCAACATGCGTAAGAGTTGGTAAAGTATAATTAGCTACCTCACAAACTGGTACATTAGGGAAGGTTGGTAAATTATTTCCGATATACGTTATAGTAAATGGTACATCAGATTTACAACTTGTAGTACTATCAAAACTATAAATATAGAAAGTTTGAGTAACATTAAAAATTTGATTAGGTAATACTAGAACTCCGCTACCATTAGGACCATTAGGCTGCGTATAAATTTGTCCATTAGTAGGTTGCGGAATACTATAAGGATCACAAGTGGTGTAAGAGTTTTTTGTGTCTACAACAGGTAAAGGAATTATAGAAATAGAAAAAGCATCTTCCACTGCACATAGCGTCTGACTACCATCAGGATTATTAAAAACTTGTTCGTTATAAATATAATAGGTTCCAGGATTAATATGATTTCCGGTTAAATCTATTAAGTCTCCAGCAAATAATTGTTGTTGGTTTGTAACAGTAGGTCCTCCTGACAATACATAATAAGTCCCGTTGTTTAATACAGGCAATTCAAACTGTCCACAAAAAGAACCATCTGCTAAGCGGTCTATTTGTGGTGAAGTATAAAATTTAATGTCATAGTTTAAATTCAATACACTCGTACAATTTGGAAACGTAGTTGTGTTGGCATAATAATATACAATTTGATCTGAAGTAATTAAAACAGTTGGATCTATAGGAGTTCCAGATCCGTTTGGGCCCGAAAAATAGCCTCCAAAAGTAATAGGCGGCAGTAAATATCCTTCGTTTGAACACGCATAAACAGCTGTAAATAAAGAAGTATCGACTAAATTGATTACCATATCATTGAAGTCTGTACAAACACCTGGTTGATTTTGACTAGTCGTATGGGCTAATGAATTAAAAACATAATAAGTACCTGGGAAATTAGGTCCATTCACACTTATAACATCACCAGGATTTAAAGTAGTCCCTGTACCGTCTGAAGCGGTGTTATAAGCGCCATTAGTTAAAGGAGGTAAAACATAAAAATCACAAGTAGTCACATCGCCCGGATCATCCACTAAAGGTAGAGGATGAATGTAAATATCAAAACGTTGGTCTCTACAAAACACACCATTAACTTCTGCATAATAATATATGGTTTGTACAATTGTAGCCTGTGTATTGTTTGTAAAAGTTGTTCCTGCTGGAAGTAAAGCACCTGCACCTCCTGGACCTCCAGAGGCTGTATAAAATGCTCCAATGTTATAAGGAGCAGCCGGCACTACAAAAGCACCGCAATTATCAATTTGTGGTTCATATTCATCGATAAAATATACAAGAAATGAGGATTGGTTCGTACACCCATTAGCATCTGGACCATTGTATATATAAAAGGTACCACCATCGACTAAAACATCACCAGCAAATAAAGGCGTTCCTGTTCCGTTTGGACCGGTGAAGTAATTTCCATTTGTTAAAGCGGGTAATACATAAGTACTACAAGCGATTACTTCTGGTAAAGTATCTACAAGAGGTAAAGGATATGTCGTAAATGTTACACTAGTTACATCATAACAAGAAGTATTATTTTGATCTTGCATTCTTATCCAAACTACTTGCGTTCCTGGATTTGCTAGAGGTGAAACGGAAGAAATCACAGCACCATTTCCTGCATTAGCATCTGCCTCAAATGTATAATACAAAACCGTATAACCAGATTGTCCGTTTAAAACTTGTGCATTTAAGGTTGCTAAATTAAAACCTGCGTCATTTATACAAAGTGATTCATTAGCAGGCTGTGTAGCATTTACTGAAGAATTTATGATTAAATCAAAAGAGTATAAAGCATCACAAAACTGATTTGAAACTGTATTAAAAATTTTCAAATATATCGTTTGACCCACAGCAGTAGTAGAAAAATTTGAAGGAGAACTGATTGGAATATCAGCAGTAGCATTGGCTTGTGAGGTATAATAAAAGAGATTATAAGTTGCATCATTTATCCCCAAATCACTTTCATTATTTAAAGTTAAATCGAAAGTATAATTAGACGCACCCGTATTACACGTTTGCAGATTTACAGGATTTGTCACAAGCAAGTTGTTAAACACAACTGTATCTGATAGAGAGCAAGATCCTTTTGTTACATCAACAGCGTAAGTTCCGGGAGCAGTAACGGTATACGTAGGTGTATTTCCTCCAACTGGGTTTCCATCTTGATACCATTGATATGAATATGTATTATCTAACTGCGTATTCAACACACTCGTATTTCCAGTACATAAAATTTGATCTGGACCAAGGTCTAATGTGGTTGTAAAACTTCCACCTGAAATAAAAACAGCCGAATCAAAACCAGAATTTCCATAATCACCAATGACCAACCTAATTCTATAACTTCTATTTGGAATTACCGTGGAATTTGCGGTCATCACTTTAGTTTGACCACGCATGTTTAAAGTTGAAGCTGCATTCCCAACATTATAAATATCAAAAAAACTGGGATTTGCAGACAAACAAGAATTATTTGGACTAGAAGGATCATTAAAATTACTGTCTCTTATATTTGTAACCGTAACGGGCATATTTGTCCCTGGTATTAAAGCTAAATTTGAAGCCGTATTAGTTGTTAAATCTGTCAACACAAAAGCAAAAACATCGCTAAATTCACATTGATAATAGCCATATTCATTTGAAGCAAACAAAAAATTAAAGCTAAAACTATTTGAAATTGGCGTAAAATCAAACTCTAGATATTCTACATCTACAATAGGTTTAACACCACCATTTGCATTACTTAAACTTTGTAAATACGCATCTCCACCAGTTGTAATTGTACTACTCAAATTAGAACCGGAATAGGCACCTTGTGTATCTGTAGCCCGACCATTTCTAATAATTATACCTTCATTAATTGGAAAAGCTGAACCATTTCTGTTAAAATAAGCGACAGATTGATTAGACGAAATAGAAATATTAGACACTTGAAGACAAGAATTTCCTAACAACAAATTGACAAGTTGTGCTGGACTGTTTGAAGTATTATCCACAGTAATGGTCTGTGAAAATGAAAAGACTGAAAAGAACAGCCAGATGGAGTATATTTTATTCATAACGATATCATTAGGGGAATTTTTGATAATCAGTATAAATATAATAAAAAGGAATAAAAAAAACTTATTAAAAAAATTAATTTTCTAATAAGTTTTTAAGTATTGTGTTAATATATTGTTTAATCGTTAAGTTTTAACACCGCCATGAAGGCTTCTTGTGGGATTTCTACATTACCCACTTGACGCATACGTTTTTTACCTTTTTTCTGTTTTTCTAATAATTTACGTTTACGAGAAATATCTCCACCATAACATTTAGCAGTTACATCTTTACGAAGTGCTTTGATAGTTTCTCTTGCGATAATTTTAGCACCAATAGAAGCTTGAATTGGAATTTCAAATTGCTGACGCGGAATTAACTCGCGTAACTTTTCACACATTTTCTTTCCAATATTATAGGCGTTATCAGCGTGTATTAATGCAGAAAGCGCATCTAATTGATTTGCATTTAATAAGATATCCATTTTCACCAATTTCGATTCTCTCATACCAATTGGATGGTAATCGAATGAAGCGTAACCTTTAGAAACCGTTTTTAATCTGTCATAAAAATCAAATACAATTTCTGCTAATGGCATATCGAAATTTAATTCGACACGCTCAGTAGTTAAATATGTTTGATTAGTAATTAAACCTCTTTTTTCTATACACAAGCTCATTACATTCCCAACAAAATCGGCTTTTGTAATGATAGTCGCTTTAATAAATGGTTCTTCTACACGATCTAATTTAGTCGCATCAGGAAGGTCACTTGGATTATTAACTATAATTGGTGTATCTGGTTCTTTTTTAGTGTAAGCTAAATACGAAACGTTGGGAACAGTTGTAATTACCGTCATATCAAATTCACGTTCTAAACGTTCTTGTATAATTTCCATATGCAACATTCCTAAAAACCCACAACGGAAACCAAAACCTAAAGCCGCCGAACTTTCTGGAGCAAAAACCAAAGACGCATCGTTCAATTGTAATTTCTCCATAGAAGCACGTAAATCTTCATAATCTTCTGTATCAACTGGATAAATTCCAGCAAATACCATTGGTTTTACGTCTTCAAAACCTGTAATCATATTAGTAGTTGGTTGTAACGCATCGGTTACTGTGTCTCCAACTTTCACTTCTTTTGCTTCTTTAATTCCAGAAATTAAATACCCTACATCACCTGTAGAAACCACATTTTTAGGCACTTGATTTAGTTTCAAAGTACCAATTTCATCTGCATAATATTCTTTTCCTGTAGCCATGAATTTTACTTTCTGACCTTTTTTGATTTCTCCATTTACTACACGGAAAATTACTTCAATTCCTCTGAAAGGATTGTAATGTGAATCAAAAATTAAAGCCTGTAAGGGTTCGTCTTTGACTCCTTTAGGTGGTGGAATTTTTTCGATTATGGCCGCTAAAATATTTTCTACACCAAAACCTGTTTTTCCAGAAGCATGAATAATATCTTCTAATTTACAACCCAATAAATCGATAATATCATCTGAAACTTCTTCTGGATTGGCAGAAGGTAAATCTACTTTATTTAAAACTGGAATAATTTCCAAGTCGTTATCTAAAGCTAAATATAAGTTGGAAATGGTTTGAGCTTGAATACTTTGAGCCGCATCCACAATTAGTAAAGCGCCTTCACAAGCCGCAATACTTCGAGACACTTCATAAGAAAAATCTACGTGACCTGGCGTATCAATTAAATTTAAAATGTATTCTTGACCTTGGTACGTATATTCCATTTGAATCGCATGACTTTTTATCGTAATACCTCGTTCGCGTTCCAAATCCATATTATCTAATAACTGCGCTTTTTCTTCTCTGGCCGTTACGGTTTGAGTGGCACCTAAAAGTCTATCCGCTAAAGTACTTTTCCCGTGATCAATATGTGCAATTATGCAAAAATTTCTAATGTGTTTCATAGTCAATTTCAAAAATCAATGTCAATTTCAAAAATCAATAAAAATATTGAATTTCAAAATAGCTTTTCTTATGTTATAATCTACAAAGATAAGGTAATTATACGATTTTGAAAAAGAATAAATTAGAAACTAATCATCAAATTAAAAATTAGATGAGATACTAAAAATAAATTTCTGTTTTGAAGATAGAAAAAACAAAAAAAGAAGAATAAACAGTAAAATTTGATTTTATTTTGTCTTACAAAAATTTTAAAAACTTACAGAATTATCTTAGGAAAAATAAAATGCAAAAATAGACCTAAATCATAAAAAATCTATTTATTGCTTTATGAAAACAAAAGAAAGTAAATCCATAAAACTATCGAAATTTACAACTAATAGCAACAAAAAAAACACGTGAAAAACGTGTTTTTAAGAAATTTAAAAGAATAGATTTAATTAAATAAACTTGAAAAAATACCTTTCTTTCGAACTTGTTTGCCATGCTCTATTCGATACTTACGAAACTCATTTAAGATCTTCTCATTTTTCTTAACCAATACTGCTAGTGTGATTGTTTTTGCCATAGTGATACGTTTTTTTGTAGTAAATATACAAATATTATGTTAATTTAATATTAAATTAAAAATTATTTTAAGTTTAATTTATTTGCTATTTGAAAGAAAATACATTAAAATTTAACTTAAATTATTTGCGTATTAAAAATAATAATTTAAATTTTGTTGAACAAAAATTAAAACAAATGTCTAGTAAAAAAATTAATTTAGAACAACTTGTTGATGATACGGAAGTAGATGCTGCTTTAATCTTCAACAGTGATGGAATTTTAACCAAATCCATCTATTTAGAGCTTGCAGAAAATTATGCAGCTATGTCTGGAATACTTACAACAATGAGTATTGAACTCTTACAAGATTTAAAATTAGGAAATCTTGATGAAATTATTTTAAACACAGACCTAGGTTTGTTTTTTATTAAAAAAATTGATAAAAACGAATATTTAGGTTTGGTTTCAAAAAGCGCCTCGAAAATGGCAATCATTCACATGAAATTACAAAAACTATTACTTACCAATTAAAAAACTACTACTATGTCAGATTTCTTAAACACATTTACCAACGATCTTAAAACAAATTTAACTGGATTTATTGCAGTAGCTGTAACTGAAGTAAAAACAGGAATGTCTTACGCTTCACTTTCGAACAATCCGGATTTTGATCCAGAATTAGCTTCAGCTTACAATTTAGAAGTTGTAAAAGCGAAATTAACAGCGATAAAAGCCTTAAAATTAGACGAAAAAATTAATGACATTTTAATTACTTTAACCAATCAAATCCATATTATCAGTTTATCTGAAAACGGAGAATATTTTATTTATTTAGCCGTGGATTCTTCCAAAGCAAACCTAGGCATGACTCGTGCTACGTTAAATAAATATAGCAAAGAATTGGAAAGTAAAATGTAATATCTCGACATTAAACCAAATTCAAATAAAAACAACCCAAAACACATACACTTTGAAAATTTGAAAACGGAGTTGACTTCCTAACTTCTTTTCAAAATAAAGTAAACTAAAAGGCTGATGAAAACTTCATCAGCCTTTTCTATATTGGTACGAATCAAATAAAATTATGCTTTTTAATCAAAATTCAAACTTCAATTGATAAACTACAAATTTTTTCTGGTGTGTGTTTAAATTATTAAGGGAAATACCTAATAATCGTACCGAATTTTTTAGTTTTTCTTGATACAATAACTCTTTCGCTATTTCAAAAATTAAAGCAGCATCTGCCACAAAATAAGGTATGGTTTTACTTCGAGTTTGTTGTGAAAAATCGGAATATTTTATTTTCAATGTGATCGTTTTACCAGCTATTTTATACTTTTTTATACGACGCTCAATTTCTTCTGCAATATTTTTTAGTCGTTCTTCCATGTAAATTTCAGAAGATAAATTTTGATTGAAAGTACGTTCTGCACCAACAGATTTCATCTCTCGATTCGGTTTCACTTGGCTATAACTGATGCCTCGAGATAAATTATAGTACGATTTACCGCTATTACCAAAATGTTGTTCTAAATAGTCAAGTGATTTAGATTTTAAATCGGTTCCGGTATAAATACCTAATTGATACATTTTTTCTGCTGTGACTTTTCCTATTCCGTAGAATTTCTTCACATCTAACACTTCGATAAACGCCTCAACCTCGTCTGGATTTACGGTTTTTTGTCCGTTCGGTTTATTAAAATCACTCGCAATTTTCGCTACAAATTTATTTATAGAAATCCCTGCCGAAGCAGTTAAACCTGTGACTTCAAAAATTTTTTGTCGAATTTCCTGTGCGATTAAGGTTGCACTTGGATTCCCTTTTTTATTTTCTGTAACATCTAAATAAGCTTCATCTAAGGAAAGAGGTTCTACCAAATCGGTGTATTCATGAAAAATCGCTCTAATTTGTTTCGAAACTTCTTTATAACGTTCAAAATTGGTTTTCACAAAAATTAAATCCGGACATAACCGAGCCGCTTGTGCACCACTCATCGCACTTCGAACCCCAAATTTTCTCGCTTCATAACTGGCTGCACTTACCACACCACGAATTTCATTTCCACCAACAGCAATAGGTTTTCCTTTTAAATCTGGATTGTCCAATTGCTCTACAGAGGCGTAAAAAGCGTCCATATCAATGTGAATTATTTTTCGTTGTAGGGTTTCCATAGTAAATACAAATTACAGAAATATTTTTGTACTAATATAATTTGAAAGATAAGTATTTTGTTTTGCCACGAATTAACAAATTATTATTTTTAGGTTTGTGTTAATTCGAATTTTCGACAAAGTCGAACGAATTGCTTTAGATGAATTTTAAATTCGTTAATTCGTGGCTACTCTAATTTAATTCAATCAAAACAATTATTTCGCAGATTTTTACAAAATTTAATACCATTGAATTAGAGAACCTCAGCCAATTTGAAACAAAAAGAACCATAAAACTTATATGACTTATCTGTTTAAATATTGTAATTTTGATTCTTAATATTTTGAAAACCATGCAAGAAATAGAACGCAAATTTTTAGTACACTCTTTAGATTTTATTACAGAAGCTTCTCAAAATCAGAAAATCGCTCAAGGTTATTTGAACTCAGCTCCAGAAAGAACCGTTAGAATCAGAATTAAAGACAACAAAGGATTTATTACCATTAAAGGTAAAGGTGATGAAACTGGAACCACTCGTTTTGAATGGGAAAAAGAAATAAATTTGAAAGAAGCCGAAGCTTTATTAGCACTGTGTGAAACAGGCGTTATTGAAAAAACGAGGTATTTAATTCCGAGTGGAAAACACACGTTTGAAGTGGACATTTTCGAAGGAGAAAATAAAGGTTTACTTGTGGCCGAAATTGAACTTTCAGATGCCAATGAAACATTTGAAAAACCAATTTGGCTTGCTAAAGAAGTTACCGGCGAGGAAAAATATTATAATGCCTATTTAAGTAAAAAACCTTTTACAAGTTGGTAGTATTTAAAAACACTAATATCAAAGATTTACACAAATTTTTTCGTCGCAATTTGTAAAAATCTGTGTTAAGAATATTTATTTTTTATTTCTTAACCACTTCAATATCCACATCAATATGTCCGCCGTAAGATACCGGTTTCACTTTATCAAAAGCCGCTTTTGTTAAATCTATATGACGGTTTTTATGAAAAGGTCCACGATCAGTAACGGTTACATAAACTACTTTTTTGGTTTTTACACCTGTAACCTTAAGCTTGGTTCCAAAAGGTAGTTTTCGATGTGCACAAGTCATTTGATTGTTATTAAAGCGTGCTCCACTTGCCGTTCTTCTTCCGTTGAACTTATTGGCATAGTAAGAAGCATGAGCGCTTTTATGATACATTTCTAGTTTTTCAACGGGTTTGACCGTATCTTTTTTAGTTGTATCGGTAACTTTAATTAATTTTGGTTTTTCTTGAGAAGGTGTAAATTTTAAATTTTCCTTCTGAAAAAACAAAACTACCAACAAGGGCAATACATAGATAAATTTTTTCATCTTCATTGGATATAAGATTAAAAAAGAAGTAAATTTTCACTTACTTCTTTTTATATTTATTTTTGATAGGCAAGTATTATGCCATCCAATTTGACCAAGGAATTCTTGATAAAATTAAAAGTAAACCTAGTGCATAAAAAATTCCGATTTTTTTGAATTTCCCATTACTACTTTCTTCTTTTTTGTGTTTACTCCAACCAATAGTAATTAAGGCAATTGCAATTATATTAATCAACGGATGTTCCATAGCTGTTAAACGTAAAGCCGCGTTACTCATCTGACCCATTGCTGCTTTTCCAATCGGAGAAATAAACCATAAAACAAGTCCCACAACCAATTGAATATGACTTAAAATTAGACCGATTAACGATAAACTTCTATCACTTTTTTTGAAATTTCTTTTTGATGATAATCCTAAAAAGGCATTAATTGTAGCAAGTAGTAACACCGCTAAAACAGCATATGCTAATGTAGAATGAATAGTTTGTAACATAGATTTTATTTTTAGTTATAATTTCAAAAATAAGAAAATATATGAAACGGAACGTTGTTTTTGTATTAAAATTTGTAAATCTCAGATGGCGTCACACATAAATCTAGCTGAATATCAGTAGATAAAACATCAAAACTTGTGTTTTCTGGAGGGAAAAAAGACAAGCCAATTTTAAGCACGTCAGACTTACAATTCGCTAAAAAAAGATCGTAAAACCCTTTTCCATAACCTACCCTATGACCTTTTTTATCAAAACCTAAAAGCGGCACAAAAACCACATCAATTTTTTTAGATTGGATTTCAATTCCGTTTCGTTCAGTTTCAATAGGTTCTGGGATTCCATACTCATTCCTGCTGATTTTAGTGTTATCTGTCAATAAAAAATGAGTCATTTCTCTGGTTGAAAAATCACTTTTAGAAAGCACTATGTTTTTATCTTTTCCTGCTAAAATTTGTAAAATATATTCGGTATTAATTTCATTCTGAGTGACTATAGGTAAAAAAAGATGGTAGAAATTATGCTGCCAAATATCCAAACCAATTAATTGATTGGCAATTTGTAAAGACCATTCTTCCAATTCATTTTCAGATAATTGTTTTCGTAACGCTTTATACTTGAGTCTGATTTCTTGTTTAGTCATTTTTTAATTGAGTTGAAATATGAAACACGGCATCCCCTTGATACACAACAGGTGCATCGTTTACATTAATTAAATAACCCGCACAAGGTGCTTTTACTTTATGACTCACTTTTCCAAATGGATCCGAAATAGTAGCTAACAGTTCGCCTTTTGCCACATAACTTCCTATTTGTTTTAAGCCATGGAACATGCCCGAAAAATTAGCTCTAATCCAATCCGATTTTTCAATATAAATGGTATTATTTGCGATTGTCACTTCATGTTTCGGTTGTAGCATTTTTAAATGAGCTAAAAATCGTTTGGTACCTTCCACGCCTTCTTTTGTAACTTCATTATTAATATCTACCGATTTTCCACCTTCGAATAATAACATTTTCACACCCATTTTATCACAGGAACTTCTAAATGAACCAGAAATATTATTCGAAAACAAGGTAAAAGGCGCTCCAAATACATCAGAAAGTGTTTTTAATTCGGCATTGTTTGGAACAATTCGAATTTGAGGCGCATTAAATCTTCTGGCGCCACCAGCATGAAAATCAACAGCATAATCTAAATGTGGTACAATTTCTTTCAAAATATAATAAGCAAACTGACTCGCCAAAGAACCCGTTTTACTTCCCGGAAAAATTCGATTTAAATCTCTCCCATCCGGAAATTCACGCGTTTGATTCACAAATCCGAAAATATTAATTACGGGAATACAGATAATAGTGCCGCATTTTGGTTTATTAATTTTCTGTACAATTAACTCCCTTACAATTTCAGTTCCATTAATTTCATCTCCATGCAAACCAGCACTTAACAAAACTACTGGACCATCCTTTTTACTTCTTTCTACAATTATAGGAATATGTAAATCCGTCATGGTGTGCAGTTTTCCAATTTGCATATTGATGGTTTTGCTTTCGCCAGGTAAAATGGTTTCATTGAAAATGGTAATGGACTTAGGCATAATTTGATTGACTTTTCGGCTAATGTAATAAAAAAAGCGCACCACAGATTCACAGATTTTAAAATTTTAAAATCGATATTAAAAAAAATTTATGAAGATTCAACAAATTTTTACACTTTCCTTTTTAGTTCTTACAAATTAAAATCTGTAAATCTGCGGTAAATAAAAAGACTCATTCCAAGTGTAAGTAGAAAT
>CAZULO010000075.1:0-4028 GCA_964621245.1 uncultured Flavobacterium sp.
AAGGTTGTCAAGACGGAATTGATGTGTATTTTTCAACTTTTGCTAAATCAATGGCGAATATTGGTGCTTTTGTTGCTGCAGATAAAGATGTTATTGATTATTTAAAATATAACTTGCGTTCTCAAATGTTTGCGAAAGCGTTACCAATGATTCAAACAATTGGTTCGTTAAAACGTTTAGAATTGTTACGTAATTCTTCAGAAATTAAAGATAAACTTTGGGAGAATGTAAATGCTTTACAAAATGGTTTAAAAGAAAAAGGATTTAATATCGGAGATACAAATACTTGTATTACACCTGTTTATTTAGAAGGAAGTATTCCGGAAGCGATGATTATGGTGAATGATTTAAGAGAGAATTATGGTATTTTCTTATCTATTGTGGTGTATCCAGTTATTCCTAAAGGTATAATTTTGTTAAGAATGATTCCAACTACTACACATACTTTAGAAGATATTGATGAAACATTAACAGCTTTTGATGCGATTCGTGAGAAATTAGTGAATGGAACCTATAAGAAAATTGCAGAATCAACAATTATTGATAACTAAAATTTGATTATTATAAAATTTGAAAAGCGTTGATACAATTCAACGCTTTTTTTTATTGGGCTAATTTAGAGTGACTTAAAGCGTTACGGTGAATTTTTAAACAGTATTATACATTGAATATTCTTCAAAAATGAATTTTAGGTAAAAATAAAATTGTTTTATCCTTTATGAAATGATATATTTGTCCGTTTTTAAACAAAAATAACTTAAATTAACTATAATGCAGAACAAAGGACTAATTAAATTCTTCGCGATCATTTTTACGATTGCTTGTATCTATCAACTTTCTTTTACGTTTGTTGCTAACGGAATTGTAAAGGATGCGAAAGAGTTGGCGAAAGGAGATTCTCAAAAAGAATTAAACTATTTAAAATCATTAAAGAAAAAAGAAGTTTTAAACCTAGGTTTTGCTAGCTTTACTTATGAAGAAATAGAAAAACAACAAATTAACAAAGGATTAGATTTAGAGGGTGGTATTAACGTAACCTTAGAAGTTTCTGTTAAAGACGTTTTGAAAACGTTATCTAACAATTCTAAAAATCCAACTTTTAATAGAGCTTTAGAAAGAGCTACAAAAGACAGACAAGGAAATCAAGATTATTTAGATGCTTTCTTTGATGCTTTTGCAGCGGAATCTAACGGAACTATTAAATTAGCTTCTGCTGAAGCGTTTTACAATAGAAATTTTGAAGAGATTCAGTTAAACATGACTGATGATCAAGTAAAAGTAGTCTTAAAAAAGAAAGTAGCTGAATCTATTGAAAGTGCTTATAAAGTATTAACTAAACGTATTGATAAATTCGGTGTAGCACAGCCTAACATTCAAAAAATTGGCGAAACTGGAAGAATTTTAGTTGAATTACCAGGTGCTAAAGATTTAGATAGAGTAGAAAAACTATTATCCCAAACGGCACAATTAGAATTTTGGGAAACTTTAAAACCAGAAGAATTAGGTAATTTCTTTACATCAGCTAATGAGGTGTTAAAAGCAACAGTTAAAACTACTACAACTGCCGCTAAAACAGATGTAACTAAAGTTAAAGATACAAAATCAAAAGTTGAAGATTTATTAAGTGATAAAAAAGAAGAAGCTAAAAAAGCTGCAGTTGATGCTGGACCAATTTTTAGTAAATTAGTTCAAGTTCCTTCAAATTTATTAGTTTTTAGAGAAAAAGATACGGCTTATATTGGTGGTTTATTGCGTAAAGAAAATGTGAAAGCATTATTAGGCGGTGTTCCTGCAAAATTTGCTTGGGGTAAAGCTACTACTGCAAATCTACTATGTAAAAATTTAACAGAAAAAGATTTAAGTACAGTTAAAACTAATCTTGCAAAAGATAAGATTTTAATGGACGAATCTTTATGTGAATTGTATGCATTAAAAGGAACTATTGATGGTGTGGCACCTTTATTAGGAAATGCTATTACAGATGCAAGTGCTTCTTTCGATAATTTAGGAAAACCTGCTGTAAGCATGCAAATGAATCCTACTGGTTCAAGAAAATGGGAAGAATTAACAGGGAATATTGCTAAAAATAAAAATCAAGTTTCTATTGTTTTAGATAATGTGGTGTATTCTGCTGCTAGTGCCGAAGCTGCTATTTCTGGAGGTAATACTCAAATTTCTGGTAACTTTACTTTAGAAGAAACTGCCGATTTAGAAAATATATTACGTGCTGGTAAATTACCTGCTAAGGCAGATATTGTTCAAAAAGCTGTTGTTGGACCGTCTTTAGGTCAAGAAGCTATTGATAACGGGATTATGTCTTCTATCATTGGTTTATTATTAGTTTCTTTCTGGATGGTTTTCTATTACGGAAGAGCAGGTTGGTATGCTAATGTAGCTTTATTATTAAACCTTGTATTATTATTTGGTGCAATGGCTAACTTCGGTTTTGTATTAACATTACCAGGTATTGCAGGTATTGTATTAACTATGGGAACAGCTGTAGATGCGAACATTATCATTTACGAAAGAGCAAAAGAAGAATTAAGAGCAGGTTTATCTTTAGAGCAGGCGGTAATTACAGCTTTCGGATGGAAAGGTGCGATGCGTTCAATTATTGATGCTAACGTTACACACGTATTAACTGGAACTATTTTATATATTTTTGGTGAAGGTATGATTAGAGGTTTTGCCATTACTTTATTAATAGGTATTTTAACTTCATTATTTACTTCAATTTTTATTGCTCGTTTCTTTATTGATGCGGATATTGCTAAAGGAAGAAGTTTACAATTCTCAACAAATATTACTAAAAACTGGTTTACAGGTTTCAATTTTGACTTCTTAAAAATCAAGAAATTCACGTATACATTTTCTTTAATCGTATGTGTGGTTAGTTTTATTTCTTTCTTTACTAATGGTTTCGATCAAGGTATTGATTTTGTTGGAGGTAGAACGTTCCAAGTTCAATTCGATCAAAAAGTATCTTCTGAAGATGTTTCAAACGCGCTTTCTACAACTGAATATTTTGGTAAAGCCGAAGCTAAAACGTTTGGAAATGATAATCAATTAAAAATTACAACGAAATATCAAATTGAAAAGCAAGGTGTAGAAGTAGATTTAGAAGTAAATACTAAATTATACAACGGATTGAAAAAATTCTTTGCAAAAGAGATTTCTTATGATGAGTTTACAAATACACAAGAAGGTAAAAAATTCGGAGTATTACAAGCGATGAAAGTGGGTCCTTCTATTGCAGATGATATCAAAACAAATGCGTATTGGGCTGTATTAGGAGCCATGTTGTTAGTGTGTTTATACTTAGTTGTTTCATTTAGAAAATACCAATATTCATTAGGAGCAATTGCTGCTGTAGCACATGACGTTATTTTTGTATTAGGAATTTACTCTTTATTATACAAATACATGCCATTCCACATGGAGATTGATCAGCACTTTATTGCTGCCATTTTAACAGTAATTGGATATTCTATGAATGATACGGTAATTGTATTTGATAGAGTACGTGAATTCTTAGGTGGAAAATCGCACCATGGTAACTTCAATAAAATTGTAAACGATTCTATTAATACTACTTTATCTCGTACTTTGAATACTTCATTAACGATGATTTTAGTATTAGCGATCATGTTTGTTTTCGGTGGAGATTCTATTCGTGGATTTATCTTCGCGATGTTAATCGGTATTATAATCGGAACGTATTCATCATTATTTATTGCTACTCCTGTATTAGTAGATACGATGTCTGCCGCAGATAAAAAACAAATTGAAGACGAGCACAACGTGTAAGTTTTAAGTTTATGTTATAAAAAATGCCCTCGATTTAATCGAGGGCATTTTTTTTTGATTCTCTATATTGTTAGAGTAAATTGAATTATATTTTTTTGCTAATGTAAGCAGTTTGATAAAATATTGTTTATTTACAACTGTTGTTGTTTTAAATAATCTACCGCATATCTTCCTTCGTTAAATACTAAATCTATAATTGATAAGTTATTAATAAAGCCATG
>CAZULO010000075.1:4128-13323 GCA_964621245.1 uncultured Flavobacterium sp.
GCTTCTAACGATTTAAAATGATTCTTTTGCCAGTTGTATTGCGAATCTATTTTAATGTCTTTAAACTTGCTGTTTGAGGCGTCTTGCTTTAAAGCAATGTTTAACATCTGAATTCCGTTCGGACTATAAATATACATCCGGTTTCTGTTAGTTTGTTTTTGAATCGTATCTTCTACTTCAAACGTGATAGAATCTGCATTGACCATCGCAATATAATGACTGATTGAAGGAAAATAAGTTGGATAAATTAGAATGTCATTTGTGTTCATAATGAGGTAGTAATGAAAAAAGAGTTGTAAACTTAATTACAACTCCTAACATATTAAAGTAAATTTTCTTCTTTTTTCTTTTTCTTTCCTTTGTACCAATCCCAAGCAAAATAGGCGGCTAATAGAATTAAGAAATATTTAAAATACGATTCGGGTTGTCCTTCGCCGCTTACTGTTGTAAAAAAGCGTTCGGTTCTGAATTTGTTTAGTAAACCTTTAGCATTCCAGTCTAAACTCATCCAAATGAAGATTGGTTTACCAACGATATGATCTGCTGGAGTGTACCCAAAATACCTTGCGTCTAAGGAATTATGTCTGTTATCTCCCATCATCCAATAATAATCTTGCTTGAAAGTGTAAGTATTGGCTGTTTTTCCGTTAATCTTTATTTCATTTCCTTTTACTTCTATCGTATTTCCTTCATATTCAGTAATGATGATTTTGTATAAAGGTAATGTTTCTTTGTTCAGCGCTACTGTTTTACCAGCTTGTGGAATATAAATCGGACCATAATTATCACCATTCCAATTGTTTGTTACTGATGGTTTTCCATCTTTAAAGTCGGGGAACGCTCCATCTTCAGCGTCTTTTTTAATAATTCTATTTACAGATTTAATGCCTGTAATAGATTTTAATTTTTCAGCACCATCAAAAGTTAATGCAGCAAGAAATAAGGTATCTCTGGTGTCGTTTTTAAATCCAGCACCATCTGTACAATCAATATCTTTTAAGATGCGTTCAAAGTCAATTGATGCATTCATGTCGTAAGTTACTTCGTAAGAATACTGTGGTTTCGCTCTTTCTGGTAAAATTAATTCTTTACCATTTACAAAAACAATTCCATCTTTAATTTGTAAACTATCGCCTGGTATACCTACACAACGTTTTACGTAATTGGTTTTTTTATCACGTGGCTTGTCAACTCTTTCTGTGGCAGGTAAATACATGTTAGCGAGTGTATCTCTAGGCCAGTTGAAAACCACGATATCATTATTTTTTATTTTTTCTAATGCTGGAAATCTAAAATACGGTAATTGTGGTTTTTTTAAATACGATAATTTTTTAACTAAAGGTATCGAATCATGAACCATTGGAGCTGCAATAGGAGTCATTGGAGTTCTGGCGCCATAATGAAATTTACTGACAAATAAGAAGTCACCAACCAATAAAGATTTTTCCAACGAAGAAGAAGGAATCACAAAGGGTTGAATAAAATAGGTGTGAACAAAAGTGGCTACAATTAACGCAAAAGTTAATGAACCTAATGTATCCAAAGCTTTTGTGGCTGGTTTTGTATCTCGTTTTGCTACATAAGTTAATTCTTGCGTATAATTTACATAGCCAATATACAAACCTAAAGTAACTACACCTAACCACATGTCAGCTGTAGTTTTCTTTCCGAAAGTACGAAGAGTTTCAATCCAGATTACAGGTAAAATTAATAAGTTAATTACAGGTAAAAATAATAATAAGATCCACCATTTTGGGCGATTGATAATTTGCATTAAAACAATCCCATTATACACTGGTATAAATGCCTCCCAAGCTTTTCTACCCGCTTTTATGTATAATTTCCAAGTGCATATTGCGTGCAATGTGCTAATTATTAATACCGTGATAATCCAAGATGTCATTTCCATAGTTTAATTGTTGTGAGGAACGAATTGATCTTCAAATCCTATTGTTTTTTATACTTTTTACTTTTTACTTTATACTTGGCTCTTTATACTTTATACTTGGCTCTTTATACTTTTTACTTCGCTATTTATATCCCTAAAACGTCTTTCATAGTGAAAACGCCTTTTTTTCCTGCTAACCATTCGGCTGCTATAACAGAACCTAAAGCAAAACCTTCTCTATTGTGAGCGGTGTGTTTAATTTCGATTTGATCTACATTGCTATCATAAAAAATAGAATGCGTACCAGGAATGTTTTCAATTCTTTTAGCAGTTATTTGAATTTCATCTGTATCTGCTGTGTTTAACGTCCAGTTGTTGTATTCGGAATTAGCGATGATTCCTTCGGCTAAACTTATAGCTGTTCCACTTGGTGCGTCTAATTTTTGAGTATGATGAATTTCTTCCATAGAAACTTTATAAGCAGCTAGGTTTTTCATCATTTTAGCCAAATAATTGTTTAGTTCGAAAAAAATATTAACACCCAAACTGAAATTAGAAGCATAAATGAAACTGCCTTTATGTTCTTCACATAAATTTACCATTTCATTATAATTTTCTAACCAGCCTGTAGTGCCTGAAATGACTGGAATGTTTTTTTGAAAACAGGCTGAGATATGAGATACGGCGCTATTCGGTACACTAAAATCAATGGCCACATCCGCATGTTCTAATCCGTCAAAGGTGTCAGTACTTCCTTTTCGTAATACGATTTCATGACCGCGTTCTAAAGCAATTTTTTCAATTACTTTTCCCATTTTTCCGTATCCTAATAGTGCTATTTTCATGACAAGCGTTTTATTCGAAATGAATTAAAATTAAATTGTATTTGTGTATTAGTTGAAGATTGTTTGAAGTTGTTACCAAACAAAATGTTAAAATTGATATGATAACGTTAATCCAATATCTTGTTTGTAGGTATATGGATTGGTACGGATATCTGGTTTTAATGATAAATCGTCATTTACATTAAATTGAAGTAAATGAGCATCCACATTAGCATCTACAATGTTTAAGATGTATAAACCTGCAGTTATCAAAATAGATAAATCTCTGTTTTTTTGATAAAATTTCTGACCGCGAATCACACTTTCATTGGATAAGTTTCCAAAAGTTGGATCAGAAGTGTCGGCTTTATTTCCGTTTAACACTCTTTTTTTATATTCGTTACGGTAGTCATTATACTTTTGATTGTTATCTATAGTAAAATACACACCGGTTCCAATTGCTGCGTAAACAATTGGTATTTTCCAATATTTCTTATTGTAAGCTTGTCCTAAACCGGGTAAGATAGCAGAATAAAAAGCCGCTTTTGCTGGAGATAAAGGGTTGATGTCTCTCTTGGCGGTTTCATTGGTTTCAATCTTTAGTTCTTTATTTTGGGCTACAGCTAGTGTAATTCCTGAAAAAAGAATAAATAATATGTAAAGAAGTGGTTTCAATTAGTTGTTAATTAATTTCATAATTCTATTAAAATCTTCTTCAGAATGGAATGGGATAGATATTTTACCTTTACCATTAGCCGCTACATTTACATCCACTTTAGTACCAAAAAAATCAGCAAATGTTTTCTTTTGTTCAGATGGAATTTCAAAGGCTTTTGTTGTTGCTGGTTTCCCAGTTTTAGGTTGTAATCCCTCGTGGTATTTTTTAACTAGAGCTTCGGTATCTCTAACGGATAAATTTTGAGATACAACGGTGTGATAAATGTCACTTTGTGCATCTTGATCGTCAATGTTAATTAAGGCTCTACCGTGTCCCATAGATATAAAACCATCTCGCATTCCTGTTTGAATGATTGGATCTAATTTTAATAAACGCAAATAGTTTGTGATGGTAGAACGTTTTTTTCCCACACGATCACTTAATTCTTCTTGTGTTAAATTAATTTCTTCAATTAAACGTTGGTACGAAATAGCAACTTCAATTGGGTCTAAATCATGTCTTTGAATGTTTTCTACCAAAGCCATAACTAATGATTCATTATCATTTGCCAATCGGATGTATGCAGGAATTGTGGTTAATCCTAATAATTTAGAGGCGCGAAGTCTTCGTTCACCTGAAATTAATTGGTATTTATTGAATTCTAGTTTTCTAACTGTAATAGGTTGAATTACACCAATTTCTTGAATAGATTTGGCTAATTCTTGTAAAGTTTCTTCGTTGAAATTGGTTCGCGGTTGAAACGGATTGATTTCTATAAAATTAATATCAAGTTCAATGGTGCTTCCTACAACTTTATCAGCACCTTTGTCTTCTACAGATTTAATATCGTTTGAAGGGTCACTTAAAAGTGCGGATAATCCTCTACCTAATACAGGTTTCTTTACTGCTTTTGTCATTATATACTGCTGTTTTTCTTGATAATTTCTTCGGCTAAATTGATGTAATTTGTGGCGCCTTTACTTGTAGCATCATAGTTAATAATACTTTCACCGAAACTAGGCGCTTCACTCAATTTAATATTTCTCTGAATAATAGTTGAAAAAACCATGTTGTTGAAGTGTTTCTGTACTTCTTCAACTACTTGATTAGATAAACGTAAACGAGAATCATACATGGTTAAAAGTAATCCTTCAATATCTAAATTTGGATTGTGAATTTTTTGAACACTTTTAATGGTGTTTAATAATTTACCTAATCCTTCAAGGGCAAAATATTCACATTGAATCGGAATCACAACACTATCTGCAGCTGTTAAGGCATTCAAGGTTAACAAACCTAGTGAAGGAGCACAATCTATAATAATATAATCATAGGTTTCTTTCACTTCTTGTAAAGCTTGTTTCAGCATGTATTCTCTGTTTTCTTTGTCAACCAATTCAATTTCAATGGCAACTAAGTCAATGTGTGCTGGAATTAACCACACGTTTGGAGCAGAAGTTGTCATAACTGATTCTTCAGGCTTATTACTATGCTCTAGTATTTGATAGGTTCCAATTTCAACACTTTCTACATCAATTCCTAATCCAGAAGTAGCATTTGCTTGTGGATCAGCATCAATTAATAATACTTTTTTTTCTAGCACACCTAATGCAGCAGCTAAATTTATTGAAGTTGTTGTTTTTCCTACTCCGCCCTTTTGATTGGCAATTGCAATGATTTTACCCATTTTTTCTATTAAATTTTCGAAGTGTAAAAATACAATTATTTATGGTATTACCAACCCTATTTTATTAACATTGCGTTAAAGTCTTTATTTTGCTATATCTTTGATGGTAAATTTATTTTTTTTTGTAAATTTGACGTCTAAATTTAGTAAGAGTGGTAGAAGAAAAAGTTATTTTAGTTGACCAAAATGACCAACCCATCGGGTTAATGAATAAACTCGAAGCGCATGAAAAAGCCTTGTTACACAGAGCGTTTTCTGTTTTTATATTAAATGATAAAAATGAATTAATGCTACAACAAAGAGCGCATCATAAATATCATTCTCCTTTACTTTGGACCAATACCTGTTGTAGTCATCAACGCGAAAATGAATCGAATATTCAAGCAGGAACAAGACGTTTGCGCGAAGAAATGGGTTTCGAAACCAACTTAACCGAAATGTTTCATTTTATCTATAAAGCTCCTTTTGATAACGGTCTAACAGAGCATGAATTAGATCATGTTATGATTGGAAATTATAACGGTGAGCCCAATATTAACTCAGAAGAAGTAGAGAGTTGGAAATGGATGAAAATTGAAGATGTTAAACTGGATATGATCGAACATCCTGATGCGTACACCGTTTGGTTTAAAATCATTTTTGAAGAATTTTATCATCATTTCGAAGAAAATAGGTAAGAAGATTAAATCCGCTTAATTTTGTTGTGATGGTTTTCCATTTACAATTTAACTTTATTTAATAACAGATAACCTCTGTAAAAACAAACCAATCACATGAAAGTCACTGTAAGTAGAAAAGCCCATTTTAATTCCGCACATAGGTTATATCGTAAAGATTGGTCTATGGAAAAAAACGATGCGGTTTTTGGCAAATGTAATAACCCAAATTTTCACGGACATAATTATGAATTAATTGTTAGTGTTACCGGTGAAATCGATCCGGAAACAGGATTTGTGATGGATGTTAAGATTTTGTCAGATTTGATAAAAGCACACGTGGAAAATGCTTTTGATCACAAAAATTTAAATTTAGATGTTCCAGATTTTGAAGACCTGAATCCAACAGCAGAAAATATTGCAGTGGTAATTTGGAATAAATTAAGAGTACATATCACTCCAGATTTAGATTTGGAAGTAGTGCTTTATGAAACACCTAGAAATTTTGTATCATATAAAGGAGAATAAATGAAGCCTTATCCATTTACATTTCAACCAATATATAAAGAAAGAATTTGGGGTGGAACGAAGCTAAAATCAGTTTTGCATAAATCTTTTGATGGCAACCAAATTGGGGAAAGTTGGGAATTATCTACCGTTGCAAATGACATTAGTATAATTGCTAATGGCTTGTACGAAGGTAAATCTATTTCCGATTTGATTACTCAGTTTCCAACTGAAATTTTAGGAGCGGAATCAATTGAAAAATTTGGCTATGAATTTCCTTTATTGTTTAAGTTTTTAGATGCAAAGGAAGATTTGTCTATTCAAGTACATCCAAATGATGCTTTAGCTAAAGCCCGTCATAATTCTTTTGGTAAAACGGAAATGTGGTATGTGATGCAAGCAGATGAAAATGCCAGATTGGTGGTAGGTTTTAAAGAGAATATGTCTAAAGAGACTTATTTGCAACATGTAACTGCTCACTCTTTATCTTCTATTTTGAATGAAACCACTGTGGAAAAAGGAGACACCTTTTTTTTAGAAACAGGAACGGTCCATGCAATTGGTGCAGGTGTTCTAATTGCAGAAATTCAACAAACTAGTGATATTACGTATCGATTGTACGATTGGGATCGAGTAGATGAAAATGGAGTAGGAAGAGAATTACACACGGAATTAGCTCTAGATGCTATTAATTTTGCAGTAACAAATACTAAAATACCATATCATAAAGAAACAAACCAAAGTGTTAATTTAGTAGATTGCCCTTTTTTTAAAACGAATTTACTAGAAATTTCTGGAGTTTATTCTTGGAAAAAGAAAAAAGAATCTTTTACCGTTTTTATGTGTACAGAAGGAAGTTTTGAATTGGAAACCATTGATTTTAAAGCTACATATAAAAAAGGAGATACCATTTTAATTCCTGCCGTAATTGGTGCATTGGAAATAACAGGAACAACTTCTCTGTTGGAAATTACAATTTAATTAGCAGCGTATCAATATATTGTTTACTTTTGCACCATAATTTTTAAAAATAACAAAATGGCAAGCGTTAAAAACTTGAAAAAAGAAATTAACTACGTTTTAGGAGATATCTTAAACATAGTATATATTTGGGAAATGACTTCTGGTGGGCAACCAACAACTGCTTCTGAAGCATTAGTAACAGAAATCTATGATGCTTTTGATGCATTAATGGTAAAAGTAAACCAAAAAAATGCGGAGAATAAAAAAGCACATTATAAATTAGTTAAAGAAGAATTCGAACTAGCTGCAAATCAATTTGTTGCTAAAGTGAACCAATTAAACTAAAAAAAAAGGCAAAAAAAACATTTAATTTTTTTGCAAATTAAAAATTCAAGGCTATATTTGCACCGCAATATGAGTCGCCGGTGTAGCTCAGCTGGCTAGAGCAGCTGATTTGTAATCAGCAGGTCGTGGGTTCGAGTCCCTCCACTGGCTCAAAAAAAAAGGTAATCCAAAAAGTATCTTTTTTTTCCTTCTTAAGGAAAATCATATTGTGAATAAAGGCATTTTGCCGGTGTAGCTCAGCTGGCTAGAGCAGCTGATTTGTAATCAGCAGGTCGTGGGTTCGAGTCCCTCCACTGGCTCAAAAAAAGGTAATCGTAAGATTGCCTTTTTTTATTTTATCTACTTTCCTAATTTAAAGTTTTTGTTTTCAAATTCTACATTTAACAATTTATTATCTTTAAAGTAAATCTTGCTTCATTATTATTTGTAACTTTACTAAGCATGAATTTTTAAAAGAATTGAAAAATTTTGTAAAAATACTATGCGTGCATAGTATTTTTTTTTATATTTGAAAAAAAATAATTTATGCAAGACAAAACAATTGATTATGTTTTACGATATACTTGGCAAACTGTTTCTAAAATGTATAATGAAGAAGCAGCTAAATATGGAGCGACTATGGCTACTGGTTTTGCATTATTAAGTATTGACAAAGACAAAGGTATACCTTCAACGGCTTTAGGACCAAGAATGGGAATGGAAGCAACTAGTTTAACTAGAACTTTGAAATCAATGGAAGAACGGGGTTTAATTGTTAGAAGAAAAAATCCAGCGGATGGACGAGGCGTATTATTGTTTTTAACAGAAGAAGGGAAACAAAAAAGAGAATTGTCAAAACAAACCGTTCTTCAATTTAATGAAGTAATTAAATCAAAAATAACAGAAGCACAATTGAAAAATTTTTTGGAAGTTGCCGAAATCATAAACGAGCAAATTCTGGAGAAGGAAATTTTTGAAAGTTCTACTGTCCTAATTAAGTAATCATAAACTATAATGATATAATTGTAAATGTCTAATCATATTTAAGATTATATACTAACTCAAAAAACAATAATACAAACATATGAAACGTAATATTAAAAAAGTTGCTGTTATTGGTTCAGGAATTATGGGAAGCGGAATTGCTTGCCATTTTGCTAATATTGGTGTAGAAGTTTTACTTCTCGATATTGCTCCAAACGAATTAACAGATGCCGAATCAAAAAAGGGATTAACTTTAGAGAGTAAGGCTGTTCGAAACCGATTGGTCAATGATCATTTAGCTAATGCGCTAAAATCGAAACCTTCGCCAATTTATCATCAAAGTTTTGCCAATAGAATTACTACTGGAAATACAACAGATGATATGGCAAAAATCGCTACTGCAGATTGGATTATTGAAGTTGTAGTAGAACGTTTAGATATTAAGAAGTTAGTATTCGAACAGGTTGAAAAATACCGTAAACCAGGAACATTAGTTACCTCAAACACTTCAGGTATTCCAATTCACTTTATGAGTGAAGGCAGAAGTGAAGACTTCCAAAAACATTTCTGTGGGACGCATTTCTTCAACCCAGCTCGTTACTTAAAATTATTCGAAATTATTCCAGGACCACAAACTTCTTCTGAAGTATTAGATTTCTTAAACGGTTATGGAGAAAAATTCTTAGGAAAAACTTCAGTAGTTG
>CAZULO010000076.1:0-5630 GCA_964621245.1 uncultured Flavobacterium sp.
GCTATGCGACCTTATTCTGAAAAATTAACAGAGTTAATTCAAAGTTTAAGCGCTTCTTTAGAAGGTGATGTTGCTGCGGAATATACAACTCAAAGAGAAGTTAAAAAAGTTTTAGTAGTAGCCATTACTTCAAACAGAGGTTTGTGTGGTGCTTTAAATTCAAACGTATTAAAACAAGTTAAAATTTTAACTGATAAATACGGTCACGAAAATGTTGGTATTTTTGCTATCGGTAAAAAAGCTAATGACGGATTACATAAAACTAACTATGTAATTGCCAACAGAAGTGATATTTTTGACGATTTAACTTTTGATAATACCGCTGAAATTGCACAATCATTAACACATTTGTTTTTGGATGGCGAGTATGATAAAATTGAATTAGTGTATAATCAGTTTGTAAATGCAGCTACTCAAGTTGTAGTAAATGAACAATTTTTACCATTAGCTCCAATTAAAGGAAGTGCTGCCATTTCATCAGATTATATTTTCGAACCATCAAAAGAAGAGATCGTTTTAGAATTAATACCAAAATCGTTAAAAACTCAATTGTATAAAGCGGTTAGAGATTCTTTCGCTGCAGAACATGGTGCTCGTATGACCGCTATGCACAAGGCAACAGATAATGCTACCGATTTAAGAAACCAATTGAAATTAACTTACAACAAAGCACGTCAAGCTGCAATTACTGGAGAAATCTTAGAGATTGTTGGTGGTGCCGAAGCTTTAAATAACTAATATTTGAATTCTTAAGCGAATTATACGTTAATTTTTATAAATACTTAAAGTCCCAATTTATTGGGACTTTTTTATTTTATATATTTGTGAAAACTCTGCTATTACTATGAAAACTGTATTTACTTTTTTATGTTTCTTTATTATTTCATTTTCATTTTCTCAAAATCTTCAACTTGAAGAAATTATGAAAGGGAATGAGTTTATCGGGAACCAACCTTCTAATTTACGCTGGTCTGTAGATGGGAAATCTATTTTTTTTGATTGGAATCCCAATAATGAACTTGGTGACCAAACCTATTATTGGCAACAAGGTTTTTCAAATGCTAAGCTTTTACCGCAATCGGATTATAATTTTTCAGAAATTCAATTTCAAGGACAAGAGAAATTTGATATCGTATATTATTCGAATCAAGGAGCTTTGTTTTCTTACAATAAAAAAACAAAGGAAAATAAAATTATCTATCAAACCACTTCTACTATTAATGCGATTCAAAGAAGTTCAAATCCAGATATTATTTATTTTCAACAAAATAGAAATGTTTATCAATTGAATGTAATTAATTTTCAATGGTTACAGCTAACAAATTTCAAAAGTGGTTCGACCACTTCGGAAAATAGTAAAGACAATTTTTTAACTTCACAACAAAAGGAATTATTTGAATTTGTAAATGAGGAAAACGCGAAATCAAACTGGAATGAAAATAAATCTGTTGAAAATAAATTGCCATTTCCTAACGAGATTTTTTATGGTTCTAATACAGTAGATGCCATTAAAATCAGCCCAAATGGGAAATTTGTGACGTATAGAATCTCTGAATATCCAACATCAAAAGATACAAAAGTAGAACATTTTATTACTTCTGACGGTTATACCAAAAATAAATCGGCACGAGAAAAAGTTTCTATTATGAACATTAGCAAACACAAAATGTTTGTATATAATGTGGTAAAAGATACTTTTTTTCAAATTTCTTTTTCAAATATAACAGGAATTAAAACGGCTCCATCATATTATAAAGAATATGATAATTTAAAAGATGTAGAATCAGTCGAAAAGTCAATTTCTATGCAACCACCCGTTTACAATGCGAGTGGAAGTTTGGCTGTTTTTGAAGCGAGAAGTTTCGACAATAAAGACCGTTGGATTTTGCAACTTAATTTAGACACTGCAACTATTACTGAATTAGATCATCAACACGACGAGGCTTGGATCGGCGGACCAGGAATTCCAGGTTATAACTTCGGGAATGGAACATTAGGCTTTTTATCAGACAATGAAACCATTTACTTTCAATCTGAAGCTACAGGTTTTTCTCATTTGTATACTTATAATCTAATTACGAAGCAAAAAAAACAAGTAACTAGTGGAAAATGGGAAGTTCGTGAAGTTGTTTTTTCTAATAAAAGTAATTCATTTTATATCACTTCTACAGAAACACATCCAGGAAATCGTTCTTTCTATAAATTAGATATGAATTCGGGTCAAAAAACACCAATCTTGACCAATGATGGAGCTTATGAAGTAGAATTGTCTCCAGATGAAACAAAATTAGCCATTCGCTATTCTTACATCAATAAACCTTGGGAAGTATATGTGGCGGATAATAGATCAAATCCAGCTTTAAAACAAATTACATTTTCAACTTCTGATTCGTTTAAAAAATACAATTGGAAAACTCCAGAAGTAATTTCATTTAAAGCTACTGATGGAACTGATGTTTATGCCAGAGTATACAAACCAAATGTTGAAACTAAAAATAAAGCAGCTATCATTTTTGTACACGGTGCCGGATATTTACAAAACGCACACAAGTATTGGAGCACCTATCACAGAGAATATATGTTTCACAATATGTTATCTGATTTAGGGTATACGGTTATGGATATTGATTATCGAGCTAGTGATGGATATGGCCGTGATTTCAGAACTGGAATTTACCGTCATATGGGTGGAAAAGATTTATCAGATCAACTAGATGGAAAAAAATATTTAGTAGAAAAATTAGGTATCGATGCCAATAAAGTCGGAATTTATGGCGGTTCGTACGGCGGATTTATAACTTTAATGGGTTTGTTAACGAAACCAGGCGAGTTTAAATCTGGTGCTGCTTTACGTTCTGTAACTGATTGGGCACATTATAATCAAGGTTATACGGCTAATATTTTAAATTTTCCTGAGACTGATCCAAATGCTTACAAAAAAAGTTCACCAATTTATTTCGCTAATAATTTACAAGATAGATTGTTAATGTTGCATGGTATGGTTGATGATAATGTACAATTTCAAGATATCGTTAGAATGACACAACGTTTTATTGAACTAGGAAAAAAAGATTGGGATTTAGCGGTTTTCCCTGTAGAAGCTCATGGTTTTCAAAAATCGTATTCTTGGACCGATGAATACCGAAGAATTTTAAATTTATTTAATGAAACTTTATTAGACAAATAATAATGGAAATTCAAATTTTAAAAACGAAAGATGAGATGTTGGCGCATTTGGATATGGTAAAACAGTTGTATCCAGATTTTACTATTGAAAAGTATGGAACCCTTTTAGACGCTATGCTACAAGCCAATTACCAACAAATAATTGTAATAGCTAATAAGCAAACTATTGCCTTAACCGGTGTTTGGATTGGTACTAAATTGTGGTCAGGAAAATATGTTGAAATTGATAGTTTCGTAGTTCATGAGTCGTTTAGAGGTCAGAAAATTGGGGATATTTTAATTGAAGAAGTGCATAAAATCGCAAACGATGTTGGTGCAAATCAAATTTGTTTAGATGCCTTTACGACTAATTTTAAAGCGGGTAAATTTTATATCAATCACGGATTTGAACCGAAAGGATTTCATTTTGTTAAAATTTTAAATTAATAGTTATGAAATTAGTAGGATTACTTCTGTTTTTAGTGGTGAATTTAAACACCTGCTCGTCTGATAAAATTAATCAGGAAGTGAATAGTTATATCGAAAAAATAACTTATCAAAATTGGGTAGGTGGTGTACAGGGCGCTGGTGGTGGAACGATTTTAAATATCACTTTATTGAAAAGTTTACCCTCAAATATTGAATTAATAAAAATTCAATTTCAAGACAGAGAAGGAACTATTTCAAAAGTTGAAGATATATTATATCAATCCTCAATAAAACGATTTGATAATAGAGGCGAAACTGTACCTACGCCAACAATAAATACAGGATTAAAATCCAACCAAGCTAAGCTTTTTTTTACTAAAGATGGCCTTTCTCAATTTATAATTATTGATGATGTGAAAGAATTGCCTATGCTGGCTTATCCTTCTGCAAAACCAAGAAATAATTAACTATTTTTGTAAGCTAAAATTTATTCCTTTGAGTGCCAAAAAAAGCCTTTTAAAACAAACCCTTATTTACGGTATTGCTACGGTTTTACCTCGTGTTATTAGTTTTTTACTAGTAGGATTGCATACATCATACATGCCTAAACCCGAAATGTATGGTGAAATTACCATTTTGTTAGCGTATATGATATTTTTTAATGTTATTTTATCTTACGGAATGGAAACCGCTTTTTTTAGATTTTATCATAAAAGAGGTACCGAAGATCCAGAAGTGATTCAACAAAATAAAAATGAAGTCATTAGTACGGCTACAGTTTCTATATTTTGGAGTACGGTGTTGTTCTTATGTGTGACTTTATTGTTTCAAAAATCACTTGCAGAACTGTTAAATGTAAATAAAGAATATGTAAACTATGCGATTTGGATTTTAGCTTTCGATTCCTTAGTAATTATTCCTTTTTCAAAGCTTCGTGCCGATCAAAGACCCATTAGATATTCCGTTTTTAAGATTTCAAATGTTATTATTAATATGTTGCTAAACGTATTTTTATTAGCCATTTTACCAGATCTTGCTCATGATAATCCACAAGGGTTTTGGAGTACTTTTTACTCCGAAGATTATCAAATTGGCTATGTTTTCTTGTCTAATTTAGTTGCAAGTTTATTTACGTTTCTCCTGTTTTTACCACATTATTTTCAGCCAAATTGGTTTTTCAATAATCAATTATGGAAAGAAATGTTGCAGTACGGATGGCCGATTTTATTCGCAGGTTTAGCTTTTGGAATTAATGAACATCTAGATAAAATTTTACTGTCTGAATGGCTGGATCCAGCTAAAGCCAAAGCTGCGGTTGGAGCGTATTCTGCCTGTTATAAAATAGGGTTGTTTATGGTCTTATTCCGAACTGCGTATACTTTAGGAATCGAGCCGTTTTTCTTCAGTCAAGCTGGAAATGCAAATGCACCTCAAACCTATGCTACCATCACGAAGTATTTTGTTATTTTAGGTTCACTAATATTACTAGTAGTTGTGGTTTTTGCTGATGTAGTAAAATATTTTTTAGTAAGACAACCAGAATATCATGAAGCAATGGTAATCGTTCCCTTGATAATCATAGCTAATTTCTTTTTAGGTATTTATACCAGTTTATCAGTTTGGTATAAACTTATTGATAAAACCATCATCGGTGCATACATTTCAGCCATTGGAGCCTTAATTACGCTTAGTATGAACTATGTGTTAATTGTGAAATTTGATATGAGTTACTTGGGTTCAGCAATAGCTACTATTTGTGCTTATGGAAGTATGATGGTGATTTCCTATTATTTAGGAAAGGAAAAGTATCCGATTCCTTTCGAAATGAAAAAAATTCTATCCTACCTTTTTGCCTCTATATCACTAGCCTGCATTTCGTTTTATGTAGATATCTTTCGACAGACTTTTATCTTTGGAATACTTGCAATCATTGGGTTTAGTTATTATATTTACAAAAACGAAAAAGAAGTAATTTTAAAAATTGTCAAACGAAAATAATAAAGATTTAACGTTGTAAAAAAATAATACGCCGCGAT
>CAZULO010000076.1:5730-13320 GCA_964621245.1 uncultured Flavobacterium sp.
CCACATACTTTAACGATTCCAAAACCCTTAATTCCAATTGCTGGAAAACCAATCGTCCATCGTTTGGTAGAAGATATTGCCAAAGTTATCAATCAACCTATTGATGAAGTGGCTTTTATCATACATGAAAGTTTCGGCGCAACTGTAGAAAAAGATTTACTAGCAATTGCAACTAAAATTGGTGCGAAAGGAACTATATATTATCAAAATGAAGCTTTAGGAACGGGTCACGCCATAATGTGTGCGAAAGATTCTTTATCAGGTCCGGCGGTTATCGCTTATGCAGATACGTTAATTCGTGCCGATTTTGAATTAGATGCCACTGCTGATTCTGTGATTTGGGTGAAACAAGTCGATCAACCAGAAGCTTTTGGCGTAGTGAACTTAAATGACAATGGGGAAATCATTGAGTTGGTTGAAAAACCTAAAGAATTTGTGTCTGATTTAGCGGTGATTGGGATTTATTATTTCAAAGATATAGCCGTTTTAAAAAACGAATTGCAATCGGTTTTAGATAACAACATTATTCATGGTGGCGAATACCAAATTAATGATGGTATCAAACAAATGATGGCCAAAGGCATGAAATTCGTACCAGGAAAAGTAGACGAATGGATGGATTGTGGTAACAAAGATGTGACGGTTGATACGAATACAAGAATGTTAGGTTTTTTACATCATGATGGTGAAAATTTAGTAGATGCCAATGTAAGATTAGAGAACGCTCAAATTATTCCACCTTGTTTTATTGGAGAAGATGTCTATTTAATTGATTCTGTCGTTGGTCCAAATGTGTCTATTGGAAAAGGGTCGCACATAGAAAATTCAAAAATTCAGAATAGTTTGATTCAAACTCATGCACATATCAAAAATGTGAATTTAGATCAAGCGATGATTGGTAATCATGTAAACTATAATGGCGACTTCACACGAGTTAGTTTAGGAGATTATACCACATTGGAATAATTTTTGATATATTTGTTTCGGCAGTAAAATAGGTGTTCATTCAAATTATTTGTGCCAATAAATTCCCATACATATGAAAAATATAGTTGTATTTCTTTTTTTGTTTCAGTTTTCCTTCGGTCAGGTGAATCCAGAAGAAGTGGAAATTGCAGATAACGAATTCGAATCGAATTTTTTTGAAGCCTTAAAACAAAAAGCGATCGAAAATTATGATAAAGCTATCATTTCGTTGGATAAGTGTGTGCGAAAAGACCCAACTAATGCAGAGGTATTTTACCAATTAGGATTGAATTATTTGGCGCAAAAAAATTACATTCAAGCAGAAACAGCTTTTCAAAAAGCAGTGGAATTAGAGCCGAAACAACGTTGGTATTTAAACGGTTTATATGATATTTATTATCAAACTAAAGATTATAATAAATCCATCACTGTAGTGGAAAAACTGATTCCTTTCGATAGCAATATGAAAGAAGATTTGGTTTCTCTATATATGAATACCCAACAGTATGAAAAAGCAAAAGTAGTGTTGAATGATATTGAAAGCAAAGGTACTTTAACCAAAGAAATGGAAACGTATCAAATGCTAATTCAAAACATGTCGAAGGTGCCTTTAACAACCAATGAATTACTGAATGCCATCAAAAGAAATCCAAAAGTAGAACAAAATTATATCGATTTAATTTATGCATATTCTCAAGAAAAACAGGAGGATAAAGCCTTTAAAATCGCTTTGCAATTCGCCAAAGAAATTCCTACTTCGGATTACGCACATTTAAGTTTAGTAAAGTTTTATATTGAAGCTAATGCGATCTCTGAGGCCACTGAATCGTATCAAAGAGTGGTGAAAAGCAATAAAATTGATCCGAAGTTAAAACACAGAGTTTTAAATGAATATCTGATTTTTGCTACAAAATATCCCGAATTATTAACAGAAATTGATAATACGTTAACCTATTTTGATACCAAATCGGTTCAGGATGTTCAAATAGAATTGGCAAAATTCTTTTACAACAAAAACAACTTTGAATTGGCTCAGAAATACATGGAATTATCCAATGCTACAGATATGGAAGCGATTGATTTGTTGTTGAATATTTACGATTTCAACAAGCAATTTGAGAAGATGACAGCCAAATCAGAAGAGTTTATCGAATTGTATCCCACCAAAGCTAATTTATATTACTATGCCGCTAAAGGGTGTAACAGCATAAAAAAATTCAAAAGAGCAAAAGATTTTCTCGAAATTGGAATCGATTATGTGCTTAACGATCCAATTTTAGAAACCAGTTTCTGTAAACAATTCATCATAAGTGCCGATGGCTTATCCGACGTGAAGTTGAAGCAAACCTATCAAAAGAAATTAGATCAATTAACAAAAAAACAACAAAAACGATAATGCAAAAAAGTCTATTTTATATTTTAGTGTGTGCCACTTTAATTTCTTGTAAAACCCAACAAAAAAAAGTACAAGAACAAGCCGTATCTCAGGAAGAAGTTGTCGATACTAAAGTTAAAGATATTATTCAAAAACACTATGAAAACGGGTTAAACTTTCAAACTGTTTCTATTCGCGCTGCTGCAGATTATGCAGATAAAAAACAATCGGTGTCCATTAACGCCGATATCAGAATTAAAAAAGACGAAATCATTTGGATTAACTTAAAATTCTTTGGAATTCCAATGGCTAAAGCTTTAATTACACCTACTCGTGTAAGTTATTACGAAAAAGCAAATAACACTTATTTTGATGGGAATTATTCCATTTTAACTAAAATGTTAGGCACGGATCTAGATTTCCAAAAAGTGCAAAATTTATTGTTAGGTCGACCAATTGATACCTTAACCAAAGAAGAATTTATCGCTGAAATAGCCGATAATTTATTCTTATTGCGATCGAAAAAGAAATCGGATATCGAAAAAACATTTAGCTTCGAAACCGCTAATTATTTATTAAAAAAACAATTTGTTAATCAAATGTCTAAAAACAGAAATGTTTTGGTAAATTATCCTGCTTTTACTAATCAAGACAATATATTTTTACCAACTGGCGTTTCTATTTTAGCCAACCAGCAAGATCAAGTAAAAATTGATGTAGCCTATAAAAAAATTACGTTTAATGAATCATTATCGTATCCTTATGTTATTCCAGATGGCTATTCTCAAATAAAAATAGACTAATTTTGCAAAAAAAATCCAGCATGAATAAATTTCTTTTAACCTTATTGGTCGTACTTTTAACTTCTAGCGTTTCTGCTCAAATAGATGAGAAAGAAAAGCTAGAACAACGAAAAGAACAACTTTTAAAAGAACAAGCCGCACTAAAAACCAGATTGTTACAAGAAAAAAAGAAAGAGAAATCGGTACTGAAAGAGATAGCTGGACAAGATGCGCAAATTAAAATCTCCGAAAAAATAATTTCTACAGTAGCTAAACAGGCTCGAATACTTGACGATAATATTTATTTAACGCAATTGGAAATCAATAAGTTGAATAAAGATTTAAAAGTCATGAAGGAAGATTATGCTAAAATGATAGTGAAATCATACAAAAGCCGTTCCGAACAAAGCCGAATTATGTTTGTATTGTCTTCGTCAAGTTTTTTACAAGCTTACAAACGCGTGCAATACATGAAGCAATACGCAGGTTATAGAAAACGTCAAGCGGAAGAAATTAAAATCAAACAAGCCCGTTTAGGTGTTGCTGTTACCAGTTTACAAACTAACAAAAAGGAAAAAGAAGTCGTCCTGGTTGAAAAAACCAAAATTAAAGCCGAACACGAAAAATTGAAACTAGAAAAGCTCAAAACAGCCAAACTAATTCAAAAAGATAAAAAGAAAATTTCAGCAGAAATTGCTAAAATGGACAAAGAGCGCAAAGCCATCGATAAAAAAATCAAGAAAATGATTAACGATGCAATTGCTGCCGAAAACAAAAAAAGAAAAGCCGAACAAGCCGCCGCAGCCAAAAAATCTGGGAGCACAGTTGCGGTAAAAGACACACCTGTTTCTTCTACAAAAATTGAATTAACACCTGAAGGTAAATTGTCATCAGACAGTTTTAAAGCCAATAAGGGACAATTGCCATGGCCAACCGAATCAGGTTATATTTCAACAGGTTACGGAGATCAACCGCATCCCGATTATAAAAATATCGTAATTCACAACAGTGGTATCGACATTACTACCGAAGCCGGAGCCTCTGCAAGAGCCGTTTTTGCTGGTGAAGTGTCTGGTGTTCAAGTGTCTCAAACCACAAATACTTATACGGTTCTAGTGCGTCACGGAGATTTTTTCACGGCATATAGTAATTTAAGCAGTGTTTCAGTTGCGGTTGGAAATAAAGTTTCGGCTAAACAAACGCTGGGCAAAATTAAAACCAATGCCAAAGGAAATTCGGTGTTAAAATTCGTAATCAATCAAAATACTACCATTTTAAATCCTAAAAGTTGGATTAAACCAAGATAGTTTAGATTTTATTTTTTAGAAGCAGCACATCTGTTTTCAAAACAAATCTGCTCCCGCTATCCGCTATATTTTTTTTAATTTATTCCTTTTAGAGGAACAAATTAAAAAAAGATGCCGCTACTATCGGGGCTATCATTCAAAAGTAGTCTTCATAACCAAAATAGATAAGCGCTAACTTTGTCACAGGGAACTTGTTGAAGTGACAACTTCTGTATATCTTTGCCTAAAATTTGAATATGCCAAAAATAGGAAACATCATTTTACCCGATTATCCCTTGCTTCTTGCTCCGATGGAAGACGTAAGTGATCCACCGTTTCGTCGTTTGTGTAAAATGCACGGCGCCGATTTGATGTATTCAGAATTCATTTCTTCAGAAGGTTTAATTCGTGATGCGATGAAAAGCAAAATGAAATTAGATATTTTCGATTACGAACGCCCCGTTGGTATTCAAATTTTTGGTGGCGATGAAGAAGCAATGGAAATGTCTGCGAAAATCGTAGACACCGTGCAACCCGATTTGGTAGATATTAATTTTGGTTGTCCGGTAAAAAAAGTAGTTTGTAAAGGCGCTGGAGCTGGTGTGTTAAAAGATATCGATTTAATGGTTCGTTTAACCAAAGCAGTAATTAAAGGCACAAGTCTCCCAGTTACGGTAAAAACCCGTTTGGGTTGGGACGAAAATTCAATCAACATTGATGAAGTAGCCGAACGTTTACAAGATATTGGCGTTCAAGCTTTAACCGTTCATGCCAGAACGCGCGCGCAAATGTATAAAGGGCATTCGGATTGGACACACATCGAACGCATCAAAAATAATCCTAGAATTTCCATGCCAATTTTCGGAAATGGCGATATCGATTCTCCCGAAAAAGCTTTAGAATATAAAAATAAATTCGGTTTAGATGGTATGATGATTGGTCGTGCCGCCATCGGTTATCCTTGGATTTTCAACGAAATCAAACATTTTTTCAAAACCGGAGAAAAATTAGCGCCACCAACCGTTGCAGACAGAGTAGAAGCGGCTCAAAACCACTTAATTTGGTCGATGGAATGGAAAGGCGAACGCGTGGGAATCGTAGAAATGCGCCGTCACTACACGAATTACTTCAAAGGTATCCACGATTTCAAACCGTTCAAACAACGCTTAGTAACTTCCGATAGTCACAACGAATTATTTGATGTTTTCAACGAAATTAAAGAGGTGTTTGCGAATTATGAACAACAGGTTTAGTTGATTTTTTTATGCTGAACTTGTTTCAGCATCTCAGCATCTTAATCCTTTAATAATATTCACTTAGTTTGTCATCCTGAAATCGAAGATTCAACGAAGTTAAAGGATCTAAGGTTCATTATATGTTTAATTAATTATCCAGTCTTTTATTGGAATATATAAAGAGAAGTTTAAACTTCTAAAATCAAAAGTTTTTTCATAAAATAGGTTTGTATATATTCTAAAAGATTTTTTATCAGTTTTAATTGGAAAAGATTTATAAAATCCAATTTTATAATTAGTTATTTTGTTTTGAAAATAATCTAATTTATAAAAAGGTTCTAAATGAATTGATTCATAATTTTTACTTATTCCTATACTAAAACCATCAGATATTTTTTCATTTTTCAATTGATTATACCCTAAATCAAAACTGAAATATTTGTCAATTGTTCCTGCATAAATAATTTTATAATTCTCAAAATTTGAAATGGTTTTAATATAATTAAGTTTATTGAATTCATATGTTATTCTAAAAGAATCTGTATAGTTTTTTCTGTCTTTAAATATCCCTCTTTTTGTTAAATCAGCTTCAAAATGAATATTGTCTTTGAAATTATTTTGTAAAATAAAACCTGAACCAATATTTAAATATTTCTTTTTAACTTTTCGTAAATTATAATAAAAAGAAAAACCCATTGGGAGCCGAACATTACTGTAATACCCAAGTTGTAAAGATGAATTTGCTATTTTATAAAAGCCATAATGAAACCTTCTGTAAGTAAAGTCGCTTGGTAAATTATTCTTAAAGGTTTCTTCTATATTCTCAGAATCAATTTTTTTATATAAATCATCTATTAGGTTTTTTAGAGTATAATTTTTTGAAATAGTATCTAAGTTTGAATAATGAAATGCTTTTATTGTGTAATTTTCCTTATTTGAAAATTCTAAATAGTAATCATCAGGCATAAAAACGCCGGACTTTCCAGTAAATTTGTTCTTTGCAGGAGTTTTTTGTTCTAAATTTCCTTTCTCAATATTTTCATATAACCAAAGTGCGGTTTCTTGTTTGTGTTTTGTTCTGTTTATTAAAGTATCAATGTCTTTGTTGTTTTTACCTTGTATATAATATTGAATGGATTCTAAATTTAATATTCCATTTTTATCTTCAAATAATTCAATTGTAATATTATAATTATTTAATCTGAAGTAAAAATTCTCATCTGTTTTATTTAAATCTTTTAGTTTTGAAGTGTTATGAATTAAATTTAAGGATTCTTTTTCATAATCTGAAATTAAAGAATCATTAACCGTTTTTTGTCCAAAAACAGTTGTAAGAAATAAAAGGAATAAAAAAGTAAAATTTTGTTTCATATAAAATTGTTAACCCAAAAATAAGGCATTATTTTATATAGATGCTATTTTTTGTAAAAAGGTTGGAATCAAAAATATTATTTTGCGAATCTCTGCGAAATAATCTAACTTTCCGTTTTAAAACACCACACCATGTCAGACTTGTCAAAAGTTAAAATTCTTCATATCGATTCCAATCATCCTTTACTTTGGGAGCAATTAGAAAAAGCAGGTTTCAGTAATGAAGCCGATTTTACGTTCACTAAAGAAGAAGTAGAAAATAAAATCGAAAACTACCACGGAATTGTTATCAGAAGCCGATTTAAAATTGATAAAAACTTTATAGATAAAGCGAAAAACTTACAATTTATAGCCAGAGTTGGCGCGGGTTTGGAAAGTATCGATTGTGCATACGCAGAAAGCAAAAACATTAATCTTATTGCCGCCCCAGAAGGAAATTGTAACGCCGTTGGGGAACATGCTTTAGGCATGATTTTGTCTCTTTTCAACAAATTAAATAATGCTGATAAAGAAGTAAAATCCGGTCAATGGAACAGAGAAAGTAATCGAGGTGTAGAATTAGATGGGAAAACAGT
>CAZULO010000077.1:0-1147 GCA_964621245.1 uncultured Flavobacterium sp.
CTTCTAAATATTTTAAAGAATTTACCATGAATAATGCTAATAACGCTCGCATTCCATAGAAATTGAAACGTTCCCACATTTCCGTTCCAAATAATACCCAAAGTCCTTTTGGATGTCCTTGATTTGTTGTTTCCTTCATAGTATGATTATTTATTTTTATTAAGTTAGTTTATAGTTTTTCTAGGATGAAATTAGTCATTTTGGTGTACAATTGTAAACGGGTTTTACCTCCATAAATACCATGGTTTTTGTCTGGGTAAATGGCCCAATCAAATTGTTTGTTAGCCTGAATTAAAGCTTCAACCATTTTCATAGTATTTTGTACGTGTACATTATCGTCTGCTGTTCCGTGAATTAATAAAAAGTTTCCTTTTAATTTATTTACGTGCGTAATTGGTGAATTGTTATCGTAACCACTTGCGTTTTCTTGAGGTGTTTGCATGTATCTTTCCGTATACACACTATCGTAATATCTCCATGAAGTTACTGGCGCTACAGCAATAGCTGTTTTGAAAACATCAGCTCCTTGAAAAATACAATTTGAAGCCATAAAGCCACCATACGACCAACCAAAAATTCCGATTCTTGTTTTGTCTACAAAAGAATAATTCCCGAATACTTTAGCGGCATCAATTTGATCTTCTACTTCGTATTTTCCTAATTCTTTTTGAGTGCATTTTTTGAAAGCTGCTCCTTTGAAACCAGTTCCTCTTCCGTCTACGCATGCTACAATATAGCCTTTTTGTGCTAACATCATAAACCAATAATCATCGGTTCCGTTCCAAGCATTGTCTACTTGTTGAGAACCTGGACCTGAATATTGAAACATGAAAACTGGATATTTTTTTGATGGGTCAAAGTCTTTTGGTTTGATCATCCATGTGTTTAAAACATTTCCTTTTTCTGTAGTGATGGTTGAAAATTCTTTTGGCGACACATTATATTTTGCTAGTTTTTCTTCTACCGCTTCATTTGATTGAATTTTTTTAATTTCTTTAGCGGTTTTAGAATCGTTTAAAGAGTAGTATGGCGCTGCAGTAGCACTAGAAAACGTATTGATGAAATATTGGAAGTTCGGGCTAAAAGTAGCATTGTTTGTTCCTGTTTTAAGAGATAATCTTTTTTTAGATTTTCCATCAATGGAGAT
>CAZULO010000077.1:1247-11952 GCA_964621245.1 uncultured Flavobacterium sp.
TCTTTTTCATTTAAAACTACTTTTTTTACACCAGTAGTGCCATCAACAAATAATAAATCTAAATTATCTTGGTGACGGTTTAAAACTTGTGCGCTTAAAAGGTTCGCATCATTAGTCCATTTTAATCGTGCGATATAAAAGTCTTTATAATTACTTAAATCAATTTTTTGTGTTTTTGATGCGGTAACATCAAAAATGTGTAAAGACACCTCGGCGTTTTTTTCACCTGCTTTTGGATATTTAAAAACCGATTGTGTTGGATATAAACCTTGGTTGTACAAATCCATAGAAAATTCTGGTACATTAGTTTCGTCAAAACGTATAAATCCAACTTTAGTTCCTGTAGCATTCCAATCGAAAGCACGAACAAAAGCAAATTCTTCTTCATACACCCAATCCGTGATTCCATTTATTACGGCATTTTTCTTTCCGTCTGTTGTAATGGCTGTTTCTTTTTTTGTATTGAAATCATATACGTATAAATTATTTTCAAAAGCATAGGCAATTTTAGTTCCGTCAGGTGAAAAAGTAGGTTCTTGAATGGCTTTATCTGTAAATTTAGTTAGTTTTTGACTAGAAATGTCATACACAAAATAATTTGCGGTAAAGGAACGTCTGAAAATAGAAGTAGAATTATTTGCGATTAATATTTTCTTTTCAGATTGATCAAAAGTGTAACTGTCTATTCCGTTTAATTCGCTGTGGTTTTTAGTATCTAGTAAAGTGGAAACTTTATTTAAAGTAGCGTAGTCAAATAAATCAATTTGCATGGTTTTTGTGCTTCGGTCAACATTTAACACCGTATATTGATTTGTATTCTTCATGGCATTCAATTCGTCCATGCCTTTTGTTCTAAATGTACCGCCCCAAATTTCTTCTAAAGTTAGTTTTTGTTGTCCCACAACTGATAGTGAAGTGGTTAAAAAAAGTAAGGCTAGTTGTATCGATTTTCTCATATAATTAATTTGTAAAAAACCCCCAATTTTAGTGAAAATTTACGACATATCCATAAAAAATACACATATTTTGAATTTTAACATTTTTTTGTTACATTTATAAGTTTAATATTAAAACCCTTTAATGCCCTCATTTTTTAAAAATATATTTCTTTTCTTTTTTATTTTGATTGTGCAAGGTTCTATGGCGCAACAATTTAAATTTGATGTAATCAACCATGAAAAAGGGTTGAGCTCCTCTAAAATTAATACGTTGTATAAAGATAGTAGAGGTTTGCTCTGGATTGGTGGTGATGGTGCCGGTTTGTTTAGTTATAATGGGTATGAATTTAAAAATTATAATCAAGTAAATCAATTTGAAAATTTATTTGTAGATGCCATTATTGAAAATGATAATCAGCAATTAGTAGTGGCTTCAAGGTATTTAGGCGTATTATTTTTTGAAGGGAATACTTTTATTAAGCAAACCTCATTACGTGTAAATGAAAAGACAGATTATACCGATATTTCTAAGTTTGCGAAAACAAATAAAGGGATTTATGGATTTAGTACCCGCGCTATTTATTTTATAGATCAAAAGAATAAAGTTACGTTAAATAAAAATCTACATCCGTTTGGTCTATCTAAAATTACTTCTGTAGTTACTCTTTCAGATTCGTGTATTTTGATCGCTACCGACAAAGGTTTAATAAGTTATCACACGAAAACGAATTCCATAGAAAAGATTTCAAATTTTAGTTTAGAAGTCACGCTTTCGAAAGGTTTGAAAAACTCCATTTTAGTGGGAGATGCTCAAGGTCAAATTTGGGAATGTTTTTTTGTAAAGGGTCAACTGGTTCAAAAGAAATTTCTTTTAAAAGTGCTTGCTAAAAATGGTGGTGTTTTTAAAATTTCTACTATTATTCAAAATACAAATGGGAATATTTGGTTTACGGGAAACAAAGAAACCGGTATTGGAATTATTTATAATAAAAAAACCTATACTATTTTAGATCAAAAAAATGGCGTACCAGCTGCCGAATATTTATGTATTTTGTTAGATAATGGAATTGTAAATATAGGAACAGATTATTTAGGTTTTTTTCAATTTGGAAAGCAAAGTTTCATCAAATATAACGCTACACCAGAATTAAATTCACCTTATATTTTTAATATTCTCGAAGCTAATAAAAAACTATACACTTCTATTTCCAAAAAAGGAATTGTAGTTTTTGATACCTCCGATTTTAATAATTTAAAATACCTAAGAACGATTTCTTTTACAGGGAAAGTGTCAGCATTTTATAAAAACAAAGCAAATACTCTTTTGGTGGCTTCAAACCATGGTTTGTTTTCTTATGAAAATCAAGTATTGCAATCGAAATTGAAAAAACCTACAACCAGTATTTTTCAAGATTCGGAAACAGAAAATTATATTATTGGAACGGCAGAAGGTAGTTTATATGTAATGGATAAAAATTTTAATAGTATTGAAACATTCATTCCTTCAAAACAAAAAATCAATTATGTATATTCCATCCAACCATACAAAAAAAATGAGGTCCTCGTTTCAACCAATGTTGGAATTTTACTTTTCGAATTTAAAAACCAAAAACTGTATTTCAATAAACAACTCACCAAAGGAATTACTTTTTTAACTTGTAAAGATCAATATGGAACCGTTTGGTATGCTTCTGAAAATTCAATTACTTCAATCAATAAAAAATTAGAAGTTAAAAAATTTACAACTGCACAAGGCTTGTCTTCCACTTTAATTTATACTTTAAACACCTATAAAAATTGCTTGTATGTAGGAACAAATAAAGGTATTGATAAAATTGAATTGCAGGCTAACGGCAGTTTTAAACGCATAGAATCATTAAATATTTACAATGGTTTTGATGGGTTAGAAACTAATTTTAATTCGGGTCATGTTGACGAATTTGGGAATATCTATTTTGGTACAATTAAAGGTTTGTATAAATACATTACATATGAATATCCTAAGAGTACTATCGGGAATAATCTCAAAATAGCAGCTATTGAAATCTTTAATAAGGAATTTAAAACTAAAAATTCGTGGTCAAATCTTCCAGAACAAAACCATGTTTTTAAAAATAATCAAAATTTCCTAACCTTTAAACTAGGTCAAACTACTAGCGAAATTAATAAAAAAACCTTTTTTTCCTATAAATTAGAAAATTATAATAAAGATTGGAGCACGCCCACTTCCAATAACGAAATTACATTTAGTAATTTGTTTCCTGGATATTATATTTTAAAAATTAAAGAGGTAGATTCGTTTCATAACTCTAGTGTAATCACTTCATACGCCTTTTCCATAGAAGAACCTTTTTATGCTACTTGGTGGTTTTTTTCTATAATAGCTGTTGTTTTAGGTGGAATTTTAAATTTTGCCTTTCAAAAATCCTTAAAGTATAATAAAGAATATGTAAAATCGCTTTCTGATAGTAATTTCATCGAATATAAAAAGAATTATTTGCTTTATTTTGGGTTGATTATCCTACTAACAGGCGTATTTTATTTGGTTTTGAATATTATAACTGAAGCGCAATTGATTGCCAGATTTGTATTTGGTTCTTCTTGTTTGTTGCTCTATTTTATGTCGAATTATAGCTTGGTTTTAAAAAATATGAAATATATTTTTATTTCTTATTTTATAGTATTGACGACAATTTATCTTCAAAGTTTATCGTTAAATACCATTCCGTTATATATTACTATCGAATTTTTATTGACCTTGTTTTTTGCTTATAATGTTTTCGATAAATTTAAATCGTATATCATTTTCTCTGTCTTAATTTTATTGGCACTTTTGCTACTGTATATTAATGTGAAAACGAACCGAGAAGTCTATTTGCTTTTTATGGTAGCGAATGTTATTATTTTAGTGATTAATTTTTCTAGGCGTTCTTATTTGCTTAACGCGAATGATAAGTTGATATTTACTAATAATATTATTAATCAATCGAACAGTATTACAATCGCTTGTGATAATTTAGGAAATGTGAAATTTTGTAGCGATTCTATAACTAAAATTTTAGGATATACGCCTTTAGAAGTTTTAAATAAAGAGTTTTGGAAGTTAACTGCGGATGAAGATTTTAAGGATATTGATTATAATGATATATTTAAACCCAATTCTGTTTTTGTTCGAAAAGTGCGAACTAAATCTGGAGAAATAAAATACATTCAATGGAGCGATACCAAATATGGCGACCATTTATTTATTGCTTCTGGTTATGATATCACAGAAAAAATTGAAGTAGAAAAACAATACCAAGATTTAATTCAAAATGCTTCAGATGTAGTTTATGAAACCAATGTTGAAGGCTATTTTACTTACGTGAATCCTTATGGTTTAAATTTATTGGGGTATGAACAATCCGATGTAGGAAAGTATCATTTTTCCGATATAGTTGCTCCAGCGTTTAAAAAAGAATTATATCGTATTTATTTAAATATTGAATCGGATAAAAGCGAATTTGAAAATGTACAGTTTCCTGTCGTTTCTAAATCGAATACATTAATTTGGGTATCTCAAAAAGTAAGAATTAAACGTAATGAGCGTAATGAAATAATCGGTTTTTCTGCGATAGCTCGAGATATTACCAAAGAAAAAGAATTAGAACTTAAAAATAATTTAAAGAAAGACCGTGTTGAAAAATTTAATACGACTTTAAATATTTTAACAGCCAAAAAAATTAAAGACGAACAATCTATAGAAAGTGTTATTTTAGAAATTTTCGAAGAAACCTATAAAACCATTCGAGTGGATACCTTAAGTTATTGGAAAAATTATGAAGATAAAATTGAACTTCAATGTTTATTCAATCAGAATACGGTACAACCTGCACAACAATTTACTTTTTATAAAAAAGACGCAGCTTCATATTTTCAAGCCATTGAGGAAGAAAATTATATAGAAATTAACTCTTTTGAAAAATTTCCAGAAGAATCTTTCTTTGTAAAGGAATACAGTAAAGAGTTTAAAGTGAAGTCTTTACTAGATTTCCCTATTTATTTACAAGGGACTTTACAAGGTATCTTTTGTTTAGAAACTACAAGTGCTGCTTACAATTGGGATGAAGACGAAATCAATTTTGCTAGAACAATTTCAGATATTATTGCTATTTCTATCGAATCTTACCATAGAAAAATTTTAGAACAACAAGCCAATTATAAAAGTGAAATTTTATTAGAAGTTACCAAATTCACCGAACAATTATTAGCAAGTAATGATATTTTACAAGTCTTTAAAAATGCAAATAGTTTAATTGGAGATATTATTAAAGCGGATCGGTTTTATTATTACGAAAACAGTTCAACTAATTTATTAAGTCACAGGTTCGAATGGAAAGCGGCAAACAATACAGTTGATCTAAACCATCCTGAATATCAAAATGTACCACATAGTTTTTATCCGGAATTTATTGATACTATTTTACAAAATAAACCGTTTATCGCACAATATTCAGCCTTGAAAAAAGGGGAAATGCTTACTTTTTTCAAAAAGAACGGAATCAAATCAAAATTGATTATTCCGATATTTAAAAATGATATTTTAATTGGTTTAATTGGATTTGATGACAATAAAACAGAACGACAATGGTCTGATGAAGAAATCAATATTTTACAAATTTTAGCCAATAATATTTCGTCTACGTTAATTAAAATTGAAAACGGAAAAATTCTAAAAGAAAGTGAAGAAAAATTCAAACTTTTAGCCAATAACATTCCGGCCACTGTGTATTTGATTAAAGAAGACGAAAATAGAAATATTATTTTTATCAATGATGAAATTGAGGTGCTAACGGGCTATAGTAAACATGAAATTATCAACACCAATTTCCATATCTATAACCTTTATCATCCGGAAGATAAAACTCAAGCTGTTGCGACAATTCGACAAGCCATTCAGGATCAAAAACCGTATAAAGTTACGTGTAGGATTATTAGAAAAGATGGCGAAATTGTCTGGATAGAAGAATATGGTGAAGGAATTTTAAAAGACGGAAAAGTAGAATATTTAGAAGGTGTTTTAATTGATATTACCGAAAGAAAACTAGCCGAAAAAGCAGTAATTGAAAAAGAATTAGCCGAATCTTCCAATAAATCTAAATCAGAATTTTTGGCGAATATGAGTCATGAAATCCGAACGCCTTTAAATGGGATTATCGGATTCAGTCAATTGTTACTAAACACGGATATAGATCTGTTGCAAAAAGAATATCTTCTTACAGTAAATCAATCCGCCGAATCGCTCTTAGATATCGTAAATGATATTTTAGATATTTCAAAAATTGAAGCTGGAAAATTAATGTTAGATTTAAAACCTACTAAATTATATCCAATAGTATACCAAGCTATCGATTTGATTAAGTTTAACGCAAATGTCAAAAATTTAGAACTCATTGTAGACATTAAAAACAACGTGCCTTGTGATATAGTGGTAGACGATATTCGCATCAAGCAAATATTAATTAACCTATTAAGTAATGCAGTGAAATTTACGCATGAAGGTCAGGTTGAATTGATCGTTTCAAATTTGGGAGAAAAAAATAAAAAAACACGCTTAAAATTTGAAGTAATTGATACGGGAATCGGAATTAAAAATAAAAATAAATCAAAAATTTTAGACGCTTTTTCGCAAGAAGACACTTCCACCACCAGAAATTACGGTGGAACTGGTTTAGGCTTATCCATTTGTAACCGATTGTTGAAATTAATGGGTTCTAAATTAGTGATAGAAAGTGAAGTAAAAAAAGGAAGTAATTTTAATTTTGAACTCGATTTAGAAGCTAAATTCTGTAAGAAACACAACGTTGTAGAAAATTTAAGCATAAAAAAAGCTTGGGTAATTGATAAAAACAAACGTGCGGGAAGTATTTTACAAGAATTATTAAGTACTTACGGTATCAATTGTGCATATTTTCCAAAGTACATCGAAGCGTTGGAATTACAAAAAGACGATGCGTTGTTTGTCGATTATCAGTCGTTATCTGCAACCCAATGGGAACTTATTTTAGCGGCACAAAAAGCTACTGGTTTTTATTTGTATATCCTTCAGCCGATAATTTCAAGCAACGTTGAAAATCTACTCAATGAAAAAATTAAAATCATTTTGAAACCTTTTAAAATTGATGCACTGCAAAAAGAATTGAACAATCTAAGTCGTCAACCTATCCCTGTTTTACGTCCTTCTCTTTCTTTAAATCCTATTCCAAATAGCCAGATTATAAAAATTTTAATTGTAGAAGACAACAAGGTGAATATGCTTTTAACCAAAACATTGCTTCTAAAACAGTTTAAAAACGCCGTGCTTATTGAAGCTGAAAACGGAGACGAAGCGGTTCGGAAATATAAAACGGAGCAACCCCATCTTACCTTAATGGACATTCAAATGCCAGTTAAAAATGGTTACGTAGCCGCCGAAGAAATTTTGCAAAGTAACCCAAAAGCTATCATTATTGCTTTAACGGCAGGTATTTTTACTGGAGAAAGAGAAAAATGTTTAGAAATAGGTATGGTAGATTTTGTGGTGAAACCTTTAGATAAAGAACTTTTTGACAAGAAACTTTTAAAATGGATTCAAACACTTTAAAACGAACTTTTATTACCTTTGCGATTCAATTGTATCATAATGACTCAAAATAAATCAGGTTTTTCAAAACTTAACAAACAGGAAAAAATAAATTGGATTGCCAATACACATTTCGTTAATCCAACCGAAGCAATAGCAGTATTACATCAATATTCCAATACAGATGAAAAATTGCAAAAGCTACACGACGAATTTATTGAAAATACGATCACAAATTTTTATTTGCCTTTAGGAGTAGCACCTAATTTCTTAATTAATGGCAAAAATTATACGATTCCTTTTGCTATTGAAGAAAGTTCGGTAGTTGCCGCAGCTAGTAAAGCAGCCAAATTTTGGGGTGCTCGTGGTGGCTTTAAAACTACTATTTTAGGAACAGAAAAAATCGGACAAGTACATTTTATGTATGGAGGAGATGGACAAAAATTAAAAGAATATTTTGATTTTGTAAAACCTTTTTTGTTTTCTGAAACGGCCGATATTACCAAAAATATGCAAAAAAGAGGTGGCGGAATTTCAGATATTCAGTTAATTGATAAAACCGAAGCTTTAGAAAATTACTACCAATTGCACGCTACTTTTCAAACAAAAGATAGTATGGGTGCGAATTTTATCAATTCTTGTTTAGAGCAATTTGCCAAAACATTCAAAAATAAATCAGAAGATTTTGGGATGGATGCTATCCAAATTGTGATGAGTATTTTAAGTAATTTTGTACCGAATTGTGTGGTTCGAGCGGAAGTTTCTTGTCCTGTTTCTGAATTAAATGAAGACGCAACCATCACGTCAAGTGAATTTGCTGAAAAATTTGTAACGGCTGTTAAAGTAGCTGAGGTTGAACCTTATAGAGCAGTTACTCACAATAAAGGGATCATGAACGGAATTGATGCTGTAGTATTAGCAACCGGAAACGATTTCAGAGCTATAGAAGCTGGTGTTCATGCTTATGCCAGTAAAGATGGGAAATATACGAGTTTATCTCACGCCAAAATAGAAAACGGAATTTTTACTTTTTGGTTAGATGTGCCATTAGCCTTAGGAACTGTGGGCGGTTTAACGAATTTACACCCTTTAGTAAAGTTTTCTTTAGAAATGTTAGGGCAACCTAGTGCGACTGAATTAATGGAAATTGTAGCCGTTGCCGGATTAGCTCAAAACTTTGCCGCATTACGTTCGTTAACGACATCTGGAATTCAACAAGGTCACATGAAAATGCACCTAAATAACATCTTAAACCAACACCAAGCTACTAAAGAAGAAAAACTACTAGTTATTGCGCATTTTGAAAACCAAACGGCTTCTCATAATTTAGTGGTAGATTTTTTAGAAAGTTTAAGAGTCAAGTAGAAAGAGCCAAGTAAAAAGTAAAAAGAATCAAGAAAAAACTTAGTGACTTTGTGACTTCGTGGCAAATAAATATGAAAAAAACATTCTACTCAAACGGAAAACTCCTTATCACAGGTGAATATTTGGTTTTAAATGGGGCCAAAGCTTTAGCCTTGCCAACAAAATTTGGGCAATCGTTGACCGTTTCTTCAATAGTAGAAAGAAAAATAAACTGGACTAGTTTTGACACCGATAAAAGCATTTGGTTTGAGACCGAATTAACTTTTGAAGATATTATTTCACGAAAAAACTTCGAAGAAGAACATCCCATAAAACATACTTTAGTCGAAATTTTACATCAAGCGAATCTTCAAAATCCTACTTTTTTAGCTTCGGAAATAGGTTATAAAGTTGAAACAGAATTAACATTTCCAAGAAATTGGGGATTAGGCACGTCTTCTACTTTAATTAATAACATTGCACAATGGTTGCAAATTGATGCCTTCGAATTATTACGAAAAAGTTTTGGTGGAAGTGGATATGATATTGCTTGTGCGCAACACAATTCTGCGATTACTTATCAATTAAATGCAGAAGAAAAACCTCTTGTTGAGGTGGTTGATTTTAGTCCAAATTACTCGGAAAACATCTATTTTGTGTATTTAAATAAAAAGCAAAATAGCCGTCACGCGATTCAGAATTATAGGAATAAACAACAATTTCTCACTAAAAAAACAGAATCGATTTCTGAAATTACCAACAGAATGTTGCTTTCTCCCAATTTCGAATCCGCAACCGATTTATTAGAATATCATGAAGTTATTTTAAGCGATATTTTAGAATTGGAAACCGTAAAAGAACGCTTGTTTCCCGATTTCAAAGGCACTATAAAAAGTTTAGGGGCTTGGGGTGGCGATTTCGTAATGGTACTTTCCAAAGAAAATCCAACAAACTATTTTATTTCAAAAGGGTATGACACTATTTTGACATATGAAGAAATGATTTTAATCTAATATTAGATTCTTAAACTTATAACCCAAAAACTTTTCCAACTTTTCACTAGAAACAATTTTCCCAATAGTAGTTTCATTTTCTGTAAATAATGGAGCAATTAAATGAAACTGCTTCGCTTTTTCGGTATAATAGTTTTTTCTTGTCGGATGATTAGGTGCGACAGCATTGAAAGTTTCATTCCATACGTTGTCATGCTGAACTTGTTTTAGCATCTCACATATAATTCCAATGCAATCCTCTTGATGAATTAAATTTATTGGTGCTTCCGGATTCGCTACATTGGTTTTTCCAGCTAACATTTTTACTATATTTCTATCCTCGCCAATTAAACCTCCAAAACGAATAATTGTGTTTTGAAATGTAGAATTATTTCGCAACAAATTTTCGACTTCCACTAATTGTTTTCCACTTTCTGTATCAGGCTCTAATACACTTTCTTCTGTAACGGTCGGAATCAATTCCGATTCGCTATACACCGATGTGGAACTTATAAAAATGACTTTTTCAATAGCAGAATTCGCTATAAATGGAATTAGATTTTTAATTTTATTCACAAATGTTTTTTCTGAAGTCGCTTCTGTAATTTTTCTCAATCCTGGCGGAATATCAATAATTAGAATTTCAGATTCGTTTAAAAATTCAGAAATATTTCCTGTAATTTTATCTTCAGTAAGGGTGATTAAAAAAGGCTCGATTGTATTAGATTTCAATAGGTCTAATTTACTTTCAGAAGTTGTTGAACCTTTAACCTCGTAACCTGTTTCAATTAATTTTTGGGCCAAAGGGAATCCCAGCCATCCGCAACCTA
>CAZULO010000077.1:12052-13286 GCA_964621245.1 uncultured Flavobacterium sp.
CCTTGATCGTATACAAAATAATAGTTGTTTCCCGTTTTTGTTGTGTATACTGAAGTCATTAATTCAAAGTCGAATCCTTTACTAATTAATTTGGTTTTTGTGATTTTTGTTTTTCCTTCCGGATTTAATTCGTTTAAAACTCTATAGTTTTTTCGTAGTTGGTTGTTGATGTTGCGCATTAAATTCGTGTGGTCTTTATTCATTTTGTTGTTGTAAGCATTTCGGCATCCGTCGCTACAAAATTTTTTATCTTCTCTTCCTACTATTTTTTCGTGGCATTCTAAACAATTTTTCATGGCTTATATTTTTTTATTTCATAAAACTAAACTTTATTTCTTCTTTACTTTCTTCTAGATAAACGTACACATTTAAAATTGTATCTCCAACTTTTTCATAAGTAATTCCATCAAAATAATATTTGTTCCCTTCTTTTTTGATGAAGTTAAATACTTCCGGTTGGTCTTTTTCCCAAGGTTTTAAATCGGTACTAAAGTGTCTAATTTGTAATTGTATGGTTTTGTCTTTTTCTATAAGCTGACCAAACTCATAAAAGGTCACTTTATTGTCGTTGACCATTTTGAAACAAAACATCATAGTTTTTCCGCTTGGTTCGTCCCAATTTTCTTGACAAATACCAAATGGAGAAGTGCCTTTCCAATTTCCAGACAACCATTTTACATCTTCTAATGTCGCATTTTCAGAACCTTTTTCATCATTATATTCTAGTGTATTTTGAGAAAATAAGTTATATGAAATAAGAAACATACAAAAAAAACTATTTTTTAGGAGTGTAGTGGTTTTCATAGTAAAGCTTTTAATTTCAAGTAAATATACAATTTCTTTTCCAATTGCAAACGACAACAAATACTTACAACCGATAGTAAATGAATAATTACCGAATAAATTTTTGAACCTAATACATCTTTGCATTGTCGAAATGTAACAGCTATTTCAATTTCAAGTTCAATATCAAGATTCAATTCGATATATAAATAGAAGATTTTTGAGATTTCTTAAATCTGAGTTTAAAAATAATAAATCAATTTTAATTAATATAAACATTTAAATTTTACACGCCATTATGAAAAACAGAGTACAACTAATCGGACACGTTGGACAAGATCCAGAAATCAAAAATTTAGAAAACGGGAAATTAGCTAATTTATCTATTGCAACAAATGAAAATTATACGAATGCGAAAGGAGAAAGAGTAGAACAAACCGAATGGCATAGA
>CAZULO010000078.1:0-13221 GCA_964621245.1 uncultured Flavobacterium sp.
TTGTTTTCGTTGCAAGTGAAAAAAGACAAATCTGAATATGATGTATTGTTGCTAAAAATGTTTGAAAACTCTTTGCGATATTCTAAAATTTCGAAGATTAATAAGGAAGGAATAATGGACTTGGTTTTTGAAGGGAAACGTTCTACTTTAGAGAATTTGTATTTGTATGAATTGGCACATATGACCTTACTAAGCGATGGAATTGTTCAGAATTATGAGCAAATTTTTTTAGATGATTTGGCTTTCAGATTGAATTTAAATAAAACAAATCAAAACACTGGTAATGAATTGGTTAAATTTATAACGGAACATAAAAAAGAACTCCCTTTTTTTAATTTAAATCATCCGGTAAAACAGTTTTATACCAATACGCAAGAAAATATTGGGAAACTGGTAAGTCGTAATAAAACCAGACTTCAAAAAGAACTTTCTGAAAGTAAAGAATTAGTCAAATTATTACGAAAATCTACTCAAACGGATTTGAGTTTTGAAGAGAAGAAAAAAGTAAAAAAACAGTTGTTAGATATTTGTAAAACCATCCCATCCTTAACTATTTTTTTATTGCCTGGAGGTGGTTTATTGTTGCCTATTTTGATTAAATTTATTCCACAATTGTTGCCTTCTTCTTTTAATGAAAATTTGAATGATTAGTAGCCTGCAATCCATGAAAAATAGGTTTCATTAATTTGTTCATGAGAAGTTGTGATGTAGTTTAAATACGCTTGAGCCACCGGACTTAATTTTTTCCCTTTTAACCAAATTAAGCGCCAGTTAGAAACTATTGGTAATTTTTTAACGGGTATGATTTGTAAATCGCCTTTTTCTAATTCATTTTTTAATCCGATTAAAGGCATAATTGAAAGTCCTAAACCAGCAATAACCGATTGTTTTACTGCTTCATTTGAGGTTAATTGGAGCTTCATGTTTGGAATAATCCCATTCTGATCGACATAATTTTCCATGGAAATTCGGGTTGCAGAACCTGATTCTCTGTAAATTAGGGGATAATTTGAAGCATAGTCTAACAAATCTTTTTTGGAGTCAATTTCTACAAATTTATTTCCAATCAGATATAATTTATTCTCTAAAATTATTTTTGATTCTACTTCAATATCTTTTGGAAGTAGAGAGACTAAAGCAAAATCAATTTCATTGTTTTTTAATGCTTTAAGCACTTTTGTTTTATTGGTGACATCCATTTCTAATTCTACTTCCTTGTTGTTTTTTATGAAATCTGTCAAAAAATACGGAATCACATATTTACCTGTTGAAACCACAGAGAGTTTTAATCTTCCCGATAATTGCCCCTTAAAAGCTTGCGTTTTATAATTTATAGCATACACTTCATTTAGAATGGTTTCTGCGGCGGCGGCAATTTCCTTACCAAAATCCGTAATATAAATTTGTCTGCCCACAATTTCAGTTAAGGGAATGTCAAATTGATTTTGAAAATTTTTCAACTGTATCGAAACCGCTGGTTGTGTAAGATGTAACTCTTCTGCCGCTTTAGTGATGCTTAATGTTTCCGTTATTTTATAAAAAACTTGAAGTTGATGTAAGGTATAATTCATAAATATATTTTATGTTTTTCATTGCAAATATAAATAAAAATTTATAATAAAAATGTTTCAATTTTGCGGTATCAAATTTTAAAAATAATAATTATGACACGAATTACCATTGCAAAAGGAGACGGAATTGGACCAGAAATTATGGATGCTACATTAAAAATATTAAAAGCAGCTGGTGCTAAAATTGAAATTGATGAAATTGAAGTAGGCGAAAAAGTGTATTTATCTGGTAATACTTCGGGAATTTCTTCAGAATCGTGGGAAAGTATAAGAAGGAATAAAGTTTTTTTAAAAGCTCCAATTACTACTCCACAAGGAGGCGGATACAAAAGTTTAAATGTTACTACAAGAAAATTTTTAGGATTATACTCAAACGTTAGACCTTGTATGAGTTTATATCCTTTTATTGAAACAAAACATCCGAACATGGATTTAGTTATTATAAGAGAAAATGAAGAAGATTTGTATGCAGGAATTGAACACCAACAAACCGATGAGGTTATACAATGTTTGAAATTAATAAGTCGTCCTGGTTGTGAAAAAATTATTCGTTATGCCTTTGAATACGCAAAAGTGTATGGAAGAAAAAAGGTAACATGTTTTACTAAAGACAACATCATGAAGCAAACGGATGGTTTATTTCACCAAGTATTTGATGAAATAGCTTTAGAATATCCTGAAATTGAAAATGAACATTGGATTATTGATATTGGTGCTGCTAAAATGTCAGATACACCAGAAGTTTTTGATGTGATTGTTACCCTTAACCTTTATGGAGATGTATTATCTGATATTGCCGCACAAATTGCAGGATCTGTTGGATTGGCTGGTTCGGCAAATATTGGAGAAGATTGCGCCATGTTTGAAGCCATTCATGGTTCTGCACCAAGAAGAGCTGGTCAGAACATAGCAAATCCCTCTGGATTGTTACAAGGTGCAATTATGATGTTAAATCATATTGGTCAATCTGATGTAGCTGAAAAAATTCAGAATGCTTGGTTGAGAACCATAGAAGAGGGCATTCATACTTATGATATTTATAAAGAAGGAATAAGTCGAAAAAAAGTGGGCACTAATGCGTTTGCAGATGAAGTTATATCAAATTTAGGAAACTTTCCCAATGTTCTAAAAAGTGTTTCATATTCTAGTGATGCAGTGTTACAATTACCTAAATACATAAAAAAACCGCAAAAAAATAAAGCATTAGTTGGTGTTGATTTGTTTGTGCAATGGAATGGAATCGATCCTAATCATTTTGCAAAAATTATACAAGGTTTAAATACTGAAAATTATCAACTTACCATGATAACTAATAGGGGTATAAAAGTTTGGCCTGATGGATTTAGTGAAACTTATTGTACGGATCATTGGCGTTGTAGATTTAAACCCACTAATGGAAAATTATTTTTTAAAAATAATATAATTTCTTTATTGGCACTAGCAGTAGAGGCTAAAATTGATGTAATTAAAACTGAAAATCTTTATGAATTTGATGGTGTAGTAGCCTATTCATTAGGTCAAGGACAATAAAAAAGATAAAACATTTAATTCATAAATATATTTTATACATATCATTACAAATATAAATAAAAATTTATGAATTAAATGTTTCAATTTTGTCACGTTTAAAAATAAAACTAAAATGGAAAACATCGAAAACTACAAATTAATTGATGGGGTTTTTACCGCTGAGGCTGCCGATCAAGTTTTAACGGCTTTGTTAAATTATAAAATCGATTATCATAACAGAGAAGATTTTAGTAATCACATCCGATTTAATCATGAAATTGAACATTCAAAAGTGCGAATTCAAGAATTAACAACTGCTAAACAAGACATTAAAAACTTACTTTCAGAAACCAAGATAAAAGATAAAAAACTGCAAATTAACGGAACGATTTCCATTCGAATAGTAGAATAAAATGTTTCACAATCGCCAGCTTTTCATTGCTACCAAACATAAAAAAGAAGCTATAATTGCGCCTATTTTTGAAGCGGAATTTGGGATCACTTCTTTTGTGTCGGATGCTTTAGATACGGATAGTTTAGGGACATTTTCAGAAGAAATTGAACGAAAAGAAGATGCTTTAACGACTTTAAGAAATAAATGCATTTTAGGCGCAGCACTTACGCAATCTGATTTGGTTGTAGCTAGCGAAGGTTCTTTTGGAGCCCATCCAACCCTTTTTTTTGCTCCTGCGAATCAAGAATTGGTCATGCTAAAAGATTTCAAAAATGATCTTGAAATTGTAGCAAAAGAAATTAGTTTAGATACGAATTTTAATGGACAGAAAATTTTAACTGAAGCCGATTTACTGGAGTTTGCCAAAAAAGTAAAGTTTCCGTCTCATGGTTTAATTTTAAAAAATGAAGATGCCAATTTTTCGGTACTTTTTAAAGGCATTCAAGCCGAAGCGATTTTACTTGCCACCTTTCATGAATTACTCCAGAAAAATGATTCTGTTTATGTAGAAACCGATATGCGCGCCTTATACAATCCTACTCGAATGAAGGTAATTGAAAAAGCGACTTGGCAACTTGTTGAAAAGCTAAATTCACTTTGTCCGACATGTCAAACTCCAGGTTTTGATATTGTTGATGCGGTTTCTGGTTTGCCTTGTGCGCTTTGCAAAAGTCCTACACGTTCAACTTTATATCATGTTTACCAATGTAAAAAATGTGATTATTCATCCAAAATAAAGTTTCCAAGAGGTGTTTTTCAAGAGGATCCAACCTATTGTGATACTTGTAATCCTTAATTTATGATACAACTTTCAAAAGATATAGATTTAGCCAAGAAATGGTTAGAAAATGAAGAGATAATTGCTATTCCTACAGAAACTGTATATGGATTGGCAGGAAATATTTATAGTGAAAAGGCCATAAGTGCTATTTTTGAAACAAAAAAACGTCCGTTTTATAATCCGTTAATTGTACATATCGATAGTGTTGAGAAATTAATCGATTTGATAGAGGAACTTCCAGAAAAAGCTAAGCAACTTGCAGCTGTCTTTTGGCCAGGTTCCTTAACGTTAGTTTTGAAAAAAAAGGATTCAGTTTCGAACTTAATTACGGGTGGAAAAGATACAGTAGCGGTAAGAATTCCGAATCATCCTTTAACTTTAGCGCTATTAGCTAAATTAGATTTTCCATTAGCCGCTCCTAGTGCGAATCCTTTTGGATCGATTAGTCCGACTACAGCGCAACATGTAGCCGATTATTTTCCAGAAACCCTACCTATGGTTTTAGACGGTGGCGATTGTACGAATGGAATTGAATCTACCATAATTGGATTTGAAAATGATGTACCTGTTTTGTACAGATTAGGTGCGATTTCAAAGGAAGAAATAGAGCAAGTTATTGGTCCGATTACCATCAAAAACCATTCAAAAATAACTTCATCGACAACAGAAGCTCCAGATGCACCTGGAATGTTAACCAAACATTATGCACCCAAAACAAAATTAATTCTGACAGACGATGTAATAGCCACTTCAAAAAAATACGAATCCCAACATGTTGGCTTTTTATTGTTTCAAGATATAGAAGTTAATCCTATTTCAAACATAAAGGAAGTTTTATCCGATTCAGGAAGTTACAAAGAAGCGGCTTCCAATTTATACGCCGCCATGCATCGTTTAGATCAACTTCAATTAGATGTTATTATTGCACAAAAATTTCCTGAAATCGATTTAGGAATCTCAATTAATGATCGTTTAGAACGAGCTACTAAAAATTAAAAAATGAATTTAGATTTATTATTCGAAAACCTTACCAATCCAGCTTTACTGTTTTTTATTTTAGGAATAATTGCCGTTAAAGTAAAAAGTGATTTAGAAATTCCGCCGAATTCTTCTAAATTTATATCCTTATATCTTTTGTTTTCTATCGGATTTAAAGGTGGACAAGAATTAGCACACAGTCACTTTACTTTAGAAATTGTTTGGTCTGTTTTATTTGGTGTTGTTATTGCCTTACTAATTCCTATCTATTCCTTTTTCATTTTACGAAGAAAATTTAATGTTTTTGATGCGGGTGCGATTGCTGCGGCTTATGGTTCAGTAAGTGCAGTCACTTTTGTTACAGCAGCTTCTTTTTTAGAAATTCAACATATGGAATTTAGTGGTCATATGGTTGCTGTTATGGCATTGATGGAAGCGCCAGCCATTATAGTTGGGGTGATTTTAATTCGAATGTTTGATAAGAAAAAAGAAACACATACTTCGCTTTTGTCATTGGTGAAGCATTCGTTTACAAATGGAAGTGTGTTATTAATTTTAGGAAGTTTGGTAATTGGGTTATTAGCTAGTGAAGAACAAGCTATGGGTATTAAACCTTTTACGAATGACTTGTTTAAGGGCTTTTTAGCGATTTTTCTTTTAGATATGGGAATTGTTAGTGGTAGGAAATTAGGTGATTTTGTGAAAAGTGGCTGGTTTGCTGTACTTTTTGCGCTTGTTATTCCTTTGTTTAATGGCTGTGTTGTGGCTTTATGTAGTCAAGTAGTCACAGATGCAATTGGAAATCGATTTATCTTAGCGGTATTAGCAGCAAGCGCCTCTTATATTGCGGTGCCTGCTGCTATGAAAATAGCCGTTCCAAAAGCTAATCCTGGTTTGTTTTTACCCATGGCTTTAGCGGTAACATTTCCTTTGAATATTACTATAGGAATGCCAATTTATCTCACGCTAATTCAGTGTTTTTAGAAAGGTAATTTAGTTCGAAAACTTCAATTGATAGACTTCATCTAAATCTTCATTGGAACTCATGTTCACCTCTAAATCGGTTACATAACCAGAGTTTAAACCATAAGACCAGCCATGAAGTGTTACATCTTGGCCATTTCTCCAAGCATTTTGTACAATTGAAGTTTTCGCTAAATCAAATACTTGTTCTTGCACATTGATTTCTACAAATTTGTTAAAGCGTTCATCTTCATCTTCTATCGAATTTAAATACGATTCATGTAAACGATACACATCTTTAATATGTCGGATCCAGTTATCAATTAATCCAATTGATTGGTTACCCATTGCAGCTTTTACACCACCACAGCCATAATGTCCGCAAACAATTACATGTTTAACTTTTAATACATTAACTGCATAATCTAACACACTTAGCATGTTCATATCACTATGAATTACCATATTGGCAATATTTCTGTGTACAAAAACTTCACCAGCTTTTGCGCCAATAATTTCGTTCGCAGGCACTCTACTATCCGAACATCCAATCCATAATAAAGGTGGTTGTTGTCCTTTTGCTAAATCTTTAAAATATTCTTGGTCAATAGCTAATTGGTTTTCTACCCATTTTTTGTTGTTGTCTAAAATCTTTTTGTAAAAATCACTACTCATAATTTCTAAGGTTTAATTATTATTTTTTCTAACTAGTTCTACTTTTCTTTTTAACACATTATACTTTTTTTCGAAAGTAATTGCATTTTGAAAATATTCATTATTTTCTAAATTGTAAGCCTCTTTAAAACCCTCTAATTTTACAGCTATATTATTTTCTTTGGCAGTAATCTCTGCAAATTCTGTAATTAATGTCAAAACATCCTGTGCGATATATACGGTGTTGGATGCATTTATGGTAACAAAGGCATTTTCAGGAATTTCTGAAAGCATGGTTTTGATAGCCGCTTTGTTTAAAAACGAAACTTCTTGGGCTAAATCGATATGAATGATATCATCTTCTTTGTAAGCTTCTTTTTTGAAAAGATAAGCTCTTGTCATGTTTCCTTTCAAAACAAAAATGACACTTATTATCATTCCCAGCGCTACACCTTTTAATAAATCGGTAAATACAACGGCTCCAAAAGTGGCTATAAAAGGGATGAATTGATATTTTCCTTTCACCCAAAAATGTTTAAGTAATGAAGGATTTGCTAATTTATAACCCACTACTAATAAAACCGCGGCTAATGTGGCTAAAGGAATTTTATTTAAAATTGTTGGAATTGTCAAAACACTAACTAAAAGTAATACACCATGAAGGATAGTTGACATTTTTGATTTGGCGCCAGCTGTATTGTTTGCTGTAGTTCGTACCACAACTGATGTCATGGGTAAACCACCTAATAGTGCACTTAAAATGTTTCCAATTCCCTGTGCTTTTAATTCTACATTTGTATCTGTATATCTTTTTAGATTGTCCATTCTATCTGAAGCTTCAATGCATAATAAAGTTTCAATGGATGCTACCACCGCTATCGTTAAGGCTACGATCCAAACTTTTGTATTTGTAAACGCTGTAAAATCTGGAGTGACTAAAATATTTTTGAATTCGTTAAAAGTAGTGGGTACTGGTAAACTCACTAAATGTTCTTTAGCAATTGCGAACGAACTATTTGTTTTAATGAAAAATTCGTTCAATAAAATACTGGCAATTACAGCTACTAAAGCGGGTGGAATTACTTTTATTTTTTTTAAGATTTCTACTTTATTCCAAAAGATTAAAATGCTAAGCGAAAGCAGCGCAATAAGTATGGCACCTAGTTGTACATGGTTTATGACTTCAAAAAGTTCTGAAAAAGTATTTTGACCATCCGATTGGAAAAAGGCTTCGTCTCCTTCAAAATCAGGATCGTATCCAAAAGCATGTGGAATTTGCTTTAAAATAATGATTACACCAATTCCCGCCAACATACCTTCAATGACATTGTTTGGAAAATAATTTGAAATGGTTCCTGCTTTAATAAAACCTAAAGCCAATTGAATTACTCCAGCAATTAAAACAGCTAACAAGAAAGCGTTAAACGATCCTAAATCAGTTATGGCAGTTAAAACTATGGCTGTTAAACCTGCGGCCGGACCCGAAACGCTCAAATGCGATTGACTTAAATAACCGACAATAATTCCTCCAATAATACCTGAAATAATACCTGAAAAGAGAGGTGCTCCACTAGCTAAAGCAATACCGAGACATAATGGCAAAGCCACTAGAAAAACCACTAAACCTGAAGCGAAATCAGATTTAAAGTTTGCAAAAAGATTGATTTTTTTTGACATACCAAAATATAAATTAAATGCATGAATTCGATGTGAACTACAAACATCGAAATGAGATAACATTTTATTTTACTTCTGGAGGCGGAGAAAATACTTCTTTAAATTGTACGTTAGTAGTTACTGAAATTTTTTGTATAAGTGTTTTTTTGTACCTTTTTTTTGGAGAAACAAAATGAATAGTATGGATAAGAAATGGGTCTTTTACCGCATCATTTTCTTCAAAATTATCGGAGTTGGTATCTTCAGAAGAATCATAATCTGTGTCGTTTTTGTCCATAAGAGCTACTTCTTTACTTTTTTCTAGGTTCATTAAAACTTGAACACTAGGAAAAACTAAGGAAGTAACAAATAAAAAAACAATACTTACTATGAATTTTTTCAAGGCTATTAATTTGCAAACAAATGTATATGGATTATGTTAGCTATCAAAGAAAAATTTTAATAATTAATTTGTAAATTTGCACAACAACAAAATTAAAATGACCACAACACAACTTATTGAACAAATTCGTCTAAAAAAATCCTTTTTATGTATTGGTTTAGATGTTGATTTAATTAAAATCCCTCCCCATTTATTAGCCACCGAAGATCCTATTTTCGAATTTAATAAAGCTATAATTGATGCTACGCACGATTTATGTGTTTCTTATAAACCCAATACTGCTTTTTACGAGGCTTATGGGATAAAAGGTTGGCAGTCTTTAGAAAAAACGATTCAATATATCAACGAAAAGTATCCTGAGATTTTTACCATTGCGGATGCCAAACGAGGAGATATAGGGAATACTTCAACCATGTATGCCAAAGCGTTTTTTGAAGATTTAAATTTCGATTCGGTAACTGTTGCACCATATATGGGAAAAGATTCAGTAGAACCTTTTTTAGCTTTCGAAAACAAACATACAATAATGTTGGCCTTAACCTCTAATGAAGGTGCTTTCGATTTTCAAACATTAGATGCTGGAGGACAAGAAGTATATAAAACCGTTTTAGAAACGTCTAAAAATTGGAAAAATAGTCAAAATCTAATGTATGTAGTGGGAGCCACAAAAGCGGAATACTTTACAGAAATTAGAAAAATTGTTCCAGAAAGTTTTTTACTAGTTCCAGGTGTTGGTGCACAAGGAGGAAGTTTAGCTGAAGTGTGTAAATATGGAATGAATCCAAACGTTGGATTGTTAATCAATTCTTCACGAGGAATTATTTACGCTTCAAACGGAACAGATTTTGCACAAAAGGCTAGGGAAGAAGCCTTGAAGTTGCAAGTTGAAATGAATGAAATTTTAAATGTAGTACATTAATATGAATAGGGTTTTTGTTATATTTATTTTTTTAAGTTTTTTTTCATTTTCTCAAAAAAAAGACATTGCTAAAAATAAAGTTTTTGGCGAAAGGTTAATTGCAAACAATTTTTTAGAATTTGCAGATGCCGATAAAATGGATTCATTAAGAGCTGAAGTGGTTGATTCGTTTAATATTTATAATGCTCAAAATCATAGAATAGCAGTTATTGATGCCGAAGAATTAGCAGAATTAAATTTTGATTTTTTTATTCCTGAATTAAATAAAATTTTAGCAAAAAGAAAGTATCATTTAGAGGTTAAAATTCAAGAAGATTTTGAAAGTTCCTTTGAAATTATCATCAATAACGAAAAAATTAAGCTTTTTACTAAAAATGAATTAGAAGATTATTCATTTTGGGATACTGCTCCTAGAAATTTTTTTAAAAAAGTAAATAAGCTTTTAGTGGATAACGGAATAAAAGAACAATTTTATCTTTTGTATTCTGGAAATGATTTAAATACAATGTTGCTTACAGAACTTCAAGCAAAAATTATATCAGAATACTATAATTTTAAACAATCAGAAATTCCATATTTGCCTTAACATGAAACAATTCACCGACCAACTTGGTACAACTCACACTTTCGAAAATACACCTAAAAGAATTATTTCTTTAGTACCATCTCAAACTGAATTATTATACGATTTGGGTTTGGAAGATAGTATTGTTGGGATTACTAAATTTTGTGTCCATCCGTTTCATTTTAAATCAACTAAAGATATCATTGGTGGTACAAAAAATATCAAATACGATAAGATAAAAGCATTGCAGCCTGATATTATTATTGCGAATAAAGAGGAAAACACCAAAGAAATAGTGGAGCAATTGCAAGATATTTGTCCCATTTGGGTTACGGATATTGTGACTATTGCTGATAATAATAAGATGATTGAAGATTTTGGACATCTTTTTAATAAGCGTACGAATGCGCAAAAATGGATTGATAAAATTAATTTTGCTTACGAAAAATTTCAGACGGTTGTAGCTTCAAAATTTGAAGAAAATGCCAAACAAAAAGTAGCCTATTTTATTTGGGCAAACCCTTATATGGTGGCTGCGGGTGATACATTTATCAATGAAATGCTTAAAATTAACGGTTTAGAAAATATTTACAATAACAATCCTAAATACGAAGGTAGGTATCCGGAAGTGGTTATTAATAAAATGCGTATTCAAGGCGATCCCGATTTTGTCTTTTTATCTTCTGAACCTTTTCCATTTAAAGATGAACATGCTTTTGAGTTGGGTAGGCATACCCATCATGCGAAAACTATTTTTGTAGATGGTGAAATGTTTTCTTGGTATGGTAGTCGTTTGGTAAAAGCTTTCGATTATTTCACTTTATTACAAGAAAAGCTATACATTTACAAATAAAATGATAGCCTACACCACATACGAAAATAAAAACACTACCGAATGGGTGACCTTCGTGCATGGTGCTGGTGGAAGTTCTTCCATTTGGTTTAAACAAATTAAAGAATTCAAGAAGCATTTTAATGTTTTACTCTTAGATTTACGAGGTCATGGAAATTCCAAAGAAAAGATTTCCAAAAAATATACTTTTAAAGCCATTGCGCAGGATGTTTTGGAAGTTTTAAATCACCTTAATATAGAAAAATCACATTTTATTGGAATTTCTTTAGGAACCATAGTAATCCGACAGTTTGCTGAACTGTATGAAAATAGAGTGCAAAGCATGATTATGGGTGGTGCCATTTTAAAGATGAATTTCAGATCGCAAATTTTAATGAAATTGGGCAATATTTTTAAATACGTGTTACCTTATTTAATTTTATATCGCTTTTTTGCTTTTGTGATTATGCCTAACAAAAATCACAAACAATCCCGAATCTTATTTATCAACGAAGCCAAGAAACTATATCAAAAAGAATTTATCAAATGGTTTAAATTAACGGCTGAAATTAATCCAGTTTTAAAATGGTTTCGTCAAGTAGAATTGCAAGTTCCTACTTTATATGTGATGGGAAATGAAGATTATATGTTTTTGCCTTCCGTTCGAAAAGTAGTTGAAAGTCATTCTAAATCCTCTACATTACTGGTAATTGAAAATTGTGGTCACGTGGTAAATGTGGAAAAATGGGAAATTTTTAATAAAGAAGTGATTCAGTATTTGAAAAGTCAAAATAAGGTATAAAAAAAACAACTGAAACCTAAATTTCAGTTGTTCCTTAACTAAAAACTAACCTTAACAAAACCTAATTATTGAATTACAAATGTCTGAAATTTAAATCTTTAAGGCTGTTAATGTTTTGTTATACTTATGTTATTTAAAACCCAATTATTTTTTATCTTGTAAAGCAAAGACTTTCTTTAATAGAGCAGAAGTTCTTGCGTCTATTCCGCTTCTTATATTTTTTTCTTCTACAGTTATCATTTTGAAAACACCTTCTAATGCTTTGTTTGTGGTATAATCTGTTAAATCAGGATTAATTTTAGTAACCAATGGAATCGAATTGTATTTCTCAATAATTTTTTTCCAAACGGCATCAGCACCAACTGTTTCTAATGAAGTTTTGATTACTGGATTAAATTTGTCATAAAGAGGTTTGTTAGTAGTACTTTGTAAATAGGTAGTTGCTGCATTTTCCGATCCAAGTAAAATAGTTTTGGCATCTGTAAAACTCATGTTTTTTATAGCATCTACAAAAATTGGAGTCGATTGTTTTACCGCATCTTCAGCCGCTCTGTTTAACATTAAAATACCTTCATCGGCTAAACTTCCTAAGCCAATTTGACGTAAACGTTTGTCTACTTTTTGTAATTCTTCTGGTAGTAAAATTTTAACCAAATCATTTTTGTAAAAGCCGTCCACTGCTGTCAGTTTGGTTACTTGTTTTTTTACCCCATTATCTAAGGCTTCTTTTAATCCGTTTGCAATTTCTAAAGTAGAAACCGCAGCTGTTTTTGTCGTTGCTTTTGTTGCTGCTTTTTTTATTACCGTTTTTAATTGTGCTTGACTAAAAAAAGGTACACAAACTAGTAGGAAAATAATTTTTTTCATTTTTATATATTTAAGATTTCTATTCAATTCAAACAAAATGTATGCCGTTAATTCATATAGGCCTAGCAAATATACTTTCTTTTTATAAAATGTTACTTTTTTTAATTCATTTTATTAGAATTAATCAGTTGGTTTGAGGTTAGGAAACAGGTTATTTTGACAGAAATAGGTTTGCTAATTTTTACTTAAAAAAATAGATAAACTAATGAAATAAAAATTATTAAATTCGTAAATTGCACCCTTAAAATCGAACAAAATTTAAAAATG
>CAZULO010000079.1:0-13069 GCA_964621245.1 uncultured Flavobacterium sp.
CGATGGATTTCCTAAATTCAGGAATATTTCTCGCATTTTTTTTATTGAAATATCTGGTTTTGACACTCTTAATTCTCCCAAGAGAAGGAACAAGATATTAATTATTTTTTCGAAAATTCAATCAATTAAAAGAATCCACTCAATTTTATAAGCACACAGATTGAATAGATGAAAAGCAATTCAACGCAAAGTTTGTCATACTGAAAGCAGCTCACCGCTACCGCGCGAATCCTTTCGTGTGGTTTTTTAACTTTACTCAAACTCATTTAAGCCGTATAAAATCTCTTTCATTTTCGTACCATTAATTTCTACCGGTTTATAGGCAATATTAAATTTTGTAATAGCTACATCAATATCTGTTTTTAACTTATTATATTCTATTGATAATTTACTTTCACATTGTTTTTCGTTTTCATAACTATTCAAAATCACTTTAAATTTCTCATAAAATTTCCCGCCTTGATCTATAAAATTGTTATACAATGTAATAAATTGTAGTAATCTGTCTATTGGAAATTCTAAATTCACCTGCATTTTATACTGTTGTGTTCCTGTGGTATTTTTCATTTTAGTTAAGTATTCTTCCATTTTTGATGTTACATTTTCCCAATCATCATTGGTTCTACAAAGTTCTAAAGTGGTAAAATAATGAATAGGTTTTGTGTAATCTTTAAATAAAATTTCAATTTCACTTTTCATTTTTTCATTGCTTTTATGTAAAAAAGCGGTTTCAAAAAAAATAGTATTTAAATCATTTTGCATACGTAAAGTAAAATCCATAATGCATTCAATGTTTTTTAATTCATTTACTTTTTCCTCTTTAGTTAAAGAAGAATTTAGCATGTTGGTGAAGGTTTGTATTACAGAAACAATCGTATTGGTTCCTAAAATTGAAGTTAAATCGATGCTTGATTTTTTATCTTTTTTACTATTGATTAAACTCTTCAGTTTTTCAAATTCTGGATATTGATTTGGATTTGAAATTTTATTAATTTCATTGAAAGTTCGCACGGATGCAAAATGATGGTCTAAACTCAACACTTTTTCATATAAAATTTTGATAATTTGTAAGCCTTTGATGTATCTTATTTTTGAAATATCTCCAGAGTTTTCAATTTTTAATTGTTCTATTTCGGTTTCTATTTGATCTTTTTGTAACAGTAAATCTATCTTTTTCTTTCTTTTTCGGGTAGTAAGTAAAGTAAAGTTGATTTGATGAATTGCTTCTGTTTTTTGTGCCAGAATTAGATCGTATTTAGCGTTGATTTTATTTATTTCAAAAGCTAATTCTGTTACAAGTTGATTAGGATCATTTGCTAATTTAGTAGCAAAAAGATAAGATGTACTTAGTAACAGTATAAATTTTATAAATGATTTTACTAGCATATCAAATTTAATTTTTAGCCGTTAACTCTAAAACCGTTACAAGTTGACCTGCTTTGATCAGAAGTGGGTAAACTCCCGATTTAATAACAGGATACTTTGGATTTAAAGCAAGAATTTCCAAACATGAGGCATTAATTTCCAAATCGAACGCTTGAGTAAAGAAATACGATTCTTTATCAGAAATATCTTTTAAACTTTTACCAAAAATTAAAAGTTGTTCTTCTAAAGATAAGCTAGAAGTCACTATACTCAATTGTAGTTCTGTGTCTGATAGTTTCTTCAAAAATTTAGTTGCTGTATCAGACATTTTATAACTGTCTAATTCTATAGTACACAAACTTAAACCTCCTTTGCAATCCCTTCCTCGGATATCTATAGTTATGTTATTAATTTGTTTTTGGGCGTGTAATGCATTTATAACAAGTAGCAATGCAATTATTGTTAGTTTTTTCATATCGTGTTAGTTAAAAATTGTAAAAATAAAAGCGGTAAATTGGATTACCGCTTTTTCACTTAACCAAAGCAACTTAAACATATAAATTATGTTTAGTTTTTCTTTACATCTCTTATGGTTTTTAAGAATAAAATATAAGAGAAAACAAATTTGATTTTTATTATAATTAAACACAAAGATCCAATTGTAGTGACTTGGCGGATAGAAATATTAGTTTTTTAATCGTTAGGATCTTTTACTGTGTTTGCTTTTAGTGTGAATTGGTTATTTTGTATCCTAATTTTTCCAAGCTATCTTTTATTCCAACAAAATGTGCTTTGCCATAAATAATAGCCAACTTTGATCTTTTCTCGTTTAAAATAGACGTTATAACGCTATTGTTTCTGTCTTGCATTAGCATTTCATCATATATTCTCTGATCCGTTTTTTTTAAACAAATAGATTCTTCATAAAATTTTGTTTCATAATCACAAGATTCTAAAACGATTTTACCATATTTTTTTTCATAATTTTCAAGAATCTGTACGATAGATAAATCTGTGTTTTTTGAGTTAACTTCTGTTAGGCCAAATTCTAAATAGGATGGTTGTTTTATGATTTTTTCTTTGATTTTAATCCCGTTCTCTTTAAAATAAGTTAAATAATCAGTGTTTAGTTTTTTAGAAATCAAGGGTTTTCCGTTTATTTTTCTAAATTTATATGCCACTTCAATTTGTTTAACTGAATCTTCTTTTGTTAGGTTTTTTATATCCCCAATTTGTGATTTTACTCCTTCCACGTAAAAAAAATACCCTTTTTTTTGTAAAGAATCTATTTTTGTATTTACATCAGTATAAAATTCTTCTTTCCCGATATGATGCATGCCAAAAAAAATAATTTCTTGATTAGTATTAGCTATTTTTTCTAACTGTATGCTCTTATCATAAATACCAATGCTTTTCAGATAGTAATTAGTTAAAAATGATTTACAAGAAGTACATAAAAGGAATAAAAAAAAGAGTGTAAATTTTTTCATAGGATAATTGATTTTAATTGATTTTATTACTAGGTGTTTAATAGTATAAACACCTAGTTTTTAGATTTTAAGGAATTAATATGGATATAAGAAATTTAATTCCTATACTAATAATTTCTCCAGCAGCTTCCTCTCCAAAAAGTTGACTTAAATGGCAATTAATTTGCCACCATCTGCAAGGATAGGCTGCTTTTCCTACTGGGTTATAGTTTCCAATGGAAGTATCACCTGGCCCTCCAAATAATTCGGAGCCAGTTGAGTTTGGATTTTTTGCTAACAGTTCTTGTTGTAATTTTAAAGCTTTTGCGATACCAATTCCATCATATGTAGTGATTAGTCTATCGTCAGAAGTTTTGTTTTTTAAATGATTATATGCTTCATTTAAAAGAAATCTACCTTCAATTGTGTTTTGCCAATTTCCACATACGTTTTTTTCAAATGAAGAATAATCTTTAGAATTATTGAATGCTTGTGATAATTGATTTTTAAAAGAAACAAAAGTTTTTGCAGCACCTAGTCTAGCATCTTCTTTGGTTTTAAATTGCGCATGTCCAATTGTTATACACATAACTGTGGCTACTAAGCCTAATAACATTTTTTTCATTATATTTGTTTTTTTAAAATTAATTGCAGTCGACTTGAGTACGCCAATACTATTTAAAAGTTCGACTGCTTTTTTTTTAGTTGGATGTTCTACTGTTTCTTATAAAGCCAACTTTTTCTTTATAATAACACTCAGTTTTAAAAGACTGCTACTTTTTGGTTTCCAATTACTACTTGCAAGTTTCATTTTCAGAACATTACAAAGAAATGTGATTTTTTTAGTTACATCCAAATTATTGTAGTCTAATTTCCTGAATTCCGAGTTTGAATTCCTGAATTTATGTTAAAAAACTATGTAAGTTATTATTTGTGAATATTATTTTTATTTACATATATTAGCTGAAAAATGTTGTAAAATTTTACTTTTATTTTATATAAACCAATATTTATGTTTACTATTAAGCCGCTAAGCCTGAGTTTCTTTTTTCTTTTTTCAATTTTTGTTTTAGCTCAAAAAAAACAAGTTAATTTTGATACATGGACTTATGATCAATTAAAAGATGCGTTTTTTAAATACGAAGGTAAAGTTGATATTCAAAAAAGATATGCAAAGGCATTTTTGAATAAAGCCAAAAAAGAAAATAATGCGCCAAAAATTGCTAGAGGGTATTACTATCATTCTTTACTGTATTCAAATGATACAAAAATTATTTATTTTGATAGTATTATTAATAATGTTGTGCTGCCTCCTAGCGAAAAAAATTTTCCGTTTTTTGCTTACCTTGAAAAAGGTTATTATTTAGAAAAAAAATATAAATATGAAGAAGCTATTAATAACTATTTGATTGTTGAAAAGTTAGCAGCGTCAAAAAATAGTATTCATTGTCATCAAGCTAAATTTGCCATTGCTATTTTGAAGTCTGAAAAAATGGGTGAGGTAAAAGAAGCATTACCATTAATACAAGCTTGTTTTGAATTTTATAAATCACAAAATCAAAATAAAGAATTATCCTTTGAATATGAAGCATCAATTTTTGCTATGGCAGATGCATACAAGTCATTAAATGATTTAGATAAAGCTAGTTATTATAATGCTTTAGGGTTTAAGGAAACAATCAAATCTAAAAATGAATATTTACATCATCTTTTTATCTTAAATGAAGGAGCTAATCAAGTAAAACATAAAAATTTTAGAGCCACTTTAGATAGTATTAAAAAAGCGCTACCAGTACTTATTAAATATAAGGATGTAAATAACGAATTAGCCTCCTATTATTATAAAGCTTTAGCATATAAAGGACTAAATGATATACCTAAGGTTGTTGAGAACTTTATTAAAGTAGATTCGATGTTTCAGAAAAATAAAATTATTACACCAGAGTTTTCAGACGGCTATAAATTTTTAATTTCTCATTTTAAAGCAAATAAAGATTATAAAAATCAACTCAAGTATCTCACAACTTACTTATCTATACAAACTCAGTTTCAAAAAGAATATAAAGAATTATCTGCCAAATTAAAAAACGACTATGATTTCCCTAATTTAGTTAAAGAAAAGGAGTCTTTGATAAATAACTTACAGCAAGAAGAGAAAAATTATTATTGGATTATTTTTTCATTAACGGGATTAGTTTTTTGTTTTCTTGTTTTTAGCGTATACCAAAATAATCTAAGAAAAAAGTATAAATCAAATTTTGATAAATTAATTAATTCTTCAAATAAAGTTGAAAAAGAGATAGATTTAATTGAACAATTACCCTTAAAAAAGGAGAGTAAGTTATCTGCTACTATTGTAAATGATCTTTCATTGGGTTTAATAGAGTTTGAGAAAAAGAAATTATTTAAAAATCCAAATTTAAGTATCTTTCTTTTAGCTACTGAATTGAATACAAATACCAAATATCTATCTACTTTTATTAATGAACATATAAATAAATCCTTCGTTATTTATATCAATGATTTAAGAATTGATGATATCATAGAAAAATTAAAACAAAATAAAAATCTAAGAAAATATACTATTGCAGCATTAGCAGAAGAAGCTGGATTTAAAACCGCGGAGTCCTTTTCTACTGCTTTTTTCAAACGAACAGGTATAAAACCATCTTTTTTTGTGAAAAAAATAAATGAAACGGAAGACTGTAAATCAGTAGTTTAGTTATTATTAAGATCGAAATTCATGAATTTCGATTATATGTGTTTTTAATTAATACTTCTAACATCTAGGTTTGTATAAATTTAAAAATATAAAACCATGAAAAAAGAGAAAAAGTTTAAACTAGAAAAATTTGAAGTCGCAAAATTAGATAACTTAAAAAAGATTAAGGGAGGTTTTTTTTTAAATCCAACAGACATTCTAATTCCTTTACCTACATTAACAGTAAGTGTTAATGCACCTACTTATTCAGTTAAATGTAAATAATTTATTTTGAGAGTATATTTTTTAACTTTTATACCTTTTTTGTTTCTATCTTGTAAATCAAATATTGAGTCATTAACTAATAATGATCTTAATTTTCGCAATTTGTTTTGGCATCATTCAGTTCGTACTAAAAACTTTAAAAATGGAACAGAATTAAAAACATTATATTTAAATGAAAAATATTTAAAAACTAGTAATTCAATACTAGTTGCCGTCTTGGACTCTCAAATTGATTTGGATCATGAAGATTTAAAAAGCCAAATATGGGTAAATGATAAAGAAATTCCCTATAATAAAATTGACGATGATAAAAACGGATATATCGATGATGTCAATGGATGGAACTTTGTGGGAAAACCTAGTGGTGAAACTTTTAAATATTCTAATTTTGATTGTACAAGGATAATACGTGATCGAAATAAATATTTCGAATATAATATGTTATGGAGTAGAGATTCTACTTTTTTACAATTAGAATATAATAGAGCGAAGGCGTTTCATGAAACTGAGATAGAAAATTATTCTGCTTCAAAAAAAATAATTGATTTTAGAATAAAAAACAATAAAATTATTCAAGATTCTATTGAGTTTTATTTTCCATTTGATAGTTATAATTTGATTAAACTAGATAGCTTTTTCCAAAAACATAAAACAAATAATAAGTCCTACCTGCAAAGGATTAAAGACAATGATTTGGACATAGCGTCTTTAATCTGTTACAAAATGGGGGATTTAAAATCTAATATTAGTGATGTTTCATTATTGAAAATCTTAAACTCTCAATATGATTCAATCATAAATAGGAATTTAAATGTTTTTTTTGATGATCGAAAATTTTTAGAACATGATAGAATAAATTATTATGGTAACTCTACCCTTGACAATGATTCTGATTTAAACTATCACAGTACTTTAGTAGCGTCAATTATCGCTGGAAATAGAAATAATAATATTGGTGTAAATGGTTTCCATGATAATATTAAGGTTATGCCTCTAAGTATTTCTGTGTCTGGTGACGAACATGACAAAGACATAGCTATGGCTATTCGATATGCCGTTGATAATGGTGCGAAAATTATTAATATGTCATTTGGAAAAGAGTTTTCTTTAAATCAGCAATGGGTAACTAGTGCATTTGAATATGCGGAACAGCATAACGTGTTGTTAGTTCATAGTTCTGGGAATAATAGTTTTAATGTTGATTCGAATCGATATTACCCGAGTGATTATGATTATTATAACAAAAAAGAATTGGTTGGTAATTTTATTAATGTGGGTTCCATTTCCAAAAGAACTGATAGTACTATGGTTTCTCCGTTTTCAAATTATGGTAAAGAAAATGTAGATATTTTTGCTCCTGGTGAAGATATTTATGTGGCTAAACCTAATAATGAATACGGGTATGATTCTGGTACTTCATTAGCCGGGCCAATGGTTTCTGGTACTGCAGCACTTATTTGGTTGTATTACCCTAAACTTACTGTTAAACAGATTAAAGATATTATTTTAGAATCTGGTATAACTATCGATAAAATGGTTGTAAAACCAGGAACTGAAAATCAATTGGTGCCGTTTTCCGATTTATCAAAAACAGGTAAAGTTCTTAATACATATAAAGCCTTTTTATTAGCCAAAAAAATAAGTAAGAAGAAGTAGTAATGAAGTTAAGAGAATTTGATTGTTTCGACACCTTTGTGTTGCGAACACCCTTGTTTCCAATACATTTTTATACAGAATTGATTCGAAATTATTCAAGTATAAATTTGTTTGATTTGTTAGATAATAATCTAGTCAGAGTCGCCATCCATTTAGCTTCTCCTGAATTAATTAGTGAGTTAGATAAGTTTCTTACTAATCCAACAGCTACTCATCCCGAAAAAAAATTGAAATTAGAATTAGCCTTGTTAAAATATATAGCAAGGCTTTCTTCTAGAGCTACACCTTTCGGAATTTTTGCAGGTTGCTCAACTGGTAAAATAGCTGAGTTAACCCATATTCAAATTAAAGATGTAGGTTGTCATGAAGTTTGTACTCAGTTTGATATGCATTATTGGATCAGTTTGTTGCAAGATATTTCCAAAAATTACACAATTTTGAAAAAAGAAAATATTTTAAAAAAGATTAAAGGAGGGGTCGGAGATCCAATTCCACCTAATGATCATGAAATTACCGATATAATAAAAAGACTAAGTTCAAATGTTTGTCAATAATAAATTTTAATAAAAATTATGTTTTCCAAAATCTTTACTCTCATGAAATTTGACTTAATAAAACAAATTATCATTATTATTACTATAATAAGTCTTGTCTCATGTAAGGTAAACAAATCAATAAATTTGTCTTGGGACAATAAAGATTCGATTTTTTATTCAAATAGTTTGTATTTAAATAATATCCATACTGAAAATAAAATTAAACAAAATTCAATAGTTGTTGCCGTCTTGGACTCTCAAATTGATTTGGATCATGAAGATTTAAAAAGCCAAATATGGGTAAATGATAAAGAAATTCCAGATAATAAAATTGACGAGGATAAAAACGGATATATCGATGATGTCAATGGATGGAATTTTGTAGGAAAACCTAATGGAGGATTTTTTAGATATTGGAATTTTGAGTCGGTTCGACTAATAAAGAAATGGGAAAAGTTTTTTAAAAATAAAATTTCAGTTCAAACCGATTCAATTGATTTTTTTAATGAATATAAAAGAGCAAAACAATCCTATGAAAGCGAGAGTAAGTTTTATAAAAATTGGTTAAAATCATTAGATTATAATGTAAAACTTAGACCTCAGGTAGAGGATACTTTGAAGTATTTTTTTCCTAAAGAAGATTATACATTAACTCAATTAGATAGTTTATATCAAAAATATAAAATTAATGATAAAAAATATAAACAAAGAAGGAATGATAACGACACTGATTTAGGAGCCTTAATTGATTATATGAGAGTTTCGGTTGAAACTGGTGACAGAAAGTTTGAAGACTTATTTCAACATAGAAATCAAAAAGATTCTATAGTGAATGTTAATTTTAATATTGAAATAAATGACAGACACTTTATTAAAGATAATCCAGATGTTTTAGAGCCTGGATATGGCAATAATAAGTTAAATATTAATATTTTTCAAATTACACACGCTACGGCAGTAGCGTCAATTATCGCTGGAAATAGAAATAATAATATTGGTGTAAATGGTTTCCATGATAATATTAAGGTTATGCCTCTAAGTATTTCTGTGTCTGGTGACGAACATGACAAAGACATAGCTATGGCTATTCGATATGCCGTTGATAATGGTGCGAAAATTATTAATATGTCATTTGGAAAAGAGTTTTCTTTAAATCAGCAATGGGTAACTAGTGCATTTGAATATGCGGAACAGCATAACGTGTTGTTAGTTCATAGTTCTGGGAATAATAGTTTTAATGTTGATTCGAATCGATATTACCCGAGTGATTATGATTATTATAACAAAAAAGAATTGGTTGGTAATTTTATTAATGTGGGTTCCATTTCCAAAAGAACTGATAGTACTATGGTTTCTCCGTTTTCAAATTATGGTAAAGAAAATGTAGATATTTTTGCTCCTGGTGAAGATATTTATGTGGCTAAACCTAATAATGAATACGGGTATGATTCTGGTACTTCATTAGCCGGGCCAATGGTTTCTGGTACTGCAGCACTTATTTGGTTGTATTACCCTAAACTTACTGTTAAACAGATTAAAGATATTATTTTAGAATCTGGTATAACTATCGATAAAATGGTTGTAAAACCAGGAACTGAAAATCAATTGGTGCCGTTTTCCGATTTATCAAAAACAGGTAAAGTTCTTAATACATATAAAGCCTTTTTATTAGCCAAAAAAATAAGTAAGAAGAAGTAGTAATGAAGTTAAGAGAATTTGATTGTTTCGACACCTTTGTGTTGCGAACACCCTTGTTTCCAATACATTTTTATACAGAATTGATTCGAAATTATTCAAGTATAAATTTGTTTGATTTGTTAGATAATAATCTAGTCAGAGTCGCCATCCATTTAGCTTCTCCTGAATTAATTAGTGAGTTAGATAAGTTTCTTACTAATCCAACAGCTACTCATCCCGAAAAAAAATTGAAATTAGAATTAGCCTTGTTAAAATATATAGCAAGGCTTTCTTCTAGAGCTACACCTTTCGGAATTTTTGCAGGTTGCTCAACTGGTAAAATAGCTGAGTTAACCCATATTCAAATTAAAGATGTAGGTTGTCATGAAGTTTGTACTCAGTTTGATATGCATTATTGGATCAGTTTGTTGCAAGATATTTCCAAAAATAAGCAGGTACAAAAACATTTGAACTATTATTGCAATACTTCATTATATAAAATTGCAAATTTTTATAGATATGTAGAATATAAATACGTAGATAAAAAAAGAGAACACGTATTATCTTCTATACGTGCTAATTCAGTATTAGACTTATTGATTGAAAATTCTAAAAATGGTTTAAGTTTTAATGAATTAGTCAATCTAATCATAGATGATGAATCTGAAATGGAAGAAGCCAATGAATTTTTACTAGAATTAATCGATAATCAAATTTTAGTAAGTGAACTAGAGGCAACAATTACAGGTAATACTGATATGAAGCGAATCATAAAAATTCTTGAAACGATTCCTGATTTTTTTTCGGAATGCTATATCTTGAAAGAAATGGACTTGCTTTTAGAAAAAAATGTTACACTTGTTGATGCTCAGTTGCAATTTGAACGATTAAAAAAATTAGTCCAAAAGTTTAATACGGAATATGAAGAGAAATATCTTTTGCAAACCGATCTTTATCTAAAAACTAAATCGGCCACCTTATCAAAGAAAGTGAGTGTTAAAATTCAAAAAGCCCTTTTCTTTCTAAATAAAATTAGAAAAAATATAGAAAATCCAAACTTAACTAGTTTTAAAAATGCTTTTCTAAAACGATATGAAACGCGAGAAATGCCTCTTTCTGTAGTTTTGGATGCTGAATTAGGTATTGGATATCTTCAGCATACTAAAATGAATGATGTACATTCTCTTTTAGATCATTTTTCTTTCAATGTTAACCAAAACATTAGTTCAAATACAGAAGAATGGACCAAGGTAGATTATGTTTTAGAAAAGAAATTGCAAGAAACTATTTCTAATAATCTAGATATTTTGTGCTTACAAGAAAAGGATTTTAACTTCTTAGAAAATGAAAAGGATATAATTCCAGATACTTTTTCTGTAATGGCTGAACTATTTTATGAGGAAGAAAAAGAACTAATCGCTATAGAATCGTGTAGTAATTACAGTGCGTCTAAACTTATTGGGAGGTTTTGTAATGGGGACCAAGAAATTCTTACTTTAGCTAATAAAATTGTTTTAAAGGAGTCTGAGTTACATGCAAATAAAATTTTAGCAGAAATTCTGCATATTCCGCAAGACAGAACTGGTAACGTACTCAGAAGACCTTCCTTACGATCTTATGAAATTCCTTATTTAGCCAATAGTTTTTTGCCAAGCTCACAACAAATCACTCTAGAAGATTTGTATGTTTCAATAAACAACAATCAAGTGATTTTGAAATCTAAATTACTTCAAAAAGAAATTATTCCTTGTTTGTCCAATGCCCATAATTTTTCTTATAACTCGTTACCTATTTATCATTTTCTATGTGATTTGCAAGGTCAAAACGTTAGCCCAATTCCAAGTTTTAGATGGGGTGTATTGGAAAATCATTATTTTTATTTTCCAAGAGTTGTTTATGAAGATGTTATTCTGGCTAAGGCTAAATGGTTCATAAAGTATGAAGAACTTGAAGCATTCATGACTAAATCTGACTCAAAGTTTGATTATGGTGCTTTTAAGATTTGGAAAGAAAGTAAAAAAATACCCCAATATGTCAATCTTGTTGAAGGTGATAATACTTTATTGTTAGATTTAAAAGAAGAAATTGGTGTCACATTATTTCTAAAAACAATAAAACCTAATAAAAAAATTACTTTAGAAGAGTTCTTGTTTTTAGACAACTCAATTGTTAAAGATAAGGCATGTAATTCCTTTGTGAATCAGTTTGTTTTGTCCTACTATAAATTAAACAACTATGAATAGGCTATTTAGCACTGGAAGCCAATGGCTGTATTACAAAATATATACAGGATATAAAATAGCAGATGTTTTACTTCTTGACTATTTAAACGAAAAAATAGAAAAAATTCTTGCAGATCATACAATCAATAAATGGTTCTTTATTAGGTATAATGATTCGGATAGTCATTTAAGAATCCGTTTTGAAGTCGATCATGTCAATCAAGTTTATCAAGTTATTGCGGAGTTACATCCTATTTTTGAAGATTTATTACAAAAAAATTTAATTTGGAAAGTTCAAAACGATACATATGTAAGAGAAATTGAACGTTACGGTCTAAACACCATGACAGATTCGGAAACTCTTTTTTATTTCGATAGTGTAATGATTATTAAATATTTAAGTTTGAAACACAAATTCGATAAGGAGGTAAGTCAGATCGTTTTTAGTTGTTTATCTATAGATTCTTTTTTAAATTCATTTTCTTTATCAATTTCAGAGAAATTTAGATTACTTGATGAAATGCAACAAAGTTTTAAAAAAGAATGTAACGCCACAAAAGTCTTAAAAACCGAATTAGACAAACATTATAGAACAATAGAAAAAGATATCTCAAGTGTTTTAGCATTTCAGGCATACCACTATTTTACGCCTTTTTATGAAATAATTGAAGCTAAAAATAACCAAATGAAGTCTGTCGTACAGGCCATAACTACTAATTTAGAAATAAATTTAAATTCTTTTCTTAGTAGCCACATCCACATGATGATTAATAGGCAATATTCATCCAGACAAAGAGAATACGAAACGATAATTTATGATCATTTATACCGCTATTATAAAACTACTTTATATACAAATAAGAAGGTATCCTCTGTGTTGTTTTCATAATAACAGTCCCTTTTTAAATGAATTGAAAGAATTGGTTGAATAGCCTGCTGAAAATAAAATGCAGTTAGGTGTTTCTTTCTTAAATTGTAGTCAACTAGAAGTCATACTTTTTGTTTCAAAGGTTGCTATGACAAAGTAAAAGCAAAGTCAGTACTTTTTTAAAAAAGTAATACGTTAAAATCTACTTATAATAAAACAAACAAAAAAGATCCAATAGGTGTGACATGGCGTATACAAGTTATAGTGTTTTGGTTTGGATCTTTTTGTGT
>CAZULO010000080.1:0-13050 GCA_964621245.1 uncultured Flavobacterium sp.
TCCTGTAAATCCTTGAACTATAATTTTTGAATTTTTATTTACTAAAACACTCATGCTGTTATTTGTTTTTTAAAAGTTGAGCAAAAATAAGTTTTTTGCTAGTAATAATTTAATTTTTTTTATATTTTTTTTATGAAGGTTGACTAATTTGGTATGCCTTTACAATTTTGTCACCTTCAAATTCCCATACCACCATAAAACGACCTAAAAGAATTAAATCTTTTTGATTTTCAATACTAGACCCAAATTGATTAAAAGTTATAGATACAAAATTATTTTCAGCAATAAAATATAAAACTTCTGCATTAAAAATGGCGAAATTGTTTTTCAATTCTGAAGCCAAATCTAAAATAGCTTGTTTATCTTTTACTAATAAACCCTCCGAACTGTGCCATGTTAATTCAAAATTTTCATGTAAAACAGTAGTTAAAAAATCCTGATTTCTTAAACCATCATTCGTATATAATTCTTGTATAATTTCTTTTGGAGTCATTATTTTAATTTTTCTATGATTTCTGGGATTCGTTTAATATTTGCTAGTTGTTTTAATTTTTCTCTAGATTCTTCAATTGGAGTTCCAAAATAAGATTTTCCACCTTCTACTGATTTAGTCACACCAGTTTGACCCATAATTACGGCTTTCGCACCAATGGTAATGCCACTAGTAGTTCCTACTTGACCCCAAAGTGTCACTTCATCTTCAATAATTACGCATCCTGCGATTCCTGTTTGAGAAGCAATTAAGCATTTTTTACCTATCACAGTATCATGTCCCACATGTACTTGGTTGTCAATTTTAGTTCCTTCACCAATAGTAGTATCGCCTGTAACACCTTTATCAATAGTACATAATGCGCCAATTCCCACATTACTTTCAATTACTACTCGCCCACCGGAAAGCAATTGATCAAAGCCATCTGGACGTTTTTTATAATAAAAAGCATCGGCTCCTAAAATAGTTCCAGCGTGAATAATTACGTTATCGCCAATGATTGTATTATCGTAAATGGAAACATTGGAATGGATTAAGCAATTTTTACCAATTTGAACATGATGCCCGATGAAACAATTAGGTTGAATTAAAGTTCCCTCGCCAATTATTGCCGAATCTGAAATAGAAACATTTGAAAATTGAAAAGGTCTGAAATGTTTAGTTAACACATTAAAATCTCTGAAAGGATCCTCAGAAATCAATAGAGCTTTACCTTCTGGACATTCCACTTCTTTATTAATCAGAACAATTGTTGCTGCTGATTGTAGGGCTTTGTCGTAATATTTTGGATGATCTACAAAAACAATATCACCTGGTTCTACTACATGAATTTCATTCATACCATGAACTGGAAAATCATCAGTTCCAATATATTTAGAATTGATAATTTCAGCAATTTGTTTTAAAGTGTATGTTTTGTTAAATTTCATTTATTTAGTTTGAAATTCAGCTTTTATAGACTGTTTACTAAAAACTGAATACTGAATACTCAAATTATACTCTTTCCATGTATTTTCCAGAAGCAGTATCAATTTTAATTTTGTCTCCTTCATTGATAAACAAAGGTACGTTAATTGAAGCTCCTGTTTCTACAGTGGCTGGTTTTGTTGCATTTGTAGCTGTATTTCCTTTTAAACCTGGTTCAGTGTAAGTAACTTCTAAAATTACAGAAGCTGCCATATCAACAGATAACGGTAAATCTGTTTCTGTATTAATTTGAATCATTACATTTTCACCTTCTTTTAATAAATCTGGTGCATCTAAGATATTTCTATTTAGTGTAATTTGCTCAAAAGATTCGATATTCATAAAGTGAAAATCGTTTCCTTCTGGATATAAAAATTGGTACGTTTGCGTTTCTACTCGTACTACATCAATTTTGTGCCCAGCAGAAAACGTATTATCTAACACCTTACCGTTAGTTAAAGATTTTAATTTTGTTCTTACAAAAGCTGGACCTTTACCTGGTTTTACGTGTAAGAATTCAATAATTTTATAAATATCGTGGTTAAATTTTATGCATAAACCATTTCTAATATCTGATGTACTTGCCATTTTGTATTTTTTATTTTATGTTTTTAATTTTATACACTTCCTGTATATCCTTTCATGATTCCACGAGAAGAATTTCGGATAAAATCTAAAATTTCATCTCTTTCTGGTGTGGCTTCCATTTCAGCTTCAATAATACTCATTGCTTGAGATGTATTGTAGTTTTTTTGATATAGAATTCTGTAAATATCTTGAATTTGTCTGATTTTTTCTGTTGAAAAACCTCTTCTTCTTAGTCCAACTGAATTAATTCCAACATAAGATAAAGGTTCTTTTGCTGCTTTAGAAAATGGAGGAACATCTTTACGGACTAAACTTCCACCAGAAACCATAGCATGATCTCCAATTGAAATAAACTGATGTACTGCGGCTAATCCACCGATTACGGCAAATTGACCAACTGTTACATGACCAGCCAAAGCAACACCATTTACGATAATTGAATTATCTCCAATTACACAATCATGAGCAATATGCGCCGTTGCCATAATTAAACAATTTTTACCAACTACTGTTTTACCAGAAGCAACAGTACCTCTATTAATAGTTACACATTCTCTAATTGTAGTGTTGTCACCAATTACAGCTAAAGAATCTTCACCACCAAATTTTAAATCTTGCGGTACAGCGGAAATTACAGCTCCTGGAAAAATATTACAATTTTTTCCAATTCTAGCGCCTTCCATAATGGTTACGTTAGATCCGATCCAAGTTCCTTCACCAATTTCTACATTATTATGTATCGTTGTAAATGGATCAATAACTACATTTCTGGCAATTTTTGCTCCCGGATGGACATATGCTAAGGGTTGATTCATATATTTTATCTATTATTTGTCATTTGTAAAAAAGGAATTTGATCAAATGGTTTCGATTTTAAATATCAAAACAAAACCACTAATTCCGAATTACTCGCTTTTAACTTTTACTATTTGTGCCATTAATTCTGCTTCTGAAACAAGTTTTCCATTCGCATAAGCATAAGCTTGCATGTGGCAAATACCTCTTCTGATTGGAGTAATTAATTCACATTTGAAAACTAATGTATCACCTGGTAATACTTTTTGTTTGAATTTTACATTATCTATCTTCATGAAAAAAGTAAGATAATTTTCTGGATCAGGAACTGTACTTAAAATTAAAATACCTCCTGTTTGTGCCATGGCTTCTACTTGTAAAACACCTGGCATAACTGGTGCACCTGGAAAATGTCCTACAAAGAATGGTTCGTTCATCGTTACATTTTTCAATCCAACTACATGTGTTTGAGATAATTCTAAAATCTTATCTACTAATAAAAATGGAGGTCTGTGTGGCAATAAATCCATGATTCCATGAATATCTAAAACAGGCTCTTTATGCAGGTCGTAAACAGGAATATTATTTTTTTCTTCTAATTTGATAATTTTAGACAATTTCTTAGCAAATTGAGTATTTACAAAATGCCCAGGTTTGTTGGCAATAATCTTACCTTGAATTCTTGTTCCTATCAAGGATAAATCACCTAAAATATCTAATAATTTATGACGAGCTGCTTCGTTAGGGAAATGCAACGTTAAATTATCTAAAATTCCATTTTCTGTAACTGAAATAGTTTCTTTGTTGAAAGCCTTCTTTAAACTGTTCATAGTTTCAGAAGAAATTTCTTTATCAACATATACAATGGCGTTATTTAAATCGCCACCTTTAATCAATCCGTTATTCAAAAGCGCTTCTAATTCATGTAAAAAACTGAAAGTTCTACAAGCAGAAATTTCCGATTTAAAATCAGAAATATTTTTCAGGTTTGCGTTCTGAGTTCCTAAGACTTTAGTTCCGAAATCAACCATTGCGGTTACACAATAAGTATCGCTAGGAATAATTGTAATTTCACTTCCTGTGGTTTCGTCCAAATAAGAAATTACATCCTTAACAACATACACTTTTCTTTCAGCGTCTTGTTCGATAATTCCAACTGTTTCTAATGCTTCCACAAAATATTTGGAAGAACCATCCATAATTGGCAATTCAGAGGAGTTTAACTCAATGATAACATTATCTAAATCACAACCTACTAAAGCTGCTAAAACATGCTCAGGAGTTTGTATCATTACACCTAACTTCTCTAAATTGGTACCACGTTGTGTGTTTACTACATAATTGGCATCGGCTTCAATAATTGGAGCACCTTCTAAATCGATTCGTACAAATGTAAATCCGTTGTTTACGGGTGCTGGTTTAAAAGTCATGGTTACTTCCTGACCAGTATGTAAACCTACACCTGTTAATGAAATTTCGCTTTTTAAAGTCGTTTGTTTTAACATGATTTTATTTATTATCCTTTTTTAATTCTTCTAGATCTTTTACAATTTTTGGTAAATTTTTAAAGTGGACGAAAGATTTTGCAAAATCGCCATAATTGAAAGCAGGACTTCCTTGAACCACTTCATTATCTTTTAAATTTTTACCAATACCAGATTGCGCTTGCACTTTAACAAAGTCGCCAATAGTTAAATGACCTGCTACACCCACTTGACCTCCAATCATGCAATTTTTACCGATTTTGGTAGAACCAGCAATACCCGTTTGCGCTGCAATTACTGTATTTTCACCAATTTCAACATTATGAGCAATTTGAATTTGATTGTCTAACTTAGCTCCTTTTCTTATAATAGTTGATCCTAAGGTGGCTCTGTCTAGTGTAGAACAAGAACCAATTTCTACATGATCTTCAATAATTACATTTCCAATTTGAGGGACTTTTACATAAGTTCCGTCTTCTTGTGGTGCGAAACCAAATCCGTCAGAACCAACAATTGTTCCAGAATGAATGGTTACATTATTACCAATTTCAGTTTCTGAATAAATTCGAACTCCAGCAAAAAAGACACAGTTATCTCCAATAATAACATTATCACCAATAAAACTATTTGGATAAATTTTTACATTAGTACCAATTTTCACATTTTGTCCGATGTAACAAAAACTTCCCAAATATAAATTTTCTCCATATTGAACGCCGTCTGAAATCACAGATGGTTGTTCAATTCCTGATTTCATCAATTTTACTTGATTATAGTATTCTAATAATTTAGAAAACGATTTATAAGCATCCTCCACTTTAATTAAAGTAGCTTTAATTTCTTGATCTGCCACAAAAGTATTATTTACTATTGCAATGGTAGCATTAGTAGTATAAATATAATTGGCATATTTAGGATTGGCTAAAAATGTAAGTGAACCAGTTGTTCCTTCTTCAATTTTAGCTAATTTATATACTTCAGCATTTGGATCTCCAACAACTTCTCCTTCTAAAATGCTTGCTATTTGCTCAGCTGTAAATTTCATTTAATATACTTTAATATATGACGGTATAATTTCAAAATTCGCAAGAAACATACAATTTCTACTTGAATTTTTGTCATAAAAACAAATTCATACTTGTTTCTTCCTTGCAAAAATATAAAAATTAACCTTAATCTATCACTTTCGGATAACAAATAAAAAATTTAGTTACCGTTTTTGATAATGCTTTCAAGTGCATTTGATCAGAAGCTTCCACTACTGTTTCAACTGTTTTATCTTTTTTTAAGATTCGAATAGGTTCTGAAGATTTACTATATGCTTCATTTTTAATCTTTCCTTTAAAAACAAAATATTCCACTTCTTTATCTGAAATTTGATAGGTTTTACTATACTTTTCTTTTAAATCTAAATATTTGGTTTTATCAATTTTATCCTCACTTAATTCAATTTTTAAAAGATTTCGATTGATGATCATCTTACTTAAAGAACTCAATACAAAATCGTCATGAAATTGCCATTGTTTAATTGCTCCCAACACATCATAATCATCTAAACTTGAAAATTGATCTAGAATTGCTTTATCAATTTGATTCAATTCAATTTTATTATGCAAGAAAAATAACAAAAATGGGCTTCCAAAAAGTGTCTCACCTTTTATAGCTAATTCTTTTGCACGTTTTAAGATTTTTGTTAAAGTTAACTCGGCAACCACACTCGTTTTATGTAAATATGCTTGCCAATACATTAAACGGCGGGCCATTAGGAACTTTTCTATAGAATAAATCCCCTTTTCTTCCATGACCAACACATCGTCTTGCACATTTAGCATTTGAATTAAACGTTCACTATTTACGTTTCCTTCATTTACACCCGTATAAAAACTATCACGTTTTAAATAATCCATACGATCCATATCCAACTGACTAGAAATCAATTGCAACATGAATTTTCTATGATATTCTCCTTTAAAAACTTGGATAGCTAGTGATAATTTACCATCGAATTCAGCATTCAATTGCTCCATAAACAACAACGATAATTCTTCATGGTGCACTTCTTCAACTACACTATTTTCTAGAGCATGACTAAAAGGACCGTGACCAATATCATGAAGTAAAATAGCAACATATAAAGCATTTTCTTCCTCTTCTGAAATTTCAACACCTTTAAAGCGAAGTGTTTGAACCGCTTTTTGCATAATATACATACAACCTAAAGCATGATGAAAACGTGTATGATGTGCACCTGGATAAACTAAATACGACATTCCCATTTGAGAAATACGACGCAAGCGTTGAAAATAAGGATGTTGAATTAAATCGTAAATTAAAGTATTTGGAATGGTAATAAAACCATAAATAGGATCGTTTAGTATTTTTAATTTATTGATTTGGCTCACAGGTAAAAAAATTTGGAATAACAAATATAAATTTATTTTTTATATATTAGCATTTTCTGATTGACTTCCTTCCATAAAGTCAAACTATTCTACATTAAAAGATGTAATTGATCACGATTCAATTAATTAAATTTTAACAATTGTTTCTTTTTGTGTTTTTAATTTTGCAGTAAATTTGACATAAATAATTTATCATGAGTCGTTTACATCAAGAATTAAAGCAAATTCAAAAAAAATATAAATTTGATTTTTCATCAATTACGGTTACGGAGCGCATTGATGTTTCACCAACTTTAATTAGTGTTGTTGAACGATTGAATTCTAGCAATGAAAATTCAAAAAATACATTTCACTTCGATAAATTACAGTCGGATTTAATATTCTCAGAAGCTGCTATAAAGGAACTTGCTATAACGTATCGTTTGCGATTTCTTTCAACTTCATATTATAAAAATGAAATTCCTAAAGAAGCCATTCATTCGGTTTTAGAATTTGAAAACGAACATCAAACCCAAATTGAAAACTTCAAAATTTTAGCTCCAAAAGAAAATTTTGCGTTACAGAATTATGACGATCCACTATTATTTATGTCTTTAGGAAATGGCTATTATTATTTACTAGCCAAATGGGGAAATGATTTATCTGTTTTCAGAAAAATTAAATATTGGCCTTTTAGAAATATTTTCACTTTGGTGACAGCTACTTTACTGTTGTCTTTACTTGTTTTAGTGATTTGCGGACTTATTAATCCAAATTTATGGGTAACAAGTCGAGCTCTATCTGTTTTTCTATTTTCTTGGAAAACTTTCTTGTTTATTTTCATCTATTACACTTTCAAAACAGGTAATTATCCTAGTGAATTCAATTGGAATAGTGCATTCTATAACAAATAAAGGTCTGTAACAATTTAAAATTATTGTAAAATCAAAACAAACGAAATTGGGATTCCATGGAAGTAGCTTTTAATTGAACTTCATACGGAAAACCAAAATCTTTATAATCCTGCCCCTCTAGCCAAGCTAACTCATCATTGGGATGTAAGATAACAGGCATTCTTTTTTTTGTATTATGAATTTCACACATTAATGTATTAGCTTGTGTTGTAACCATTGAAAAAGTAAGTTGATTTAATTTAATATTAAAACAATAAATACCTGCAAAAGCAAAAGCTTTTTCATCTTCAAGTTCAATCAAATACTTTTCTTTTTTAGATCCGGATGTAGTAAGCCATTGCCACTCATAAAAACCATCAGCTATGAGTAAACATCTATTTTGAATGCAATCTTTATAGGAGGGCGTACTAGCTAAGTCTTCAATTCTAGCATTTAAAGTAAATTTTTGATGTGCGGAATCGTTTGCCCAATTAGGTAATAATCCCCAAATACCATGATCTAAAACTGTAGGTTGCGTATTGGTGATAATCAACGAAGTTGGATGCTCAAAACCATTTAAATACGTAGCAGGTTCTATAACTATTCCTGCTTTTTTCTTAGCTTTAAATTGTTTTTCTAAAACTAAACCTTCTTTTGTTTGTTTGTAATGAAAACACATAAATCAATAATTGTTTATTCAAATATATAATTTATTTTAAAGTATAACAATTTGAAATAATGTTAAATCAAGACCATCATCTCAAACTAAAATAGAACAAAAACAATTTTAGTTTAATTTTTCAAACGGATTATTTCGAACAAAACAACTTCCTATCAAAGGCGAATCAAAGCCCACTTTAATGCCACTTTAATGGGATAAAATAGTAATTGAATAACAAACTAAAAAAGAAACTTTGAAGTAACTATTTTAAGCCTACAAAAAACCACAAAATTGCGTGACAAATAAAAACTATTGTTATATTATAAAGTAAAATTTTTATTTTTTTACACAATTTTTAAGAAAAAATACGTTAAACAAATAGTAACTTGCACTTTTAAAATTGAAATACGATGAGCCACATAAAAATACTTTGGGTAGACGATGAAATTGATTTACTAAAACCACATATCTTATTTTTAGAAAAGAAAAATTACCAAGTCACTACTTGTAATAACGGACAAGACGCTATTGATTTATATAAGGAAAATAATTTTGATGTTGTTTTTTTAGATGAGAATATGCCTGGACTTTCAGGTCTAGAAACTCTTTCTGAAATGAAAGAATTTAAATCTTCCACACCTGTAATTATGATTACAAAAAGTGAGGAAGAATATATAATGGAAGAAGCGATCGGAAGTAAAATTGCAGATTATTTGATTAAACCCGTTAATCCGAATCAAATTTTATTGAGTTTAAAGAAAAACTTAGACCATTCTCGTTTAATTTCAGAAAAAACTACCTTAGATTACCAAAAAGAATTCAGGAAAATTGCCATGGAAATGTCGATGGTGAATTCTTTTGAAGAATGGGCCGAGTTTTATAAAAAATTAGTGTATTGGGAAATTGAATTAGAAACTATTGAAGACCAAAATTTAATTCAAATTTTAGAAAGTCAAAAATCTGAAGCTAATTTACAATTTGGCAAATTTATCGAACGTAATTACGAAGACTGGTTCGATGAAAAAGCCGATAAGCCAATATTATCTCATAAGTTATTTGGGGAATTAGTAGCACCTGAAATTCGAAAAAAAGAAAAACCAATTTTATTTGTCGTAATTGATAACTTACGATTAGACCAATGGAAAATATTCGAAAGTATCGTATACAATCATTATAAACCAGAAAAAGAAGTTAGTTACTACTCTATCCTTCCAACTGCCACACAATATGCTAGAAATGCGATATTTTCAGGCTTATTACCTTTAGAAATGGAAAAAAAATTCCCTCAATATTGGAAAAATGATACAGATGATGGTGGGAAAAATTTACATGAAGCTGATTTTTTAAACGAACAACTCAAACGTTTAGGTTTAAACATTAAAAGTGAATACCACAAAATCACCAATTTAAAAGATGGAAAAAAATTAGTAGACAACTTTAAATCGTGTAAAAACAATGATTTAACTACAATTGTTTATAATTTTGTAGATATGTTATCGCATGCGAAAACCGAAATGGATGTAGTGAAAGAATTAGCTTCTAATGATAAAGCTTATCGTTCGTTAACATTAAGTTGGTTTAAGAATTCTCCTTTATTGGAAATGATTCAACAAGCACAACAAATGGGGTTCAAATTAATCATTACAACTGATCACGGAACAATTAATTGCAAAAATCCATCGAAAGTTATAGGTGATAAAAACACCAGTTTGAACTTAAGATATAAAACTGGTCGAAGTTTAACCTATGAAGACAAAGACGTTTATGCCGTAAAAGATCCTAAAAAAATCGGTTTACCTGCTATAAATATGACAAGTTCTTATATTTTTGCAAAAAGCGATTATTTTTTAGCATACGTGAACAATTTTAATCATTATGTAAGTTATTATCGAAACACCTATCAACACGGAGGAATTTCATTAGAAGAAATGATTATCCCTTGTATCGTTTTAAATCCAAAATAGTAATATGTAGTGGGTTTTGAGTTCTTCGCTACTCTGTTAACACACAACTCAAAACTCGCCACTCAAAACTCGCCAAGAAATGACAACCACTTTTACCTTAGAAGAAATAAATAAAATAGCAAAAGACATATTAGCCACCTCAGGTTTAAAAAAAGTTATTACGTTTCATGCTGAAATGGGCGTTGGAAAAACCACCTTAATTAAAGAATTAGTCAAAGAATTAGGGGTTAAAGGAAATTCTAGTAGTCCAACTTTCTCACTTGTGAATGAATACGAAGCGGAATCGGGTGAACTTATATACCATTTTGATTTATATCGTATTAATGATGAGATAGAAGCCTATGATATGGGAATAGACGACTATTTTTATTCTGGAAATTGGTGTTTTATTGAATGGCCGGAAAAAGTACCACATTTATTACCCTTAGATCATGCTTCAATTGTTATTAAAACACTTCTGAATGGAAAAAGAGAATTGGTTTTAAAAAATGATTAATTACCTAATTTAGCGTTTAATGAATAAATATATTTTACTCATTAATCACTACATCTAATTAAAATAATACTTTTCTAATTTGTTCCGGTTCTTATATATTTTTGAATAAAAACAATTTACAAATTTTTACTACTTATTGTAAGAACCTTTTTGACTATTTTTTTATTGATTTCCTTTTAGAAGTTTATGACTTTTGACTTGCGACTTTACATAAATTTATCTATTTTGGCTACAAATTAGAACTTAATATGTCAACGTATTCTCCATTTTCTGCCAAGCAGTTACTTCCACAAGAAGAAAAATTAGAAATTGCCAAACACAAAAGTGAATTATTTATTGGAATTCCCAAAGAAACATCTTACCAAGAGCGTCGTATTTGTTTAACACCAGATGCCGTAAGTTCATTGGTGAGTCATGGCCATCGAATAATGGTGGAAAGCGGTGCTGGAAAAAATGCAAGTTTCTCTGATAAAGATTATTCGGATGCAGGTGCAGAAGTGACTCATGATACTAAGAAAATTTTTTCTTGTCCGATCATCTTAAAAGTAGAACCTCCAACTTTGGAAGAAATTGACATGATGAATGTTGAAGCTATTTTAATTTCTGCCATTCAATTAAAAACACAAAAAAAAGAATACTTTGAAGCTATAACCAAAAAGAAAATTACGGCTCTAGCTTTCGAATTTATAAAAGATAGCGACGGTTCGTATCCAGCAGTGAAATCGTTAAGTGAAATTGCAGGAACTGCCTCCGTTTTAATTGCTGCAGAATTAATGATCAATAATAACGATGGAAAAGGATTGCTTTTTGGTAACATAACTGGCGTTCCTCCTACTGAAGTTGTAATACTTGGTGCCGGAACAGTTGCTGAATATGCAGTAAGAACTGCTTTAAGTTTAGGTGCAAATGTAAAAGTGTTTGATAATTCGATAACCAAATTACGTCGTTTACAAAACACTTTAAATCAAAGAATTTTCACTTCTACTATACATGACAAAGCACTTTTAAAAGCTATTCGTCGTTGTGATGTTGCCATTGGTGCGCTTCGAGGCAAAAACAGAACACCTGTTGTAGTTACAGAAACCATGGTTGACCATATGAAAAAAGGAGCCGTAATTGTGGATGTCAGTATCGATACGGGCGGTTGTTTTGAAACATCGGAAATCACAACACACGAAAACCCTACTTTTATAAAAAGTAATGTAATTCATTATTGTGTTCCTAACATTCCATCTCGCTATTCTAAAACCGCAAGTATTTCTATTAGTAACATTATTTCACCTATTTTAATTCAAATCGCTGAAGATGGCGGAATTGAAACTGCGATTAGATGCAACAAAGGCTTAAAAAACGGAATTTACTTTTATCACGGAATCTTAACAAACAAACCTATTGCTGATTGGTTTCATTTAGAGCATAGAGACATTAATTTAATCGTTTTTTAAAACTCAGCAAATCGCATAAAAGTGACTTAAATATTGTTTTTAAGTCTTTTTTTTTACTCTAAATTTATTTTATTTTAATCTTAAAATCTAATACTAAAAAAACTTATTTTAACATTTTTTATGTAAGATTTCTGTTTGATTTGTTACAAAAAAATGGTTTTATATCTCTAATTGTTATAATTCTGAAAGTCGCTAAAATACCTGTATTAAATTGAATATATAACAATACTCAAACGATAATATTTCACATATCTTAAATATTGACAAAAAATTTTATTAAATTAATAACAATATATCGCTAAAAAAATAGAAAAAAAATGCATTTTATCGGATTTTATTGAATTTTGTCTAAAAGTTGTATTTTTATTTTGAAATTCAAATTCTTACATATAATATTGCAACAACTAATTAACTTATTAAATAAAATTTATGAAAAAAATTGTTTTATCACTTGCTATCGTAAGTATGCTTTTCTCTTGTAACAAACAAGAAGATGCAACAGTATCTACAGAAAATTCTGCAGCAGTTGCAGGAAGAAGAGGTTGTTATTCTGATGAGCATTTAAAAGAACAACTAGCTGCTGATCCTACATTAGCTAACAGAATGGAAGAATTTGAATTAAAAGCAGCGAGAGCAATTGCAGAAGGAAGAATTGTAAATGGTGTTTTAGAAATTCCTGTTGTTGTAAACGTGTTATATAGAACAACTGCTGAAAATATCTCTTTAGCTCAAATACAATCTCAAATTGATGTATTAAACAAAGATTTTAATGCAACCAACTCAGACTACAATACTGCAAACAACCCATACAGCAGTGTAAGAGCTAATGTTGGAATTCGTTTTGTCTTAGATCAAGTATTAAGAAAATCTACTACTAAAACTTC
>CAZULO010000081.1:0-12919 GCA_964621245.1 uncultured Flavobacterium sp.
ACAATTTTAACTGTCGCAATATCTTTTTCTGCTAATTCAATCGCATTTAAAAGCGCCGCTGAAGAAATAATTGCAGTTCCGTGTTGGTCATCGTGCATTACAGGAATGTTCAACTCTTCCACTAACCTTCTTTCAATTTCGAAAGATTCTGGTGCTTTAATATCTTCTAAATTAATTCCACCAAAAGTAGGCGCAATTGCTTTTACGGTTTCTACGAATTTATCAATATCTGTGGCATCCACTTCAATATCGAACACATCAATATCTGAAAATATCTTAAACAATAACGCTTTACCTTCCATTACGGGTTTAGAAGCTTCTGGTCCGATATCACCAAGACCTAAAACCGCTGTACCGTTAGTAATTACAGCCACTAAATTTCCTTTAGCTGTGTATTTATAAACGTTATTCACATCTTTTGCAATTTCCAAACATGGCTCGGCCACACCTGGAGAATACGCCAGAGATAAATCTCTTTGTGTAGCATATTTTTTTGTTGGCACCACCTGAATTTTACCTGGCGTAGGTTTAGCGTGGTATAGTAAAGCTTCTCTTCTTTTATTATTATTTGTAGACATATTGTATCATTTGCATCAACTTACAAAGATAAAATTTGGAATGATAAAACCATAAAGATTAGCTAAAAAGTTATTTTTTCTTTTAAAACACCTATTTCCCCTTATAATACTAGACTTGAAGAAGTAACATGTTTTTTAACCTAAAAAAGCTGCATCGAAATACAGCTTAAGAAAAAATATGGGGGGAATAACTAACTACTCGGTATGTATAATGGCTTTTATGTTTAAATTATCGGGTAAGCGTCCAACATTTTGTAATTTGATTGTGGCTAATTTTTGAGCGATAGTTACACAATCTTCTAAAGATTTATTTTCAATTTGAGCATATAAAAAACCTGTCCAAAAGGCATCGCCTGCGCCGGTTGTATCTTTAATTTCGTCAATTTGAATGGCGGGTTGAAACAACAAACCTTGTTTTACATCGGAAACTACTACTCCATTTTTACCTTTCGTTAAGCAAATCGTAGACGCTCCTAATTGGTGAAAATAATTGAAAATAAATTCTTCCGATTTTACTTCGGCGAACAATCGATAACAATCGTCTTCGCTTAATTTAACTAACGGGTCTTTGGCTAAATATTCTTTTAGAACAAGTTTAGCTTCTTCTCTATTGGGCCAAATTCTTTCAGAGAAATTAATATCGATACTTAATTTCACACCTAACTCAGCTGCTTTTTTGGCTCGATTTAAAATTGTTTGACGTGCTGGATTTTTGCTTAACGCGAAACAAGTAGTATGAAAAATCTTAGCGTCTGCAATAATTTCATCTGGTAATTGCGTTTCATAAATTTCGCAATCCGCTTGACGATACGGGATAAAATCAGGTGTTTCTGTAGATTTTGAAACAAAAATTACCGAAGTTGGTGTCGCTTCTGTCATTCTAACATGTTGCACATTTACATGATTGGATTTTAATTTTCTAATCACATAATCGCCCAAACCATCTTGACCGCAAGTGGCGACCAAAACGGAATTCAATCCTAAACGAGACGCATTTACGGCTACATTGGTTGGTGAACCACCTAAAAATCGATGGTAATCTTTGGTTCTATTGATAGAGGTATTCACTTCATGACCAATAAAATCAATCAACACTTCACCTATACTTATGATATCTATCGTTTTCAACTTAAAATAGTAATTTAAAATTATGATGTAAAGATTGTTCTAACAAAACACTAGCTGCAGCACTCCAAGCGCAAAAAGCTACACCATTAGGTTCTTCTGTATTTGTATTGAAATTTTCGTAAAAAGAATAATTGGCAATAGTATTCGCGGCATTTATTTTTTCTAATATCGTTAAGGCTTCCTCAGTTTTATCTTCACTTAAAAAAGCTAAACCAACAAATCCATTGACCATCGACCAACTTCCTCCATTATGGAACTCGTAAGGAAAATTTCTGAATTCGTACTTGCAATTGTTTTTTAACAAACTCCAATGTTCGTCTTCTGGAAAAACGGGTGGCCAAAAAGCAGGCACTAATCCTAATTTTGTTTCAGCAGCTACTTTTGAAGTGTGATTTAGTATTCTTGATTTTGTGTCATTATTACCAATATCTAACAAAACAGCTAAAGCATTGGCAAAAGCATCAAATTGTGTTTTATATCCTGAAGGCGAAAAAGAACATGGTAAATAATCTTGAAAATCTAATTCTTTATAAGCCCGTTCGTGGTATTTTTCTCCTTTTGAATCTGGCAGAAAATTCATTTCCACTTGTTGCAAAATTTCTTGAATTTTTTGAGAAATGGATTCAGATTTTGCGAAATGATTATAACTTTTTAAAGCCCAAATTCGTAACAATTGATCATATAAAACATAGCCATCGGTAATATATTCGTCGGCCCAATTCCCTGAAAGTGGGACATACACTAAATGCTTGTTATTGAATTCCCAAGCATTTAAAAGATGTAAAGCTTTTTCAATATGTATTTGATATTTATTTACGAATTCAGGTTGATTTTGATGATGCGCGTATTGGCAAATTCCAATAACAAACCAAGTTACAGCATCTACTCTTCCGGCTAAACCGCCATAACTGACTTCCTTTTTTTCATCTGAAAGTAAAACATTTGATGGAATTGTTCCAATTTCATGTTGTTGATTGGCTAATGTTTCTAAAGTAGATTTGAAAGTTTCGATTAATTTTTCATCGGCGGAAGCTAATGCAGCCAAACCACAAATTACGCCATCTCTAGCCCAAACACGTTGGTAATTAGACGTATTTTCGGCACTGGCTAGAAATCCATTTTTCGTACTGACTTGGTGAAGCAAGTCTAGAGCTTTATGATAAGAAATGTTATTCATGAATTGCTTTTTTACTTGAAATAAACAAAGTGAAAACAGCGGCAAAAACTAATAAAATCCCTGCAAATGATATGGCAACACGCGGATCGTTATTTAAAAAATGTTTCATGATATATCCAAAAGTTATCGTTTGAATGAACATGGGAATCACAATCATCATGTTGATAATTCCCATATACACACCGTAGCGTTCTTTTGGAATGTTATTGACTACCATTAAATACGGAATTCCCATCATACTCGCCCAACCGATTCCGAAACCTGTAATGGCTGGAAACAACAAATATTTATTTTCGATAAGAGGAAAAATTAAAAAACCTATTGCCGCAAGTAACAAACAAGCAAAATGCACCATTTTTGGCGAATATTTTTTAGCGAAATACACCAATCCGAACGCACATAAAAACGTAACAATATTGTACCAACCGTTTACTAAACCTGTCCAACCTACAGCTTCTTCGTATAATTTACTATTTTGTTGTGGCGTGGTATGCCAAACCGATAGCGCAATACTTTTTGAGGAATTTTGCCAATAACAAAACAAAGCATACCATTGAAACAAATACACCAACGCCAATTGCCACATCACTTTAGGCATTTCTTTTATGGCTAAGAAAATATCAATAAAAGGTGTAAAAACATTGACTTTTTCCGATTGAATTTGTAGTAATTCTTCTTCTGATGGAGGAATTTCTTTTGTGGTGTAAGAACTCCACCAAACCGAACCAATCGAACAAATGGAACCTAAAATAAAAGAAGCAAAAACCCAAGTGGGTAATTTTCCCGTGGTTCCTATAAAAATCATTGGAAAAACAAATAGCGAAACATTGGCTAAAGTTTGTCCAAAACCAGGAAAAACTTTGAGCTTGAAATCCAATAGGTTGTTGTGATTCATCTAATTTATCGGCTACGAAAGCTCGGTAAGGTTCCATGGCTGTGTTATTTCCGGCATCTAAAATCCATAACAAACCAGCGGCCATCCATAACGAACTGCTAAATGGAAATAAAAACAAGGCGATACTGCAAATGATGGCACCAATAAAAAAATATGGTTTTCTTCTTCCTCCTAATTTTGGCAACCAAGTTTTATCACTTAAAGCACCAATTATGGGTTGTACTAGCAAGCCTGTTAAAGGTCCGGCTAAATTTAAAAGTGGCAATTCATCTGGACTGGCGCCTAAAAAATCATAAATAGGATTCACAGCACTTTGTTGCAATCCGAAACTGTATTGGATGCCAAAAAAACCCACATTCATGTTGATAATTTGCCAAAAGCTTAATTTTATTTTTGCAGCCATTAGTTTTTTAGTTTTTGTAAAAATTCTTCAAAGACACCTGTATTCGTAAAGATTATTCCGTTTTTATCTACCACAGGAATGCCTAAATTTTGAGTACTGATATTCGCATTTTTTAATTTTAGTAACATTTCTTTTAAAGCTTCTGGATTTTTATCGATATCAAAAAATTCAAAAGAAATCTTATTTTGAGTCAAAAACGCTTTGGTATCCGTACAATTATGGCAATCGTCACTTCCGTAGATAATTACTTTCTTTACTTCTGATTTTGTGTTTTTTTGTTGTGCATTTGCAGAAAACATTCCGAAAATTAAAAACAGTAGATAAATTACTTTCTTCATTTGATTGGATTTAAATTTAAAACAATTCCCATATCAGATGCTATCTGACATAGGAATTGAATAAACAAAACATGAAAATCTATTAAAACCTATATGCAATTGTTAAGGAGCTTGTTCTACCTGTAATTGAACGTGCTCTTACAATATTATTTGTGTTTTCTACAATACTTCCTTCTTCTACTTCTGTAATTCCGATAGTATCAAAAACGTTGTTTACGTTTACGGTAGCTGAAAGTCCTTTAGTTAATTCGAAACTTAAGAATGGATTTACGTAAGCATAGCCTGGCATCACCAATTTGTTATCGTCTTGAGCGTAAGATTTGGTGGTACCGATTACACTGAAACCGAAATTATGTTGTTTTTTTGTTCCAAATTTATAAGTTGGTACAACATTAAAAATAAAATCTGCTTGACGTCTTGGTTTATTTCCATTTAAAGCTGGAGTAACTACGTCATCTGCAATTTCTGCTTTTGTGTACGTAACACTTCCATTCACTGAGAAATTATTAATTCTGTAGTTTCCTTCTAATTCTAAACCGTACGAATTATATTTTCTTTGAATTTGTCTGATTCCACCACCTGAACCACCAAAATCCCAGTTTTGTTCTGATACATTGGCGAAGAAAGCTGTGGCGAAAATAGACGCGTTAGTTCCTCTTCTTTTATATCCAAATTCTGCTTGATTGACCATATCGGCGCTTAAACCTGGAACTGCTGAACCATCATTTAACACATTTGGTCCGAATAACAAACGGTCTGCATTTGCTCTACCGCCTCGACTATATCTTCCGAAAAGCGACTGAGCATCTGTTAATAAATAATTTGCACCAAAAGAGTAAGACACGTAATCGTAATCGTAATTGATTGGTTTTCTGTTTGCATTGTCTACTACTGACACACTAGCTTCTGGACCTTCAATTGTTCCATTATTATCTACATCTAAATTTAAAGATTGAATCGCACCAGCATAAGTTCCTCGAGCTTTCCCTGAATCAAAACGAATACTTGCATCAACCGTAAGTTTTTCATTTGCTTTTAACGAACCTGCTACATAAGGAGCAGTAATATCGTAGTTGGCATCGTAATTTCTAGTACAACAGTTCCCCCAAAACGGAACACCATAAGCATATAAACCGTTAACTGAATTAGAACCCGCGTTTAATAAAGCAGCATTATCTCCTTTAGCTTCTAATAAGTAAGAATTCCATAACCAAGACATAGAGATGTTTTGGAACGCTTTGTAGTATCCTAACGTTAAGTCGAAATTACCTATTTTTTTAGTTAATTTCATATCATTTGTAAAGTTGTTGAAATTATTAATTTCAGTATCAAACGTATGAATACGCATTACTAATGCATTGTTATCATAAACCTGACCAGCTTGTGGACCGTTAGCATAGGTTAAATTTGGTTCTCCAAAACTAGTAGCAATGTTAGCAGCTGTAGTCACTTCCGCTGGAAAAGCAGAAACAAAACGCCCTTTATTGTAATTTTGTCTGAATTTACTATCTACCTTCCAGTCGTTTCCTAAGTCGAAAGATAAATCGCCTCCGAATGAAGTCGCTATTGGACGCATTCCGTCTGACATATTACTTCTTCTTCTTTCACCATCTGCACCAATAGATAACATATCTTGAAAATAAGCACTATGAGGTGTATCATGTAAAATATCAAAATTAGCTAAGGAACTCCAATTTGGATTCGCGTTTGTTCCAGAAACATTTACTGGCATTGGCAAATAACCAATAGATTTGTCGTTTAAATATTTGAAATATAATTTTACGTATCCTTTATCAAATTCTTTAGTCATGTTGGCTTTGAATTGCCCGCCTAGATTTGCTGTATAACCTGCATTTCTTGGACCTTCACCTTGTCTGTAAAACCCACCTACATGGAAACGTAACGATTCAGATAGAGGTGAACCGTATTCAAAATCAGTACGATTGTTTCCATAATCTAAACCAAGAGATTGCATTAAAGTTCCGCCTTCTTTTTTACCATCTTTACTGATAAAGTTGATGATACCAGCTGGAGAATTACTAGTTAAAGTAGACGAAGAACCTCCACGAATTGACTCTACTCTTTGTACTGTTTGATCGGCTCTAACGAAAATATCCGCATTTCCAAACGCCACATCGCCGAATTGCATCACTGGCATTCCATCTTCATGAATTTGTAAAAACTTGGCACCACCAGAAGCTACGGGAATACCTCGAACTGTAATATTTGCATTACCTTCTCCACCAGTAGATTCTGATTTAATCCCAGGAATGGAACGGAAGATTTCAGCCGTGGCTCTTGGTGCTGCTTGTTCTATTTGCGCACTTGAAATACTACTTACCGATACACTAGATTGTAATTTTGTGGTGGAACGAACTACTCCAGTCACTACCACTTCATCAATATTTGAAGCTGCTTCCTCTAATTGGAAATCTGCCACTGTAGCTCCCAAAATTTCTACTACTTTTGACACATCTTTAAAGCCAGACATTGAAACTTTGATTGTTATTTTACCATTGTTTAGTTCAGAAAGTGTAAAACTTCCCTCTTCATTTGAAGTGGTAGCTTTACTTCCACTCGAAACACTTGCTCCATTTATTGGCATTCCCTTTGCATCAGTAATTTTACCTGATAAAGAACCATTCTGAGCAAAAGATTGATTAAATAGCAGAAGTGCTATCAAAAAAACCATTTTTTTCAAAAAACTAGTAATTTTTTTCATTTTTAAATACTTATTTGATTAGTAATTTTGGTTGTTAATATTTCGAATGTAGAAATTAAATTAACAAAAAATTATGAATTTAGCATCGAAAACGTTTTCGAAAATACCGAAAACGTTTTCGAAAGGGTATAGCAACATCAAAAAAAAATTATCATATTTGTAATATGAAAGAAATCACGTTAAAACAAATTGCCGAAACCTTAGGTATTTCGATCACTACGGTTTCAAAAGCATTAAAGGGCTACTCGGATGTGAATGAAAAAACAAGACAATCCGTTTTGGATTTGGCTTCTTCATTACAATATACGCCAAATAGTTTTGCGGTGAACTTACGTACTAAAGAATCTAAAACTATTGGTTTGGTTATTCCCGAAGTAGTGCACCATTTCTTCTCTAATGTAATTAAAGGAATTATTGAGGAAGCAGAAAAGAATGGTTACATGGTGATTATACTCCAATCTAACGAATCATTAGATTTAGAAAAGAAGCAAATAGAGTTATTGATTCACAAACGTGTGGATGGTATTATTGTATCTTTATCTAATGATGCGAATAATGAATTGTATTTGCAACAAATTATTGATAGAGAAATTCCTTTTGTACAATTTGATAAAATTTCGAAATTAATACCAAGCTCTAAAGTAATAATTAACGATCAAAAAGCGGCGTATCAAGCGGTGAAACATTTGATTGAAAAAGGGTGTAAAAAAATTGCACATATTAGAGGTCCATTGAATCCTCAAAATGCTATTGATCGATTTTTAGGATATAAAAAAGCGTTAGAAGATCATAATATTCCTTTTGACTCCAGTTTAGTTTACCCTTGTAAACAGGTTACTTTTGAAGAAGGTAAGCAATTTGGAGCAAAAATACTTGCTGATCACAAAGAGGTTGATGGCATTTTTGTAATTACAGATTTGGTGGCAGTTGGGGTTTTAGCGCATTTTAATGAACAACAAATAAAAGTGCCTGAGCAAATAAAAATTATTGGATTTAGCAATTGGTTTATGTCGCAAGTGATTACGCCGAAATTAAGTACGGTTGACCAACCCAGTTTTGAAATGGGCGAAAAAGCCTTTCAATTATTATTAGAAGAAATGACGGCTCGAAAAGAATTTTTACCTTTTACACCACGAACCATTGAGTTAGAAACTAGTGTAATTGAACGAGAATCTACAAGTTCTAAATAAAATAAAAAAAAAGGTCAGAAAATATATTCTGACCTTTTTTTTTATAAACCTAGTAATCTTTTCTTTAATGTTTTGTCAACACAATGATCTTCTAACCAAATTCCGAATAAAGCTTTTCTAAAATCTTTACCAGGTACTTGACCTACGAATTTTTTGTTGATATAAACTGAAGTATTTTGCGTATTGGCTGAATAAATCATATCTACATATCCATCTTTAGCTACTTGATCTTCAAAGAAAGATAAAAAAGTATCTAAACGACCTCTTATAGCAGACATATCACCAGTATACGATTTTGCAATTCCTTCCTCTAATGCATCAATAAGTTTCTTTTTGGTTACTAAAGAAGAAGTTATATATAAACGAGTAGCAATAGTTTCATCTGATTCTAAAATAGTTTGAGCGTCAGATGTTTTATTTACCAAATACAAAGCTTGTAAATACAAGTCAATCCACATTTTATCGCGAATACCAAGACCATTTAAAACTAACTTTGTTTTAGAATCTCCATCTTCAACTTTAATGTTAGTTTTAACTTTAATACCATCAAATTCCATTTCATCTTGTGCGAAAGACACTTGAAATAAAAATACACATAATGCAATAACTAATTTTTTCATTTTTATACTATTTAGGGATGACAAATTTACGAACTTGTAGCGAAAAATCTACTTTTTTTTAAAAAAAAATAAAAAAAATATGATTTATTTATTTATCAATCAATAAGTTAGCATAAAACACAACACTTTACTAGCTTTATTTACGATATATATAAAAAAAAGAAATGAATATTACAGAATTATAAATCTGTTTACGATTTGTTTAAACAAACTTAATTTTAAGATCACATTCGTTGTAAAAAAGGGGCTTCAGAATGAGGCGATCAAATACAAATAGCAGAAAATCAATTTATTTTGTACACTCACTTATAACTTGAACAAAAAAAACCAGACAATAAATCTGGTTTTTTGTATTTTAAAGTCCTAATAATCTTTTTTTCAATGTTTTATCTACACAATCATCTGCAAGCCAAATACCAAAAAAAGCTATTCTAAAATCTTGTCCAGGTACTTTACCAATTAATTTTCTGTTGATGTATACAGATGTTTCTTTAGTTACTGATGAGTAAACAAAATCAACATAGCCATCTTTATCTAACTGTGTTTCAAAAAAGGTCATAAATACGTTTAAACGATCACGGATGGCGTTTAAATCACCTTTATAAGATTTTTCTACCCCTTCTTCAATAGCTTGAATCAATTTCTTTTTAGATACTAAAGAGGAAGTAATATGTAGTCTGGTAGCAAGGGTTTGATCTGCTTCTAAGATTTTTTTGGGGTCATCGGTTTTTTCTAGTACATAGAGTGCTTGTACGTACAAATTAATCCACATTTTATCGCGGACTCCTGCACCGTTTAACACTAATTTTGTTTTAGAATCACCATCATCTACTTTAATTGATGTTTTAACTTTTATTCCATCGAATACTAATTCTTCTTGGGAGAAAGAAAGTTGCGTTAAAAGCAAGCCGAATACAATAATTAATTTTCTCATAACATATATTTTTATTCAACTAACTTACAAAAAAAAACAATACAAAAATCACAAATCCTAATTTTTTGCTTTAAAAAACACTAATAATATAATTTTGTAGCTATTTTTTTTAATATTTAACAACTACATGTTTTATCTATCAATTTTTTAACTAAAATAGCTCTCCTTGACTCAGCCCTTTACTTCTACCTAAATGTTTGTATGCTTTTTCAGTAGCTTCCCTTCCACGAGGTGTGCGCATTAAAAAACCTTCTTGAATTAAAAAAGGCTCGTATACTTCTTCAATTGTTTCTCCGTTTTCAGAAACTGCAGTAGCTAAAGTTGTTAATCCGACTGGACCGCCTTTGAATTTATCTATAAGTGTGGCTAAAATTTTATTATCCATTTCATCCAAACCATTAGCATCTACATTTAATGCTTTTAAAGCATAACGTGCAATTTCGATATCAATTCTTCCGTTTCCTTTTATTTGAGCAAAATCTCTGACACGGCGTAATAAGGCATTAGCGATTCGAGGTGTTCCTCTACTTCTTCCAGCAATTTCAATGGCTGCTTCTAAATCAATAGGCACATTAAGAATACCTGAACTTCTTTCAATAATAGTAGCTAATAATTCGGTGCTGTAATAATGTAATCGACTTTGGATTCCGAAACGGGCACGCATGGGAGCTGTTAATAATCCTGAACGCGTTGTGGCGCCGACTAAAGTAAATGGATTTAGGTTGATTTGAACCGTTCTTGCGTTAGGTCCAGATTCAATCATGATGTCGATTTTATAATCTTCCATGGCAGAATACAGATATTCTTCTACAATGGGTGACAACCGATGAATTTCATCAATAAATAACACATCACGCTCCTCTAAGTTAGTAAGTAAACCGGCTAAATCTCCAGGTTTATCTAAAACCGGACCGGATGTAATTTTGATTCCAACACCTAGCTCGTTGGCTAAAATAGTAGCTAAGGTTGTTTTACCCAAACCAGGAGGGCCATGAAAAAGGGCATGATCTAAAGCTTCACCGCGTTGATTGGCAGCAGCGACAAAGATTTTTAAATTTTCAAGTACATGATCTTGTCCTGCGAAATCGTCAAAACTTAACGGTCGCAAGGCTTTTTCTATATCTATTTCTTGCGGTGTAAAACGCTCTTTATTGGGATCTAAATTTTCATTCATGTTACAAATATAATATTAAGTTGGGAGTTGGAAGTTGGGAGTTGGGAGTTTTTTTATCTAAACACAGATTTCACAGATTATCATAAATTTATTTCACGCAGATTAAAAGGATTGAAAGGTTTTTTTTTAAAATTTTTGTTGAGTTATGAGTTTGTTTAACCCTATAAGTCATTTACGATTTTTAAACACAGATTTAAGAAATTTCTAAAATTTTAATACCTTCTCCAATCTGTGTTGTTGATGTTGAATTTAGAGTTTTTTGATTGAAATAGGGTTACTTGCGTGAGGGAGTGTAGTGGAGCTCTTTTTTGTTCCGTTTTTCTCGGGACAAAAAAAGCGGGAACGGAAAGCCCGACCCGAAGGGGCACGCCCAAATAAAAAACAAATAAATTATTGCTTTTTTGACCTTGACATTACCATTGAACTTTGACATTTAAAAAGTATCTTTGTAAAAAAAATTCGGATGATTATATATAACGTTACAACAAATATAGACGGCAGCGTACACGACCAATGGTTACACTGGATTCAAAGCAAACATATTGATGAAGTTTTGGCAACTGGCTGTTTTTACAAAGCAACACTTTCTAAAGTTTTAGTTGAGGAAGAAATGGGTGGCACTACCTATTCTATCCAATATGTGGCTGAAAGTCATGAAAAACTACAAGAATATTACAAAACCTATGCACCTAAATTGAGAGAAGAAGGTTTGCGTTTGTTTGGAGATAAAATGTTAGCTTTTAGAACCGAATTAGAAGTGATTAACGAGTTTTTTGGTAACGAAAACTAATTGGGTTTACGAATTTCGATTTGGGATTTACGATTTGGGATTTACGAAGTTTAAGAATAAAAAAATAAAAATATATGTCAGTTAAAGCCAAAAAACATTTAGGTCAGCATTTCCTTACCGATGAAAATATTGCACAACAGATTGCTGATTCTTTGATTGGCTCTAACTATAACAAAGTTTTGGAAATTGGTCCAGGAATGGGTGTGTTAACTAAGTACTTATTAGATAAACCTTACGAAACCTTTGTGGCAGAAATTGATACTGAATCGGTTGACTATTTAAAAGCGCATTATTTGAAACTGACAAATAATATTTTTGGGTTAGACTTTTTACAACATGATTGGGCAACTGCATTTAAAAAAGAGCAATTTGCTATTATTGGAAATTTCCCGTATAATATTTCTACACAAATTGTGTTTAAAACGTTGGAACTTCGTGAATTTATTCCTGAGTTTTCCGGTATGTTTCAGAAAGAAGTGGCGGAGCGCATTTGCAGTAAAAAAGGAAGTAAAGTGTATGGTATTTTATCGGTTTTGGCACAAGCTTTTTATGATGTAGAATACTTATTTACGGTTCCTCCGACGGTGTTTAATCCGCCACCAAAAGTTGATTCTGGAGTGATGCGTATGATTCGAAAAGAAAACTACGAATTGCCTTGTGATGAAAAACTTTTATTTAAGGTCGTAAAAACCGCATTTCAGCAACGAAGAAAAACCTTAAGAAACAGTTTAAAAAGTTTAAATTTATCTGAAAAATTACAAGAAGATACTATCTTTGCGCAAAGACCCGAACAATTATCTGTAGAAGAATTTATTTCTTTAACTCAAAAAATAGCTGCCGATGGAATTTAAAATCAGTAAAGAACTTATTACGCAAATAGAACTTTTAGTCCAACAAAATAATATTGTAGAACTAGAAACGATTTTGCATGAAATTCACTTTGCTGATATAGCGGAAATTATGAATGATT
>CAZULO010000082.1:0-12908 GCA_964621245.1 uncultured Flavobacterium sp.
TCGTTATCTGGATCGTTGGCATCTATAAAATCATCACATTCTTCTAAAACAATTTTTTGAAAGCTAGCAGGGATTTGAGTTGCTGATACTACTAAGTTAACTTGAGCAGTTCTTAAACAACCATTTTCATTTTCAATTCTTGCCCAAACCACTCCATTACTTGGCGAATTATAAGCGGTTTCATTCGGAATTCTATTTATATCATTCTGCGCATTAAATTGTGAAGTATAATATTGGAACGTTAAATTACTTTGTGCTGAAATTAATCCATTTGCTTCTGTTAAATTAAAATCTGAAATTGCATCTGTATCATCATCACATTGTTTTAATGTAACCGTGTTTGTGATAACTGGTAAAGGGGTTACAACAACCTTGAAACTTGTTGTGTTATAACAAGTTGTAGTGGTGTTTTCTAATCGTACATAAATGATACGATCAGTTCCAGTGTAGGTAGTAATTGCATTGCTGTCGTTTTTAGCATCATTCTCTGTTAAATGGTAAGTAACAATAACACCAGTTTGTCCATTTAATAGCTCAGTAGTTTTAGTATTCAGGTTAAATGTAGTTTGTCCATTTGTGTCATTTCCGTCTGTTAAATCATCACATTTTTTATAGTCGGAAACGGTAGAAATGGTTGGAATGTCAAAATTATTCACAGTTACAATTGCGGATAATTCCGGACAGACTCCACTAGCAGGTATGGTATATTTATAATCGCCAGAAACATCTGAAGCAGGATTAAAATTACTGTTAGATCTGTTTATACCGTTTAAGGACCATGATCCTCCAGTTGTTACACCTGCTCCTAACAAAGGAAATAAATCAAATAAAGCATCGTTTTTGCAAGTGTTTTTTGTAGTGCTTGTTCCAGGATTATTGGCTTGTTCTACAGTAACATCAACCTTTACGCTTAAAAAAGTAAGTGAAGTATTACAAGATTTTGTAAAGGAATAAGTATATTCTCCTGGTAGATTTACTGCAGGATTAAAAGTGTCATTTACCAAAGGTGCTCCACCAGCAGGAACAGTCCAAGTACCACCTGGACTTGGATTTCCATTTATTGCAGTAAATAAATTTGTTGAACTAGAAGAACAAACTGCAACGGGTGTGTCTTGTGGAGCACTTCCAAAACCAGAATAATAACCAGCATATCCCGCATTTCCACTTGCACCAAAAACTCCAACTGCAAGAGGCCCTGTTGAAACTACATTTACATTTCCAGAATAGCCAGATATTCTGTAAGTAACCCAATCAGAATTACCTAAAACAGTTTGTGATTGAGATGTGTTTATTGGAATTCCGTTTATAGAAATTGTAGCATTTGAATAAGTTAAAATCATTAAGTCAGCGGTATAGTTATTTCCGCCTATTTTGTCAATAGCTGGTAAAAATACCGACTCTTGAAAAAAACAACTCAACGGTGGTATAAAGTTTAAACCAGAGGTCTGACTTGCATTATCTCCACCTAATAATTGATATGCAAATACTGGTTTTGATGAATTGACATAAATGTTTCTGTTTGTTGAACCTTGATATTCTGAATTAGGAACTAAATAATAATCACCCGCATTTAGTGTTGCTGCAGCTGTTGTATTACCATTTACATAAATTTGAGTATTGTCTTCATCAGCAATAATAAGAGGTGTTTCCATATTAGGTAAACCGTTTCCTTCTATAAAAATATATTCAGTTCCGATTTGGGATGACGATACAATTTGATCTAGAGTTAAATCGGAGCCCGTTGCAGTAACTCCACCCGTTGCATTTCCGGTACTTACTGCTATTGGTTTAGTTGCTGTAAGCGCAGCACCAATAAATCCATTCCAATTGTCTATTATATCTGTATAGCCTGAAAAAACTATAGATTGTCCTGCATTTAATATAAAAGTTTGACTGTCAGCTGTAATATTTCCAGCAGCAGATACAAATTCAACATTTGTATTATAATCAGATAATGTAATAGAGGTATTGTCTTCTGTTGCCATAACAGATGAAACAAAATTTCTTATTGAAACGTCACCTCCTTGTGGCGTACTTCCTAACCTAAAGTTTGTTCCGATTCCTGGTCTTCCCTTTGAAATTAGTGTTTCAGCATGGTTAAGAGCCCGCATTCTAAAACTAACATAAAAATCTTTAGATCCTTGTAAAATCAATCCTTTATCACTTTGAACTAAATTTACATCAGTAACATCAAGAAACATGCTAGTTGGTTGTCCGTTTCCTATGGTTACAATTACTGGATTTGTTTGTGAAATTGTGAATGGTGACCCCGCAATTGGTATGCCATTTCCAGAAGTAACATGTACCTGAAAGGCTGTAGTTTCTGGTGTTGAAATGTAAATGTATTGGTCTTCAATAGCAGTTTCATCTCTCGAGTGTAAAGGTGGTAACCAATGTTTATTGCTTAACTGGGCATTACTTGAAAAAAAAGTAAAAACAAATAGTATTATTAGATAGTTTTTCATTTATAGTTTTTTGATTTTAGCAACAAATTTATTCTATTTTAATTGAAAACAAATTTTTAATTCCAAAAAAAAAGAATTTGATGTGATGTTTTAACAAATTAGGTTGGCTATGTTTGTTTTAAAAAAAAGCCCTTATTTGTACCGTTCCTGTGTGAATGGCTTTACTTGTCTCTGATTTTCGACTACTATAATTAAGAGATAAATCTAAAAATTTGGTAATATTTTTTTGAAATAACAGTTGCCAAGTCATGTTTTTACCATTTTGTAAGCCTTCTAACAATTGAAAACCTACGGGAGAGGAGGCATTTCCCACCAAATTATTGTTGATGTAAGTGAAAACACCATTCATCGTAAATCCTTTTTCTGTATTCCAATTGAAAGAAGTTCCAAATTGATTTTGTTTTAGATTTTCTAAATTTCCTAAGGTGTTTTTCTTAAAACTAGTTTCATAAAACACATCCCAACTGGCATTTCTAGAGAAAATGTAGGATACTTTTGGCGCAATTTCTGTTCCTTCAATTCTGAAATTTCGGCTCGCATAATTATCAGAAATACTTTCCGCATTCGTAGTGTTGGTTTGTACTTGAAGTAACCAAAATTTCTTTATTAAATGTGCATATTGAAGTTGATGACTACTGATGCTATTGGCCTGGCTTCCAAAATTTAATAAGTTTTTAATTTTACTTTTGTTGAAAGTGTACGTGATTGAATTTCGTTGTTTTCCTTTATGAAAAAACAAACTATTTCTAAAGTTATTGTTTAATCCGATTAAATCTTCTTCATTTTTAGAAAAGGGATTCCATTCGAAAGTATTTGAATTCCTAGCTATTTTTTTGTCTATAATTAAAGAAGACTGATTGTAAAATTTAGACAATATTTTTTTAAATCCGGTTTCATTTTGCCAAACATTTCCGTTAAAGGTTAAAGTTTGACTCCATTTAGTTTGATAAGTTCTAATAAACGTTTGATTCGGTAAAAATACTTTTACATATTTGGCTAAATCGGGAAAAGTAGCTATTTCAAATTCTTGTAATTCCTGAACGTTATTGTTGTTGTAATCGTTCCACATGTAAACTCCACGTCCAGGATCAATTTCTAAATAGGTAAACTCTTGTTGCGCAATACTTCCTGAATTATTTTCATAAAAAGTAGTCGTTTGAATCAACTGGTTAAAAAATGAATCCGAATAATTTACTCTCGAATTTATTGAAGGTTCCGTGGCACGATTGTCGTTAAATTTTAACGTTCTGTAATTGATAAAAAGACCCAAATTTCTTCGATCGTTTTTAATTAATTGCGATTTCAGATAGGTCGAAAAAGACGAATTTACGCGTTGTAAAACCGTATTTTGTAAACTATCATTTTGTCTTGCCAAATAGCCAATTTCAGTAAAAACTTTTGTAGAATCGCCACGACCTATAAAATTTCCAAACTCAGTAAAGCGCTGACTAAAATTGCTTAAAGTTTGTGTTTGAGTTAGCAATTCTTTGCTGTTTTCTGCTCTAAAACTGCCACCAATATAATTTTTCTTAACATGATATTTCGCTATATTCTGATTTCTGAAAAAGTCTGAGTTACTAGTGTCACTTCGACTAGTCATCAAACTAGTTTGCGTTTGAAAAACTACAGATTTGTTCTTCGCTATAGCCTGAAAAACATGCTTATTTCCTGAAAAGTTCATAGAATAATCCAACTTTTCAAATTGATATTTTCCGAAAGTTTGCCATTTAACTGAATCTTTTTGAACCGAATTAAATTGCAAGCCACCCACAATCAAAACCTGATTTCCAAGTGGATTTGTAAGGTTCCAATCGCGGTTAAATTCAATATTATACAAACGTTCAATCGGTTTAAAATTTTCTTGAATGTAATTGATAGTTGCAAAAGATTGTACGTTTATTCCTTTTGAAAACAACTGTTGTTTGACATTCAATTTCGAAGCAATACCTTGGTTGTTTGTATCGTCCAAACTAGAAAATAAGTTTTTATCGTTATTTGAAATAGCGATTTCGGTTTCAATTTCCGTTTTCTCTGATGGGGAATAATTACTAACAATCGTTGCAATTTGAATTTTTGTAGGGGCAATTAATTTTACAATAGGTTCATAATTTCCTTGAGGAATTCCTGCAATTGGCGCTACATATTCGTAAATTTTACCAATAGTATTGTTGCTGGCCAAAATGTAATTTCCAGAATTAGTTCCCACGAAGGTGAATTTTACCTGAAATAAGGTTTGAGTGGCATCTGTTGAAAATTCAAATATTTCGGTTGGACCTAAAAATGACTTTTTATATAAGATTTTATTTTCCGAATACGAATCTTCATAAGCCGATGGCGCATTCATTAAAGTAGAATCATCACCTGCATTTTGTAAAATTCGAACTTGTTCTTCCGATACACTTTGTTGTAAAGGCTGGTTTTTCACATCATTTTCCGAATATACATAAGCACCAATACTAAATTTTTCACTTTCATGATTGAAACCACCATAACTTAAAAAACGAGTAAAATTTCTATCCGAATATTGGTATTCCATCACAATTCGCATTTCGGACGTAATCGGAAAAGTAGCGTTGAAAATGATTTCACCGGCATTATAATCGATGATATAATCTTTATTTTCTCCGCGTTCTTTCAAAATTCCATTCACATACACCCGTTCTGAACCTGAAATAATTAGCACAAATAATTCGCCATTATTACCTCTTAATTTATAAGGTCCTTGATTGCCTTCTTGCCCAGTAAAATTACTTCTAGCGTATTGTCCTCGAACTAAAGATGCAGCTAAAAATAATTCGTTTTTGTTTGTATTTCCCCAGTTAAAATAGGACGATACACCTTGAACTTTCTTATTGAAATTTAAAAAAGACGTTTTCCGATTTTCTAAAAATAAATCGCCCGCCCGAACGTTCCAATTTTTAGAAGAAAGTTCCATGAATATTTGATCAAATTCATCTAATTTTTGAGAATAACCGCCTTCTTGTAGCGGAATGTTGCTGTCTTGAATAGATGCTTTTAAAGTTACATTTTCGGATAATTTTCCAGAAATTTGTAAATCTAAATTCGAATTTAAAACCGTATTTTGATTGTTTCCAATAGTTACTCCACGTGAAATACTTCCGTTCGTTTGCAAGCCATTAAATACCGAAATTGGTTTTTTATTGTTTTCTGTAAAAGTCACCAAACGTCCATTTTCATTTGGTACAATTTTTTTTTCGTCGTAAATGGTGTAGGTTTTGGTTAAGAAATTTGGCAATTGATAATAAGTAACTTTTACAGAATCTTGAAATTCTTTTTTAAAAATTAGTTTTTTGGTTTGATAATCGAAAGCGTAAAACGAAGTGTCAATTTCTTGATTATTTAGATTGAAGATTTTAAACGAATTTGGATGTAAAGCGACTGTATCAATTTGAATTTCTGTTTTTGAATACACCAACTTTCTAGTTTTATACGCCTCATTCTTCTCTTGACCAAAGCCAACAGAAATTGAACCTAAAAATAAAAAAAGAAACAAGTGTTTAAACATAGTGTAAAAGTACAGATATTTGTATAAACGTGAAAATTTTGGTTTTTGTATCTCATTCTATTTACTTAAATTCGTTTTCGATTAGAAAGGTTTCAATAAGTAACTCTATATTTAAGTACTCTTTTATCAAATTAAATCAATCAGAAAATAGTTGTATAATGAAAAAACAATTTTCCTTTTTATTATTAATTCTTACTTTAACTTCACTTGCGCAAGAAGCTAGTTTAGCTCGTATTGATAGTTTGTTGACGCATCTTTATGAAAATGATAAATTTATGGGTTCACTTTGTATTCGTCAAGGTGAAGAAGTCGTTTTCAAACAAGCGTACGGATTTTCCGAAGCAACTAAAGGTATTCGAGCTAATGGTGGTACCAAATATAAAGTAGGGTCTATTACGAAAACTTTTACGGCAACAATGATTATGCAGTTAGTAGAAGAGAAAAAAATACTGCTTACGACCAAATTAAACCGTTTTTTTCCTAAAATTGATAAGGCCGATCAAATTACGATTGAACAGTTGTTATACCAACGCACCGGAATTAAAGATTACGCCAATGCCGATGCAACATTAACAGATGTCGTTGGAAAACCAAACATGAGAGCTTTAATCATTAAGAAGATTGAAAATTACACGTCTACTTTTGAACCTGATTCTAAACATGAATACAGTAATTCCAATTATTTTATTTTAGGGGAAATTATTGAAAAAGTAACAAAAAAATCTTATGCTGAGAATTTAAAAAACAGAATTACAGGAAAGTTATATTTGAAAAATACCTATTACACATCAGAAAAAACAGATGTTTCACTAAGAGAAAGTTATTCGTATAAGTTTTCAGGAGAATATTGGGATCAGGTAGACGAGGTTTCTAATGAACTCGCTTTTTCTTCGGGAGGAATTATTTCTACACCAGATGATTTAACTAAATTTTTACGGGAGCTTTTTAAAGGAACTTTGGTGAATCTAGCTTCTTTAGAATTGATGAAAACGATAAAAGATTCTTACGGTATGGCTTTAATTCGTTTTCCTTTTGGGGAGAGAAAATTTTTTGGACACAACGGAAAAATAGAAGGTTTCGAAGCTACAATGGGATATTATCCACAAGATGACATGACTATTTCTTTAGTTTCTAATGGGGTAAATTACAGTCAAAATGATATTATGTTGGGTATTCTGAGTATTTATTACAAATCGCCTTATCGTTTTCCAATATTTGCTACTCTAAATCCAGAAAAAATAAAGGATTATATCGGAAATTATGCTTCAAAAAACATCAATCTGAAAGTTACTATTTTTGATAAAAACGGCGAATTATTTGCTCAAGCAACTGGTCAACCCGAATTTCCATTAACTTACGCAAGTGAGGATGTTTTTTATTTTGAATTGGGTAATATTGAGATTGAATTTTCAAAAGATAGTTTTGTTTTGAAACAAGGTCGGAATAAATTTAATTTCACGAAAGAATAGAAATCTTTATCTTAGCCAAAATAATATATAAATACAATGAAATACTACATAATAGCTGGTGAAGCCTCAGGTGATTTACACGGTTCGAATCTTATGAAAGCCATCTTAGCAAAAGATCCTACAGCAGAAATTCGTTTTTGGGGTGGCGATTTAATGCAAAATGTGGGAGGAACTTTAGTGAAACACTACCGCGATTTAGCTTTTATGGGTTTTGCCGAAGTGATTCTAAATTTGCGAACCATTTTAGGTAATATTTCTGTTTGTAAAAAAGATATTTTACAGTTTCAACCCGATACGATTATTTATATCGATTATCCTGGTTTCAATATGCGAATTGCGAAATGGGCTAAGAAATTAGGCATTCAAAATCAATATTATATTTCTCCACAAATTTGGGCTTGGAAAGAAAATCGAATCAAAGCGATCAAACGAGATGTAGATTTTATGTATGTGATTTTACCTTTCGAAAAAGATTTTTACGAGAAAAAGCATCATTTTCCTGTTGAATTTGTCGGCCATCCATTGATTGATGCCATTTCTAATAGAGAAAAAATAACTTTTGAAAAATTTACTTCTGAAAATAAGTTATCGCAAAAACCAATCATAGCCTTATTACCAGGAAGTAGGACACAAGAAATTGAAAAAATGCTTTCGATTATGCTTTCAGTCGTGGATAAGTTTTCGGATTATCAGTTTGTAATTGCGGGCGCTCCAAGTCAGGATTATGAATTTTATAAGCCATTTTTAACTACCGAAAATGTTAATTTTGTAAGTAATAAAACCTACGATTTGTTAAGTGTTTCTCAAGCCGCTTTAGTAACTTCTGGAACGGCCACTTTAGAAACCGCTTTGTTCAAAGTACCACAAATTGTGTGCTACAAAGCCAATCGAATTTCCTATGAAATTGCCAAACGCATCATTACGCTGAAGTTTATTTCTTTAGTGAATTTGATTATGGATAAAGAAGTAGTAAAAGAATTGATTCAGTCGGAGTTAAATACGAAAAATTTAGAAACCGAATTACATAAAATTATTTCTGGAAACCAAAGACAAGAAATATTAAATAATTATAGTATATTAGAGCACAAATTAGGTGGAGTAGGTGCAAGCACCACTACTGCCGAAAAAATCATAAAAGCCATAAAAAAATAAATTGTATCACTGCCTAAAAACTTAATACCTTGAAAAATTCTATTTATTTCCTTTTGATTTCGCTATTTTTATATAGCTGTAAAACCGTTCAAAAACCTGTAATTGTAACTTCTAAGCAAGTAGCCTTACAAACAGGAAGTTATTCTTTTACAGAAAAACCCGAATTAAATAAACCACCAAAACCGACTAAAAAAGAGTTAAAAGCTATAGAAAAAGCTAAGAAAATCGCTTATGCTGATAGTGTTGAAAAGGCAAAATTTAAAGTTATTGTAGAAGAAGAAACACCGCAAGATTTCACACCCACTTTTGAAGTTTCCGATTATATAAAACAACAAATATTAAACGTAGCAGCGGAAAGTTTAGGCACACCTTATAGAGGTGGTGGAACTACTCCCGCCGGTTTTGATTGTTCTGGTTTTGTGACGTATACACTAAATCAATTTGAGATTGAATTACCTAGAAGTTCTGCAGAAATGGCTAGAACTGGTAAGCGAATTTTAAAAAGTGAAGCTCAAGCGGGCGATTTAATTTTTTTTAATACAAGCGGCGGCGGCGTTAGTCACGTTGGTATTGTAACGGAGAACAAAGATGGAGTTATTAAATTTATCCATTCTTCAACCAGTAATGGTGTCATGTATTCTTCTACAGCTGAAAGCTATTATTCTCGAACCTTTGTAGGGATCAACAGAATCTTAGAGTAACAGTTATGCGTTTTATTGCGTTCCCAATTGTACCTGTGCTTTTTGGGATAATCCTTGGGATAGTTGCGGAGCATTTCTACAGTTTTACTATAAATGCTATTTACGTTTGTCTTTTTTTAAGTGCGGCTGGTTTTGCTTTCGCGTATTACTTAAATCAAATAAAAAAACTTCAAAGTTATTTGTTTGAAAGTTGTGTGCTCGCGCTTAGTTTTTCTTTTGGACTTTTTTCGACGTATGCTAATTACGAATTACATGATAAAAATCATTTCTCTCATTCTCTTTTTGAGCGAAATATTGTTCAAGGTGTATTTGTAGAACAATTAAAATCTACAGCCTACTATCATAAATTTATTTTGAAAACTACCGCAATTAATTCTCAAAAAAGTAGTGGGCACATTCTATTTTATGTTCCAAAAAAAAGACAACAAAAAATGGAAGTTGGAAATCGAATTAAAGCCTTTGTTTCCCCAAAATTACTTCAAAATTCATACAATCCCTATCAGTTTAATTACACCAAATATTTACAAAATTTAAATGTTTTTTATGAGGTGAAACTACAAGATAAAGATGAAATTTTTGTGACAATAGATACAAACTGGTATTATGTCACACATTTTATTAAATCAAAATTACTAGATAGTTATAGTATAAAAAGTTTTACATCTGATAATTACCATTTATTAATGGCGTTGCTTTTTGGAGAGAAAACGGAAGTGTCAAAAGAACTCAAAACCGCTTATACACAAGCAGGAATTATTCATATTTTGGCGATTTCAGGACTTCATATTTCCTTAATTTATGCCATTGTACTTTGGTTTTCGAAGCCTTTACTTAAACTTAAAAGAGGGAAGTTATACGTGTTTTTACTTTCATTAAGTATTTTGTGGTTTTATGCTATTTTAGCAGGGTTTTCGGCGTCAATTGTTCGGGCTGTTGTTATGTTTTCGGTACTTGCTTTTGCAAAACTGATGAATCGCCATTCTAATGTGTTCAATTCTTTGGCTATATCGGCGTTTATTTTATTGTTGTACAATCCTAATTATCTTTTTGATGTTGGTTTTCAATTGAGTTTTGCAGCAGTTATAAGTATCGTTGTTTTTCAACCTTTAGTTCAAAAGTATAGCTGTTCAGAATATTATTTAGTTAGAGAAACAAAAGCTTTATTGTTAATTTCGATTGTGGCACAATTGGGCGTATTGCCTTTAACGTTATACTATTTTGGTCAATTCCCATTTTTGTTTTTAATAGCTAATTTGGTGGCAATCCCTTTGTCTAGTCTTATTTTAGTGCTTGGTTTGGTAGTGCTTCCTTTTAATTTTTTATGGTCAAAACTAGCTTTTTATCTTAGTGTATGTATTAATACTTTAATCGATTGGATGAATTTATTTACGATTTGGATTGTTCAATTCGAAAACTTAATACTTAAAGATATTGCTTTTCATGAAGTATTAGTGCTTCTTATGTATGCTGTTATTGCTGCTATAGTTTACTTGGTTTATAATCCCAGAATCAGAAATATTAGTTTCGTCTTAGTTTCTATATTGTTTTTCCAGTTGGGTTATTTGTATCATGATTCCAAGGAGTCAATTAATCAAGAATTTGTGGTTTTTCAAGTAATGAAACACAATTTGTTTGTAGAAACTAGAAATAACTGTTCTTTATTTTATACGGATGATTTTCAGAAAGCACAACCTACAATAGAGGCTTATGCTAGAGGTAAATTTGTGAAAAATTATCGAGTAGTTCCTCTAAAAAATATTTTTTCTTTTGAGAAAAAAATCTTGTGTGTAGATCGTTTTGGTGTGTATGCAACTAAACAAAAACCTGAAATTGTGGTATTAACCCAATCCCCAGATATTAATTTAAAAAGAATGATTTCGATGTTGAAACCTACGCAAATTATAGCAGACGGATCGAACTATAAAAGCGATATTAAACTTTGGAAGCAAACTTGTGAGGAAGAAAAAATCCCTTTCCATGCCACAGCAGAAAAGGGATTTTATAGATTGCACTAATTTTATTTTTTAGCTAAAAATGTATTGGCATTGGTAATCCAATTGCTAGCAGATTTATCGTAACCTAAAGAACCTAAACCAGTTAAATTCACTTTGTTGTCTTTACCTTTTGCAGGGTTTACTAACCAAACTGTTGGATAGCCTTGTATACCAAAAGTCTGTGCTAATTGTTGATTTTGTGTTTTTATTGCAGCATCTTGAGGTTTACTTCTTGGATAATCTAGTTCTACTAAAATAACATTCTGAGTCGCCCAAGTGGCAAATTCGTTGGTTTTCAAAACATCTTTTTGCAATTTGATACACCAACCACACCAATCTGAACCTGTAAAAAACAGAAGTAAAGGCTTGTTTTCTTTTAAAGATACTTCGGTAGCCTTTGACATATCAGTATACCAGTTTAACTCTTGTGCTTGTGCGATATAGCCGCTAATTAAGAATGCGAATACTAAAATTATTTTTTTCATATGAAATGATTCTAAAATTGATTTTACAAAGATATTCAATTATTGTGCCTAAAAAAGTAAGTTACTTAACATCTTGCATTAATTTTTTAATTAGTGGAGAAATTAAAATTAAAATTATTCCCGCAATTAAGGCATAAATAGCAAGTTGGTAATAGCCATCCGCATAGGTGTTTAATTTTTCTAGGTTAGTAGCATTTTTAGATGCTTTTGCGATATTAGCTCCTAATATTCCAGCAAAATATTGGCCGTATGCACTCGCTAAAAACCACATTCCCATAATAACTGCTTGTGTTTTTTGTGGGGATAATTTGGTCATGGCACTCATTCCAATTGGTGACAAACATAATTCTCCAAACGTAATAATGAACCAACCAAATGTAAATAAATCTAATGATGTTTTACCAGAAGCATTTGCGAAAAACTTAGTGTAATAGAAGATCCAAAAACCACCAGCTAAAAACAAAAAGGCAAAACCAAATTTGATAATGGTATTAGGTTCTATTTTTCTTTTAGCCATCCAAAGCCAAACTAAGCCAACCAAAGCAGCAAAACCTATTACAAATAAGGAATTGGCTGCATTATTAACACCATTTGGACTTAGTGTTATGCCTGCAAGTGTATTATTTAGGTTGTGTGCTGCAAATAGACTTAAAGAACCGCCACTTTGTTCAAAAAACGCCCAAAAAACTATTGAAAACAAAATAAATACTAAAGCGGCAAGAAGTTTTTTGTTTTCTACTAAAGAGAAATTTCTCATTTCATAAAACAAATACAAAATAGAAATAGGTCCAATCGCATACATGAAATAATCGGTATAAACGGTATTTCCAACCATTATTATTACAATTGGAATTACTAAAATGGAGCCTAAGTATGTTAGATTTTCTAATAGTTTTTTCTTCGAAACTTCAAGATGAGCTAAAGGTGTAAGTCCGATACTTGCTAGGCTTTTTTGAGTTTGAGTAAATGTCAACAAACTAATAACCATTACTAAAGCAGCAAAACCAAAACCGATATTCCATCTTAAATGCTCAGGAACGAAAGATTGCCACATCGAACCCTCAGCTACAGCAATACAAACATAACCTCCAATTAAGGCGCCTAAATTCACACCCA
>CAZULO010000083.1:0-12745 GCA_964621245.1 uncultured Flavobacterium sp.
GTATTTTCGTAAACTTTTTAAATGTTCAAAAAACAGGTCGTATGAAAATTCCTTTTGGAATTGCTCAAACGGGTAAAGCCTTCAGAAATGAGATTGTTGCCAGACAGTTTATTTTCCGTATGCGCGAATTTGAACAAATGGAAATGCAATTTTTCGTAAAACCAGGTGAGGAAATGAAATGGTATCATTACTGGAAAGAAACCCGTTTAAAATGGCATGTTTCTTTAGGTTTGGGTAAAGAAAATTACCGTTTCCACGATCATGAAAAATTAGCACATTATGCGAATGCTGCAGCTGATATCGAATTTAATTTCCCATTCGGATTTAAAGAATTAGAAGGCATTCACTCTCGTACTGATTTCGATTTAAAAGCGCATGAACAATTCTCAGGTAAAAAATTACAATATTTTGATACGGAAGAAAATAAAAACTATGTGCCTTATGTAGTAGAAACATCTGTTGGTTTAGACCGAATGTTTTTAGCGGTTTTCTCTAAAGCGTTACAAGAAGAAACGTTGGAAGATGGTTCTACAAGAACGGTTTTACGTTTGCCTTCCGTTTTAGCACCAACAAAAGCGGCTATTTTACCTTTAGTGAAAAAAGATGGTTTACCAGAAATTGCTAAAGAAATTATGGAAGAATTAAAATGGGATTTCAACGTAGCTTATGATGAAAAAGATGCTGTGGGTCGTCGTTACAGAAGACAAGACGCCTTAGGCACACCATTTTGCATTACAGTAGATCATCAAACCGTAGAAGACAAAACAGTTACGATTCGTCATAGAGACACGATGTCACAAGAACGTGTGGCGATCACTGATTTGAAAAATATTATTGATAAAGAAGTTTCCGTAAGAAACTGGTTAATGAAAATGTAATTTTTTTCATTAAAATATAAAAAAACGCCAAACTCATTTGAGTTTGGCGTTTTTGTTTTTAACTAACTTATTCTTTACTCTTTAATTAATTTTTTACTAATAGTTAAATTATCTGAATTGGTGATTTTAACTATGTAAATTCCTTTTGATACATCTGAAATTGAAATTTCTTTATGAGCCAAGCTGTTGTTTTCTGTTTTAACTAATTGTCCAGTTAAAGTATATATTTCTACTTTTTTAGCATCTAAAGAAAGCATAAATGCGTTTGAAGTTGGGTTTGGATATAATTCCATTTTTGAAAACAGATCAAAACTTTCTGAAGCTAAAACGGTTGATGTTTGATTACCAAAAATTTTATATTCTCCAGGAGCTAAAGTAATTTGCATATTGGTTGCACTTACATTGGTAACCGAATTATCCATTAAGTTATACCAATTACCTGTATAAGGGAAATCAGCGATAATGTTTTGTGAATTGGTATTCAAATTCGCTAGAATTACTACATTTTTTAGTTGAGTTGGTAATAACGAATTGTCAAAAATATAAATTCTTTGTTTTAAATTATCTCCACTTTCTGGACTTATAGAATACTCACCATTAAAAACAGGTTCGTTTTTTTTCAGTTTGGTGAATTTTGAATATGCTGAAAACACAGCACTTCTAGGACTTGTGGTTTGCCAATTTTCAACCCATTGCGGTTGTTGTTTGGTTGATAGTTTACAATCTCCTGGTGTGGCATCAGATTCGCTATTTACTACACCATTTTCACAAGCATAAATAGAATCATCCATTCCTAATTCTTGAAAATGCCAAATCATTTTTGGTCCAGGAATTAACATACTTACCGCACCTAAAGCTGGCATTCTGTTAATGGCATTCGTTTCATTATTTAAAACTGGATTCGTTCCTGTTGCATTTCCGAACGTTTTGGCTTCGTACATTAAACGGTCTTTATCATGACTTTCCGCATATCCCAACAATCTTTTTCCAGTGAAACCTCTACTAGTGTGTCCCATTCTTGCGATATTACCTGTGGTATTGGAAAATCCCATAGCTAATTCTTTATATTGTGTGAACATTTCACCCCACATCATAATCCCTTTTCCTTCACCTAATCGGTAATTTGCCCATTGTTGTTCTTCAAAATCCGAACCTAAATGTTCAAAAATCACATAATGATTTGGATCTTGAGCCCAAGAATAATCGGCATATAATTTCAATACATCTACACGATCTGCTTGATAATTATTCGTACAACCATCATTTCCAGGGGAACAGTTTTGTGTAAATCCTTTGGTTAAATCCCATCTAAATCCATCAATTTTGAATTCGTTAATCCAATGTTTGATGGTACGATTTACATAATCACGAGTTAAAGTACTAGTATGATTGAAATCTTCTCCTACGCTATAACTGTGTTTAGCAGTAGTATTGAAATAAGGATTGTCTGTATTTGGAGGTCCCCAACCATCTTGAACTCCAGCACTTGTGTCGTTCATCCACATTCTAACCATTGGATTTCTACCGAAGGCATGATTGAAAGCAATATCTAAAATCACAGCAATTCCGTTTTGGTGACATAAATCGATTAGTTCTTTTAGCTTGTTTTCGGTACCATAATATTTGTCTAAAGCCATGTGGAAAGCCGTGTTGTAGCCCCAACTTTCATTTCCTTCATATTCCATGACGGGCATTAATTCAATCGCGTTGATTCCTAATGTTTTGAAATAATCTATTTTATCAATTAGATCTTGATAGTTTCTATCGGCATCAAAATCCCTAACCAAGACTTCATAAACAATTAACTTATCTTTTTCTGGTTTAGCAAAATTGGTCACTTGCCAGTTATAAGGAGTTTTTCCTGTTTGTAATACCGTAACTTCTCTTTCTTGTCCTGCTGGGTAAGCTGGTAAGGCTGGGTAAGAAGTGGCAGGTATTCCTGAATCATCAAAAGGCGATAAAACTAAGGTAGAACAAGGATCCGCTGTTTTTACAATATTTGGCGAATTGGTTGTAGGGGTTTGATCGGCAACCCAATACTGATAGGAATAAACTTGACCTGGAGTCAAACCGGTTAATTCTAACCAAAATTTAGTTCCAGAAGTATTTTTATTCATTAAATGTGTGCTAGTAGGCAACCAGTTGTTAAAACTTCCAGCCACATAAATAAAATCTTTCCCTGGAGCTTCTAAAACTAATGTTGCTTTGGTAGGATCAGATGCATTGTAGTTGATTCCGATATCTAATCCTGCAGGTAATGCCACAGTTGGAATTACAGCAGGTTTTACCACCACATTGAATTTTTTAGATAATGTAACCGCGCCTTGAGTTACCTCTAAAGTGTAAACCGTATTGGTTGTGATGTTTGTAACCGAATAACTATAACTAGAAGCAACATTTGTTAAAGTATGTATTTGTGTGCCATTAGCTTTTAATACGTAAGTAGCTGGTCCGTTAGTATGGTTGGCAGAAACAAATATATTTCCCCCAGCATTTACAATCGTATTGGAGTTGATAGTTGGAGAAGCAAGAGTGAAATTGAAGGCGCCAACTTCTGAGGTAATGTCTTGTGATTTTTTATCGCCAGTTCCATCATTGGCTTTTACAAGAAACCCAATTCTGCCAATTCCTGTAAATCGGTTATAAAATGCGTTGGGTGTTAAAGTGTAAGTATACGTATCAGGTCCGGCATTATATACAAATTTGTTTGTTTCATTAGAATCTGTCCATTGTCCGTTAGTAGGACAATCTTGTATGTTCAAGTCATTCGAGTCAAACGACCAAGCCCATAAATATAAGTTGTTTCCTGAACCCCAAGTGGCTTCATTAACTGAACTTCCATTGATAGTAATGGTAATAGAAGTATTATCTTCAAAAGTAGAAGGAGTAATGGTGTAGGTTATAGTTTGTTGTTGTGCCCAAATAAAGCTACTTATGACAACAAAAAGTAAGGTGTAAATTTTTTTCATAGTACTTATTATTAACAAATTGAGCTATATGAATACATATAGCCCAATTTATTTAATTATTTAAAATTAATCTACAGAGATTACTTTTGTTATAGTATTTACTTTGAATAGTCTTACACCCGTTGGTCCAACATATCTGAAATTACTATCACCATCCATAGCATTAATTAATTCTGAGTCGATAGTGTATCCATCCCCAATATAACCTGGATAGTTTTTATTAGGTGAACCCCAACTGTCTCCTCCGTCGTTAGCAAACCAAATTCTGAACGCTTCATTGTTAGTTAAAGTAACAGGTACTTCATAAATTCCATTTGAAACTACAGGTAATTCGGTTTCATTTCCTCCAGCCCATGACCAACCACCTGGTGTGGCAGCTCCAACCATCCAGAAAGAAGTAGGTTCAATTCCAGAGTTAACTGTACTTTTTGCTACACCAATAGTTTTATTGTTTTCGTCAATTTTAACTCGGTACGTATCTGGAGTACCTGTGAATTTGAAATTTTGATCTCCATCATTGGCATTTTCTAACACACTTACAATTTTATAGCCTAAGTTAGCGTAGTAAGGATAATTTCTTCCAGTACCCCAGTTTCCGTTCTCTGTAAAGAATCGGAACGCATCATTTACTAAACCAACTTTCATTGTTAATACATTATTATCACAAATTAAGCTTGCAGGAGAGTTCCAGTTCCAACCAGCAGATGGTATTCCCGCTCCAACCGCATATTGTCCTAAACAACCGAAAGCTGTAACATTATAAGTTATAATATTTGAATATAAGGGTATTCCACCAGCTACAGTAGCTTTGATTCTAAAGTCTAGAGGAGTAGAGACAAACGGTACTGCTCCAGCAGTTAAGGCAGGTACATTTAATTGTCCGGTTGTAATTACAATGTTTCTATTAGTTGTTGTTGCTAATTCTTGTGCATTTGAAAAATCAGAACCATTTGGAGCTAGTTCAATAGAATAAGTTACACTTGAAGGTGTTGTGTATTGTGCAGGATCCCAAGTTAAAGAGATGGCTGGGTTGTTTAAAGTTGCTTCATTTAATACCACTGCATCTCCACTAGTAGGTGTGATAATTTGAAAAGAAGCTGCAGCAGGCTCAATGTAAGCTAGGTTACTTTCCTCTTCACAAGAAGAAAAACCAGCAAATAATGCAATTGTTAATATCGATTTAAATATATTTTTCATAACTATAAAATTAAATTATTAATAACCTGTGTTTTGTGTTAAATTAGGGTTAGATGCTAAACTGTTTGAAGGAATTGGAAAAAGTTTAAAATGAGTTGGTATAGCAATTCCATTACTTCCATTACCTTTCCATGCCCAATTATAATTACCTCCAACATATTTTCCAAAACGAATTAAATCTTGTCTTCTGTGTCCTTCCCAGTGTAATTCTCTTGAACGCTCATCTAAAAGAAAGTCTAACGTCATATCTGAACTAGAAATGTTATTTACAGAACTATTATTGGCTCTTTCTCTTAATTGGTTGATATAAAACACACCTTGACTTTCAGTAGCTGTACTAGCTCCTCTTTTAGCACATTCTGCATACATTAAATATGCGTCAGCTAAACGAAATAGAGGAAAATCTGTATCAACAAAAGTTTGGTTTGTTCCATTCATACCTGTAGAAGTTTTATTAGAATATTTGCCTAAAACAAAACCTTGTCCTTGTAATGCAATATTTGTAATTTCAATTGGTCGAGAACCAGAGATAATTGTTTTTCTTTCATCTGAACCAAAACTTCCATCTTGAAATTTTTCTACAAATTGTTTTCTTAAACGAAGTGCTCCACCCCAGCCTCCAACACCGAAAGCTGCACCGTTATTTTCTACAGAACCAACCTGACCATTACACATTACTGTAGTTGGACCATAGTTTTGTGTAAATACGCCATCAGACTGAAGCGTGAAAATCATTTCAGATGATAAATGATTGTCAGCTGTAAAATTATGTAAGTAATTGGCTTCTAAAGTATATCCGCTTCCAATAACATTTGAACACATAGTAGCACAATCGTTGTATTTATTCTGACCAATATATACTTCTGCATTTAAATACATTTTTGCTAAAACCATCCAGGCAAAAGCTTTATCTACTCTTCCGTATTCGTTGGTTCTTGGTGCTTTTAAATTTTGAGCTACAGCTAGTAATTCACTTTCAACAAAAGTAAAAAGTTGTTGTCTGTTGTATTCTGGTCCAGCCACACCTACAGCATCGTTTTCAGTATTAAAAGGTGCTTTTCCGTATAAGTCCATTAAGTTGTAATAAGCATAAGCTCTTAAAGCTCTGACTTCTTCTCTATATAAAGCGATATCAGCTAGTAATGAAGCGTCTGTAACTCCTCTTTCGCTTAGCTTTGAAGCAGATGTTTGTCTTAAATATCCATTACAAAAAGCGACTTGTGCCATGGTTCTAGAAAACATTCCTAAAATAATAGGATTACTTGCTGTCCAAGTATTTCTTTGTAATTCGGCAGTTCCTGGATCGTTTTCATAACTCCAAATTACTTCATCTGTAGTTAAATTTTGAAGATACCATAAACAACGACCAAACTGACTTGTTCCAGCGTCTAATCCTGATATATTAGAAGTTCCAGGGCCATTTAATCCTGTTAATGATAAATTGGCATATACTCCGCCTAACCCATTTCTATATGAACTAGGAGAATTAAAATAAGTTTCTGTTAAAAAAACATCATCATCTTTTGGGGTTACATTTAATTCATCCGTACACGATGTAAATAATGTGAAAGAACCTAAGATAAATAATACATTTAATTTAATCTTTTTCATAATTCAATAATTAAAATTTCATGTTTACTCCAAACAAAATTTGTCTTTGTCTTGGATAAATTGTATTGTCAATTCCATTAAATACTTCTGGATCTAAACCAGAATATTTAGTAATTACAAATGCATTTTGCACACCTGCACTAACTCTTACAGAAGCCTTGCCTTCTAACCAATTTTGGAAAGTATATCCTAAAGTAATATTATCCATTTTTAAGAATGAAGCATTTTCAATGTAATAATCTGAGAAAATAACATTGTTTCCTGGGCTTGTAAAGTTAGAATCGAATGTACTTGTTGGTACATTTGAAATAATCGAGTTTGAAAATAACGAGTTGGTATACGCGTTTCCAGAATCTACATTATTGTACAGCCTATTTCCAATACTAGCTCTTAAGTTAAAAGAAAAGTCAATACTCTTGTAGTTCATTGTAGATTGAAAACCTAATAATACATCTGGATCTGTATTTTTATAGATGTATTTATCATTCCCATTGATAATGTTATCTCCGTTTAAATCCGCAAAGGCACCTTCGATAGGAGATCCATCTGCATTATAAAGTTGTTTGTAAACGTAGAAAGAGTTTGGTGTCCAACCTTCCGCAAAAACTTGAATGTTTCCTCCAGTTCCTCCTCCAATTCCTCCAGTAGGAGTGAAGTTAACAGTTTTTAATTCTTTAATTCTTCTTTCAAATTTAGAAGCATTAAAGTTCACATTCCAATTAAACTTATCTTTTTTAATAATTTCTGCATTCAAGGTAAATTCTAAACCTTTAATGTCTAGACTACCAATGTTTTGTGGTCCATTATTTGAAAAGTTTGAACCATCAGCAAATGGTGCTTCAAATAATAAATCTTCAGAAAGTTTATAATACCCTTCTACAGAACCAGAAATTCTATTGTTGAATAATCCATAATCAACACCTGCATTATAGGTAGTAGTTTCCTCCCATTTTAAGTTTGGGTTGTAGTCTCTTGGTAAACCAACGGTAATAGGTGAGGTTCCAAAAACATATTGCGAACCAGGTGTTCCGGTTGTATATTTTGATTGGTAGTAATCTCTACGACCTCTACCTAAATCTTGTTGACCAGTAATTCCCCAACCAGCTCTCAATTTTAAATCAGAAATGGTTTTATTGTCTTTAAAAAACTCATTATTTAATTTCCAAGCAAATGAAACTGCTGGGAAATTTCCAAACTGATTTTCTTTAGAAAAAACCGATGTTCCATCTCTACGGTAGGTCAGCGTTAATAAATATTTATCATTATAAGTTAGATTAGTTCTTCCAAAGAAACCTATTAATATTCTATCTGTTGTGCTTTCTAAATCTGAAAAATCTCCTGTTGGATTTAATATGTTACCTGAATTGTATCTCTCTTCTATGAATTTTTGATAAGAATATCCAGCGGTAGCTTCTAGATCAAGTTTTCCGAATTCTTTATTGTAAACTAAATATCCATCTAAAAGTTTATTTACAAATGCTGAAGAGTAAGACGAACTTTCACCGTATTTATCTATTAATTTATTTCCCCCATTTCCATCTGAAACAGCTGAGTTTTTAGCTACTCTTGGGTTACCTTGTCCTTTAGATTCGTCGTATCCTAAGTTCACTACTGCTCTTAACTCTGGTAAAAAATGAAATTTATAATCTATTTGGAAATTTCCTAATATACGATTTACTTTACTCGTACTAGTGCTTTGAAGAATTTCTGCAACTGGATTTCTTGGAGCTAAAGCTGTTAAATCGCCACTTGCGTTTGTATATTCATAAAAACCACCCCATGGTGAATTGATATCATATACTGGTTTTGTAGGATCAAAACGAATGGCACTTCCAATTGGAGTTCTCGCAAAACTATTTTTTTCGTTGGATAGACTAGTATTTAAAGTTAATTTCAAATGGTCCTTAAATAAGCTTGGGCTTAAGTTTAAACTAGCTGAGTTTCTGTTAAATTTATCAGTAATAATTAAACCTTCTTGATAGGTGTTACCAATACTTAAACGTGTCGGAATGGCATCAAATAAACTACCACTTAAGTTGATATTATTAGAAACATAATCTGTTCTTTTAAATATTTCCTCTTGCCAATCCGTATTGTATATCGTTCTGCTTTCATTGATATTTGGAGTAGAAGGATCATCTGCTAAACCAGAAGATACCCCAATATTATCTAATTCATCTGGATAATATTGTGCAATTTTATCAATAAATTCACTAGAACTTAAGACATCAATTTTTCTGTAGTGTTTACCACTTCCGTATTGAAAATTATAATCTACTTTAAGTTGTTTGCCTCCTTTTTTTGTAGTTACAATAATTACTCCATTTGAAGCTCTTGATCCGTAAATGGCTGTTGCTGACGCGTCTTTTAATACGGTTACAGATTCAATGGTATTTGGATCTAAAGTAGCTAAATAGTTTCTTGATCCAGATGGAGATTCATTTGAAATTGGCAAACCGTCTACAACTATAAGAGGATCATTTACAGCAGTAATAGAAGATCCACCTCGAATTCTAATTGCTGAGCCACTTGCTGGTCCACCACCAGTGTTAATTTGTAAACCGGCCACTCTACCATTTAATAAATTTTCAACTGTAGGCGTTGCGCCTTTGTTAAAATCTTTTGAAGAAATTTGAGTTACAGAACCTGTAGCATCTTTTTTCTTTACTTTACCATATCCAACAACTACTACTTCTTCAATTCCTTGTCCATCTTGTTGTAAAGAAATCGTTAAGTTGTCTTGATTACTATACGTAACGGATTCTGTTTTGTATCCTAAAAAAGAAAAAGAAACCGTGTCTCCTAAGTTAACTTTTGATAAAGTGAAACTTCCGTCATAACTCGTAAAAGTTCCTGAGGTTGTTCCTGCAATGGTTACTGAAACACCCGGCATAGCTTGATTGCTTGATGCATCAATAACCTTACCTTTAAGCGTGTTTTGTGCTAACACACTAAAGGGTAAAATGAGCATAAAAAACAGTAATTTTTTTAGCATTGTTTTCATACAATTTGTTTAAATTAATAGTCAGTTTTAGTTGCTTATATATTCACTTCAAAAGTTAAATTTATGTAAAAATTTCATTAATCAAACTTAAACAAAAATTAAACCCTCACGAAAACGTTTTCGTGTTGAAAACTTTATTTTTTTTACATGTTTTTAGTGATATAATTATGGGATGAATATTTTTTTCTACTTAAAAATACAGCATTCGTAATAGGTAAAGTGATGGCTAATAAATACAATTGGTAAAAATAATGTAACTTGTAGCCGAAAACATATTTATACTCAATTGTAATGAGAAGAAAGGTAACATTAAAACAAATTGCTAAAGAATTGGATATTTCCATCTCAACGGTTTCGAAGTCTTTACGTGATAGTCACGAAATTAGCGAAGAAACCCGAATGAAAGTGAAAGCCTTTGCTAAAATGTACAATTATAAGCCGAATAATATTGCCCTTAGTTTAAAAAACAAGAAAACTAAAACTATCGGAATTATTATTCCAGAAATTGTACACCATTTTTTTGCTACCGTTATTAGCGGTATTGAACATGTAGCCAATGACTACGGGTATAATGTTATCGTTACACTTTCAGATGAATCTTTTGATAAAGAAGTAATTAACTTAGAAATGTTAGCCAGTGGAAGTACAGATGGTTTTATCATGTCCCTATCTAAAGAAACCCAATTAAAAAAAGATTTTCACCATTTAGAAGAAGTCATCAATCAAGGCATGCCAGTAGTGTTGTTTGATAGAATTACCAATGATGTATTTTGTGATAAAGTAATCATTGATGATCAGTTAGCAGCATACAACGCTACAGAGTTCTTTATCATAAATAATTATAAAAATATTGCCTTACTCACAACAGTGGATTATGTAAGTGTAGGAAAACTTAGGACAGAAGGTTATCTAAAATCTTTAGCGGACTATAACATACAACCTAATGAAAACCTAATTCTTAAGATTGAAGATATTGAAAATTGCCAAGATCAAATTGTTGATTTATTGACAAATAACGATATTGATGCTGTTTTTGCTGTGAATGAATTATTCGCCGTTACTGCTATTAAAGCGATTAATAAAATAGGTAAAAATGTGCCAAACGATATTGCGGTTATTGGTTTTACAGATGGAATTATTTCTCAATTTTCTACGCCAACCATTACTACTGTAAGTCAGAATGGAATAAAAATGGGACAAAAAGCAGCTAAAATGCTGATTGAAAGACTAGAAAAAGAAGAAGATGACGAACAATATACTACCGAAATCATCGAGACTGAATTGATTTTTAGAGAATCTACGAAAACGTAATAGTTTTTTGTAAAACACTAAAAATCAAAACATTGAATTAGGAAATAAAGGTTATTTTGTGTGTTTTTTAAAAATTATTTTTAGATAATTCAAAATAATTTACTTTAATTTGTGTCAATCAAAGCTTATATTTCACTTCAAAAATTAAGTATAGTTTTGATAAGCATGTAAAAAACGCTTATCGTAGTATTAACAACTAATTACGATAAATGGAAAAGCGTAAGTTAAGTTTCTGGGAAATTTGGAACATGAGTTTCGGTTTCTTAGGGATACAGTTTGGTTTTGCCTTACAAGGCGGCTTTATGTCCAGAATTTTTCAAACTCTTGGTGCTGCCGTAGATGACATTCCCGGATTATGGATTGCCGCACCTTTAACTGGTTTATTGGTGCAACCTATTGTAGGATATTTGTCTGATAATACATGGAGTCCTAAATACGGAAGGAGAAAACCATTCTTTCTTATTGGAGCAATTATAGCTTCAATTACCCTGTTTTTTATGCCTCATTCTCCTGCACTTTGGATTGCAGCAGGTTTGTTATGGGTGTTAGATTCATCAATCAACATAAGTATGGAGCCTTTCCGTGCTTTAGTTGCAGATAAATTACCAGAAACACAACGCTCAAATGGTTTTGTAATTCAAACGCTAATTATTGGTATTGGAACATGGATTGCTAGTAACTTACCATGGTTGGTAAATCAATTAGGTATTTCTAATGAAGCTAACGCCGGAATTATTCCCGATTCTGTTATTGTAGCTTTTTCTATCGGAGCTTTCGTATTCTTAACTAGTATTCTCTTTACCATTTTTACTACTAAAGAAACACCTCCCGAAAATTTAGAACAGTTTCTTCAAGAAAAGAAAGCCTCTCGTTTTATTCCAGATTTACTACTTAGTCTGAAAGAAATGCCTTCCACTATGAAAAAACTAGGATTAATTCAGTTTTTCAGTTGGTTTGCCTTTTTTACAATGTGGAGCTTATCGATGCCAGCTTTAACAGAACATGTGTTTCATTCTCCAAAACCAGATATTAAGTTGTATGCTAAACTCAATGCTGCAGAAGAACCGTTAGTAAACGCTAAAAAGGAAATTATATATCTGAATGCAGAAAAAGAAAAAGAATACAAAGCAAAAGATAAAGTTTATAATAATGCAGCCGATTTAGTCGGATCTGCAACTGGAATTTATGGTTTATCTTCTATGGCTTTTGCTTTACTATTAACGTTTTATACCATGAAAAATAAAATCAATAGAAAATTCATCCACATGACTTCTTTAGTTCTTGGTGGTTTAGGATTTATCTATATGTTTTATGCCACTCCTGAAACTTTATTGTATGCTTTTATACTTATTGGTTTTTCTTGGGGAAGTATTCTCTCTATGCCCTATGCCATGTTATCTAGTTCTGTTAATCCGAATAAGATGGGTATGATGATGGGATTGTTCAATATGTTTATTGTAATTCCACAAATTATTGCGGCTTTAGGAGGAATTAATTTTCTGTATAAACTTATTGGAGAAGCACATATCAATGCCATGCTGTTAGCTGGAATTTCATTAATTATTGCAGGTTTATGTAATTTGTTTATTACAGACAAAAATGCAATTTCAGGTTAAAAATAAAGAAATGAATAAAAAAGCTTTTATATTCGATTTAGACGGCGTAATTGTTGACACAGCCAAATTTCATTTTTTGGCATGGAAAAAATTAGCCGATAGTTTGAATATCAATTTTACGCACGAAATTAATGAACAACTTAAAGGGGTTAGCCGAGT
>CAZULO010000084.1:0-2035 GCA_964621245.1 uncultured Flavobacterium sp.
TAGGAAATTTTCAAAAAGCTATCGACTTAGGAGAACCACAATTAAAAAAATCTACAGCTTTAGAAAAAAGTGAATTGTCTAAAATTATTGGAGAAAGTTATTTCAATTTAAAAAAATACGACAAAGCATTACCTTATTTACAGGCTTACAGAGGTAAAAATGGAAAATGGACCAATACGGATTATTACCAATTAGGTTATGCGTTTTACCAACAAAAAGAATATGAAAAAGCCATTTCGCAATTTAATAAAATTATTGATGGAAACGATTTTGTAGCTCAAAATGCGTATTATCATTTAGCAGAAAGTTACTTGAATACAGACAAAAAGCAAGAAGCTTTAAATGCGTTCAAAACAGCTTCTGAAATGACTTATGATACAAAAATTCAAGAAGATGCAGCTTTGAATTACACGAAATTGAGTTATGAAATTGGAAATCCTTATGTTTCTACTCCTGAAATTTTAAAAGGTTTCATGGATAAATATCCTTCAAATCCCAATAATCAAGAATTAAAATCTTTATTAATTAATTCTTTTATCACTTCAAAAAATTATACTGAAGCATTGGTTTTACTAGAAAAAAACAAGTCTCCAGAAAACAAAGCAGCCTATCAAAAAGTAACGTTTTACAGAGGTTTAGAAGTTTATACAGATGGCAATTATCAAGACGCTTATGTATTATTTAAAAAATCATTAAGTGAAAATAAAGATGCTAAAATTACAGCGCGTGCAACGTTTTGGAAAGGAGAATGTGAGTATAGTTTGGATCAGTTTTCAGAAGCCATTTTAACCTATAAACAGTTTTTAAATAATCCTTCGGCAAATCAAACGGCAGAATATAAAACCGTAAATTATAATTTAGCTTATGCTTATTTCAAAATTAAACAATATGAAAATGCTACACCGTTTTTCAATGCTTATATCGCTCAAGCAAAAGAGGATACTAATCGAATTTCGGATGCTTATTTACGTCTGGCAGATTGCAATTATATTTCCTCTAAATACTGGCCTGCAATGGATGCGTATAATAAAGCCATTGAATTGAAATGTGTAGATGCAGATTATGCCGCTTTTCAAAAAGGAATGAGTTACGGATTTGTAAATAAAAATGAAAAGAAAATTGAAGATTTAAATAAGTTTGTAGCCACATATAAAACGTCACAATATTTAGATGACGCGTTATATGAATTAGCCAATACTTATACGGCTGAAGCACAAAATGAGAAAGCGATTGCTACTTTTGAACTGTTGATAAAAAACCATAAAAATAGTTCGTATGTTTCGAAATCGATTTTAAAGCAAGGTTTAGTTTACTACAATACGGACAAAGATGATGCTGCTATTTTAAAATTTAAAAAAGTAGTGGCAGAATTTCCGAATTCTCCAGAATCTTTAGAAGCTGTTGCTACGGCAAAAAGCATTTATAAAGCAAATGGAACGATGTCGGAATATACGAGTTGGGTTAAAACACTTTCTTTTGTGGAAATTACAGATGCTGAATTAGACGACGATACATATGAATCTGTTGAAAATCAGTATTTAGACAATAATCCTAAGAAAGCAATTGAAGGTTTTACTGGATATTTGGCGCAGTTTCCAAAAGGATTACATATTTTGAAAGCTCATTTTTACTTAGCTCAATTATATTTTGCCGATAAATTAGAGAAAAATGCAATTCCACATTACGATTATGTAATTGGTCAAGCCCGAAATGAATTTACTGAACAAGCTTTAGTTCGCTTATCAGAAATTCATTTGAAAGAAAAGAATTGTGATTTAGCTATTCCGGTTTTAAAACGTTTAGAAACGGATGCCGAATATCCTCAAAATACTACTTTCGCACAAGCTAATTTAATGAAATGTTATTACGAAAAACAAGATTTTACCAATTCAGAAAGCTATTCGGAAAAAGTATTGAAGAATCCAAAAATGGATAATAAGATTAAAAGTGATGCTCAAATTATTATTGCTCGTTCTGCCATAAAAACAAATAATGACGCTAAAGCAAAAGAAGCCTATGCTAAATTACAAAAAAT
>CAZULO010000084.1:2135-12700 GCA_964621245.1 uncultured Flavobacterium sp.
GAGTTAGATAGAATTAAAGCGGAAGAAGCCAAAACGAATTCGTCAGTTACGAAATAAGAGCCAAGTAAAAAGAGCCAAGTAAAAAGAGCCAATTTAAATGTAGAAATTTGATTCATCGCTTGTTATTCTAAATTTGTTTTGGTAGATATTAGAGTAAAAAGCGACAAAAAACATTGCGAACCTTGCGAAAACCTTTGTGTTCTTTGCGGTTAAAAATATAAAACATGAATAAACTTGTTGTGTCATTTTTAGTATTGATTTTATTTTCTTGTAAAACTCAAGAATTTGAAAGAGTTGCTATATCAAGTACTGATACATCGGAATTGTATGTAAATGACCAGGATAGTAGTGAAATATTCTATTATAAATTTGTTCCAAAAAATAAGGTAAAAGGTGTTTTAGTGATTTTACCTTCTGGTGGAGAACTACTTGAAAATACGTTACGTCAAATTGAGTTACATAAATTAGCAGTAAAAAAGGATATTTTGGTTGTTGTGCCTTCCATAAATTGGGGAACAGATTCAAAGGATGAAGCATTTAGAATTTTGGATAAAATATTTCATGAAATAGTTATCAAATATAAAGTTTCAAAAGATAATTTTATTATTGGCGGGTTATCAAATGGCGCAATTTTAGCATTAACTTATGCTGAAAAGGCTGTAAAAAATCCGGATAGTTTTTATTTAATTCCGAAAGGTATTTTTGCCTTAGATGCTCCGTTAGATGAGGCTAGATTTTACAAATATTGCGAAAGAGAAATGGCAAGAAATAACAATGAAGCTGCCTTAAATGAAGCAAATTGGATAAAAAATAATTATGATGCAAAATATGGGGGTTCTCCAGACAAATTTAGCAAGAAATATATAGAAAATTCTATTTATTCTTATGGAGCAGTTGAAGGTGGAAATGCAAAGTATTTAAAAAATATGCCTTTATTGATGTTTACAGATTTGGACACAGATTGGCTAATAAATGAAAGAAGTAGAGATTTATATGATTGGAATGGAATTGATATAGTTTCAATGATAAATCAGCTCAAAATTATGGGAAACAAAAATGCAAAAGTAATCGTAAGTCATGGAAAAGGAGTAAAGTTAGACGGTTCTAAAAATCCTCATTCATGGTCAATTATGGATAACCAACTTTGTATAAAATGGATGGAAGAGGTTTTAGAAATAAATTAAACTCAATTAATAAAAAAACATTGTGAACCTTGCGAAAATCTTTGTGGTCTTTGCGGTTAAAAATATAAAACATGAAAAAAGTAATTTTTAGTATTATTGCCATAACAGCTATTCAAGTAAGTTTTTCTCAAAAGAAAGATGAAAATATTGGAAGTGAAGTTGTTAATATTGTAAAGCCTTATACGCCAACTATTTCTGATGCCTTTAAAGTAAAACAAACGCCAACAGTAGAAGAGGAAATTATAGAACCAAAAATCCCTATCAAATATCAAATCTTTTCATTTCCTGTGGCTTCTACTTTTGTACCTTCTAAAGGAAAAGCAGCTGATGTGGATAAAGAAGTACTTGAAAAAGGATTTTCCAATTATGTTTCTCTTGGAGCAGGAAATTATGGAACAGTTAACGCTGAATTATTTTTAGCTCATCAATTAAATAAAACAGATTATGTAGGCGGTTTACTTCGCCATTTGTCGTCTCAAGGTGGTATAAAAGAGGTTGCTTTAGATGATAAATATTTTACAACAGGTTTAGATTTTACTTACGGAAGCAGAACCAAAGACAGCAATTGGAATGTCGATTTAGGAGTGAAAAACCAAGTAATTAATTGGTACGGCTTACCAACTGAAAATATCTTATTTGATGCAGCAACTATAAATGCAATTTCAGCACAGCAAAATTATAATACCATTTCACTTGGCGGAAGATTGGAATTTAACGAAGGTTTGTTTTCAGATGCTACACTTCAATTTAAACGTTTTTCTGATAAATATGGTTCTGGTGAAAATAGATTTTTTGTAAAACCTGCTTTCGATTTTGATATTATGGACAGTAAAATCAAAGCTTCATTTGTGTTAGATTATGTAGGTGGAAATTTCAAAAAAGATATCCAGAATTTAAATGAAATGAAAAATAGCAATCTAATTTTTGGAACCAAACCCAGTTTCTTATACCAACAAGATGATCTATCTATTCATTTAGGAGCAGGTGTGTTTTATACCACAAATAAATTTAATGGCGCTTCTGATGGCAAAATCTTCGTATATCCAAATGTAAAAGCATCTTATCGTTTGGTAGGCGATTTAATGATTGCTTATGCTGGTGCAGAAGGAAATCTAAAACAAAATTCGTATGCTGAATTTGTAGATGATAATCCGTTTGTATCGCCAACTTTATTTGTAACACCAACTGATAATTCATTTGATTTATATGTGGGAATGAAAGGAAAATTAGCGAATGCAGTTTCTTTCAATGTTCGTGGTGGTATCAATAATGAAAAAAATAAACCCTTTTTTGTTTCGAATGTTTACGACCCAACAATTATTGAAAAACAAGGATATCACTATGGAAATTCCTATAACGTTGTGTACGATAATTTAAATACATTTAGTTTTTTCGGTGAAATTAAAGCCGATTTTTCTAAGAAAACTTCATTCGCGTTAAGCGGAACTTATAATACTTTTAAAGTATCTAACTTGCAAGAAGCATGGAATTTACCTCAATTAAAGATAGAATCAACCTTAACTATTGATTTTACAGAAAAATGGTATGGTGGCATGCAATTATTTTTTGTGGGAGAAAGAATGGATGTGGTGACGATTCAAGATAAAACCATGGTAATTCCAACTTTTGGTGCACAAAAAGTGACATTAGACAGTTATTTCGATTTAAATGCTCACGTAGGTTATAAATACAATAAAAGACTGACTTTCTTTGCAAAAGGGAACAATTTAGCAAATCAAAAATACACTCGTTGGGCTAATTTTCCAGTACAAGGTGTGCAAGTTTTAGCCGGTGCAAGTTATAAGTTTGATTTTTAATTTTATCTTAAAGAATTAAAAGTTTAAACTAATCTTACAAAGTTTTTTATAAAGCTTTATCCGGAAAGTTTGTCATGCTGAAAGCATCTCAAATATTTAACGAAATTGAAATCATTAAAAAAAATAATGAAGTGAATAAAATTTTAATCCTATTCTTGTTTCCTCTATTTGTTTTATCTCAAAACATTAAAGGAAAAATAACAAACACTAATAATGAAGCTATTGCAGGAGCCTCTATTTATTTAGACGGCACTACTATTGGAACCCAATCGGATGAAAAAGGCTTTTTTGAAATTGCTGCAACAAATAAGTATAATACCTTATTAATTGTTAGGTTTTTAGGGTATGAAGACATCATTCTTACAAATCCTTATGAAAAAGATTTTTATTCTTTTGTTTTAATTCCGAAAACAAATGAAATAGAAACAGTTGTAATTGTAAAAGATGGTTTCACGAGAAAACAAAAATTAAAGTTGTTTAGAGATCAGTTTTTAGGAATAACAAAATATGGAAATGCTTGTAGAATACTAAATGAAGAAGATATCGATTTTAGTTATGATTTAGATACCTTTCTATTTACAGCAACCTCAAATGTTCCAATTAAAGTAGAAAATCCTTTATTAGGCTATACGATTGATTTTGATTTAGAAGCGTTTTACGTTAAATTTAATTTTAAAACGATAAAATCAGCATATACTGTACAAAGTATGTATTTAGGATCTGCTAAATATACCGATTGGGGTGCAGATGAAAAAATCTTAAAAAACAGGATAGATGTTTACAAAGGTTCAGCAATGCATTTTTTTAAAACCATTATTGATACTACTTGGTCTACCAAAACTTTTATTTTGTATGAAGGTAGATTTAGTGTAAATCCCGATAATTATTTTAAAGTTTTGAAAAAAAATGATTTATTTGAAATAAAAGTAGAGGCTACAAATAAACCAGAATTATATTTAGGTAGCGTTACAATGGATGGTTTTTATGCCGATTTTAATCTATTATATAATAAAAACAAACAATCTCGAGTGGTATTTAAAACAGAGACATTTCTTATTGATTCTTTTGGAAATAATTCTCATAAAGATCAAATTGTTTTTGGAGGCGATATTGGACAACAAAAAGTTGGAAATACCTTACCTTTGAATTTTGAACTACAAAGTATTCAAAAATAGAATATATTTAATTTGCTTCGCCAAACTATGCCACACTTTAAACAAAATATACTTTCTCAATACCAAGTTTTATTGCAAGATAAAATTGATATTTATCAAGATTTAATTGCTTCTTTAACTGAAGATGCACAAAATGATGCGAAATCCTCCGCAGGTGATAAACACGAAACTACGTTATCAAAATTACATATTGAACAAGAAAAAATTGCCAATAAACTAAAAGAAGCTCTCGAACAAAAAGCCATTTTATCTAAATTGGATATCACGCAAGTATCAAATAAGGTTGTTTTAGGAAGTTTGGTCAAAACAAATCATCTAACTGTATTGGTAAGTACTGCGTTACCTAAAATCACAGTCGATAATCAAGCAGTTTTTGCTATTTCTCCACAATCGCCTTTGGGACTTCAGCTTATGGGAAAATCTATTGATGATGAATTTCTTGTCAATAATGTGTCCTACCAAATCGTAACTATTTTTTAATAGTTTATAAAACCCTTTAGTTTCTTCTAATTAAAATTATCAAGTAAAACTCTTTTTTTATTCATTAAAAATTTAAATTTAGCTTAAATTAGGTGTTTTTTGTTTAATTTGTTAACCAGAATCATCTATTTTGTTTTATAGTTAAACTTTATTACTCAATTTTGCTTTAAGATTTAAATATAAAAGAGAAATTATGTGTGGAATATTAGCCATTATAGGTCAAGGTAAAGATCAAGAACTTGTACAACAATTATCAAAAAGAATGAGTCATCGCGGTCCCGATGAAAGTGACATTCATATCACTGAAAAAGGCCATTTTTTAGCACATGAACGATTGTCAATTGTAGATTTACATACAGGAAAACAACCTATTCAAGGAACTTCTACAGCCTGGATGATTCATAATGGTGAAATTTACAATCACCAATATTTACGTGATACCGTATTACAAAATCATACATTTAGAACCACTTCCGATTCAGAAGTTATTGTTCATTTATATGAAGAGTTTGGCTATGAATTTTGCAATTTATTAGATGGAATGTTTGCATTTGTAGTGATAGATGGTGACGATTATATTGCTGCTCGTGATCCATTAGGAATTAAACCTTTATATTATGGTATTGACGAACGTGGAAGAAAATATTTTTCTTCAGAAATGAAGGCGATTGCCGATCAATGTGTAACGTTTTCAACTTTTCCTCCTGGACATATCTATACAGAAAAAACAGGTTTTGTAAAGTATTATCAACCGCAATGGGAAGATGCATCAAAGGCAATTCAACCAGTAGATTATGAAGCTATCAGAATTTCGCTAACTGCGGCTGTAAAAAAACGTTTAATGGCTGATGTTCCATTTGGTGTATTGCTTTCTGGAGGTTTGGATTCCTCTTTAACCTCTTCAATTGCTTGTCGATTACTGGCTGAAACAGGACAAAAAATTCACTCGTTTTCTATAGGTTTAGATGCGGATTCACCAGATACTAAAGCAGCTCGTAAAGTAGCTGAATTTATTGGTACAGAACATCACGAAATTCATTTCACCATCCAACAAGGAATCGAGATTTTAGAAAAATTAATTTGGCATTTAGAAACCTATGATGTGACTTCAATTCGTGCCAGTACGCCTATGTACTTTTTATCTAAAGCGATTACTGAACAGGGTATTAAAATGGTTTTATCAGGTGAAGGTGCAGATGAGGTTTTTGGTGGATATTTGTATTTTAGAAATGCACCAAGTGCTGCCGAATTCCAACAAGAAACTATTGATAGAGTTCAAAAATTATTTACGGCCGATTTATTACGTGCAGATAAATCAACAATGGCTCATGGATTAGAGGCCAGAGTTCCTTTCTTAGATAAAGAATTTTTAGAAGTTGCAATGGCCATTTTACCAGAAGAAAAACAGCCCAAAACATATAAGGGAATTGAAAAATATATATTAAGAAAAGCATTCGATACGCCAGAACAGCCTTATTTACCAGAGGAAGTTTTGTGGAGACAAAAAGAACAATTTTCAGACGGGGTGGGGTACAATTGGATTGATACTTTAATTGAATATTGTACGGCTCAAGTGTCAGATGCTGATTTTGAATTAGCAGCTCAACAATTTCCATACAATACACCAACGACAAAAGAAGCCTTTTTTTATAGACGTATTTTCCATAAATTCTATCCGCAAGCTAGCGCGGCAGAAACGGTTAGAAAATGGATTCCGAAATGGCAAGAAAATCAAGATCCAAGTGGAAGAGCCAACGCAGCTCACGTTAAAGCAGATGTGCTTTTGGCTACTGAAACGGAAAAAGCATAAGTTATCATATTGTTTGTTTGTTAGAGAAAGGGTATTGAAAATTATTTTGATACTCTTTTTTTTCATTTCTACTGTTTTAAACCAAAATCGTCTCTTTTAATTTAAAAAAAATATGGCGTTTTTTTAAGATTTAAGCTAGTATTTATTTTTGATTTTTTCAGTAGTTGTTTATTTTAGTTGCCTTTTGATTTAAGACTGTTTTTAGACGGTTTCAGACATTATTTTAAAATTAACAATTGTTGATAACTTAATAACGAACCCATTTTGTTTGCTTTCTTTTTTTTGAGCAAATGGTTATATTTGTTGGTATAAAACAGTTTATTTAGAACAAGTATTATGAGTGAAGAAAATAAAAAAGGCAGTTATTCAGCGGATAGTATTCAGGCATTAGAAGGAATGGAGCATGTAAGAATGCGTCCTTCCATGTATATTGGAGATACTGGAGTTCGTGGATTACACCATTTAGTTTATGAAGTTGTAGATAACTCTATTGATGAGGCATTAGCAGGACATTGCGATACAATTTATGTAGCTATAAACGAAGATAATTCGATTACAGTTGAAGATAATGGTCGTGGTATTCCAGTTGATATTCACAAAAAAGAAGGAATTTCTGCTTTAGAAGTGGTAATGACTAAAATTGGAGCAGGAGGAAAGTTTGATAAAGATTCATATAAAGTTTCTGGAGGTCTTCACGGAGTTGGAGTTTCTTGTGTAAATGCACTTTCTGATCATTTACGTGCTACCGTTCACAGAGATGGTAAAATCTATGAACAAGAATACGAAAAAGGAAAAAGTTTATATCCAGTTAAACAAATCGGGACAACAGATAAAAGAGGAACAATTGTTACTTTCAAACCTGATGCGACTATTTTTACGCAAACTTTAGAATATTCTTACGATACTTTAGCGGCTCGTTTACGTGAATTGTCTTTCTTAAATAAAGGAATTACCATCACATTAACAGACAAAAGACATTTAGCAGAAGATGGAAGTCAACCTGTTGAAACATTTCACTCAAAAGAAGGTTTAAAAGAGTTCATTAAGTTTTTAGACGGAAACAGAGAACCAATTATTTCTCATGTGATTAGCATGGAAAATGATAAAGGTGATATTCCTGTTGAGGTAGCTTTAATTTATAATACGTCTTATACAGAAAATATTTTTTCTTACGTAAATAATATCAACACACACGAAGGAGGAACGCATTTACAAGGTTTCCGTATGGGATTAACTCGTACGTTAAAAAAATATGCTGATGCTTCTGGTTTATTAGATAAATTGAAATTTGAAATTGCTGGGGATGATTTCCGTGAAGGATTAACAGCCATCATCTCTGTAAAAATTCAAGAACCACAATTTGAAGGTCAAACTAAAAGTAAATTAGGAAAGAGAGAAGTAGTTTCACCAGTTTCGCAAGCTGTTGCAGAAATGTTAGAAAACTATTTGGAAGAAAATCCTAATGACGCCAAAACGATTGTTCAGAAAGTTATTTTAGCGGCTCAAGCCCGTCACGCTGCCAAAAAAGCGCGTGAAATGGTACAACGTAAAACCGTAATGGGCGGTGGTGGATTACCAGGAAAATTATCAGATTGTTCAGAACAAGATCCAGCGAAATGTGAAATTTTCCTTGTTGAGGGAGATTCTGCAGGTGGAACAGCTAAACAAGGTCGAGACCGTTTTTTTCAAGCGATTTTACCGTTAAGAGGTAAAATTTTGAATGTTGAAAAAGCCATGCAACATAAAGTATTCGAAAATGAAGAGATTCGAAATATTTTTACCGCATTAGGGGTAACAGTTGGAACTGAAGAAGATAGTAAAGCCTTAAATTTATCGAAATTACGTTATCATAAAGTAGTGATTATGTGTGATGCCGATGTGGATGGTTCGCATATTTCTACTTTAATTTTAACTTTCTTTTTCCGTTTTATGAAAGAATTGATTGAAGGTGGACATGTTTATATCGCACAACCTCCGTTATATCAAGTTAAAAAAGGAAATAAAAAACAATATGCTTGGAACGACGACCAACGAGACAGAATATCATTAGAATTAGGTGGCGGTACAAGTATACAACGTTATAAAGGTTTGGGAGAGATGAATGCGGAACAATTGTGGGAAACTACATTAAATCCGGAATACCGTACGTTCCGTCAAGTAACAATTGATAATCTAGGTGAAGCAGATCGTGTTTTCTCTATGTTAATGGGTGATGAAGTTCCACCTCGTAGAGAATTTATTGAGAAAAATGCAGCTTACGCAAAAATTGACGTATAATTTATGAAACATAAGTTGTTCTTTTCTGCCGCTTTTATATTTTCTATGAGTTTTGTAAAAGCGCAAACAGCTACACAATTTCAACAAATAGGGTATCTTCTTGAAGATGCCCTTTTGTATTCTAAACAGTATTTGATTCCAGCTACTGATGGAGCGGTATATCAAGCCTCTTCTGGTTGGATGAATTCAGCCAAAAAGAAAAAAAAGTGGCAACTGAATTTAGGTTTACATGGAAATTTGTTCGTAGTACCGCAATCGGATAGAAGTTTTAAAATTCAAAATTCGGATTTTAAATTTTTTAAATTAGACGGAACGGCTACTTCTGCGGATGTTCCTACTGCACTTGGGAATGATAATTCTGTGACGTTAGTAGGAGATTTAGATGGACAAGAAGTCCGACTTAAAACACCTAAAGGTATTAATAGAGAAACTATTTTTTATCCTTATTTAGATCTTTCATTTGCTTTGCCAAAAGGTTTTGAAATTGTTGGACGTTTTTCAACTAAAACAGACTTAAAACGAGGAGACTATCAAGTGTATGGCTTCGGATTGAAACACAATTTGAGTCAATATTTTCCTTCTTTAGCTCAAAAACAAGTACATATTGCCGCGATGTCTTTTTATTCTATTGAAGATATAAATTTTGATTTCTTAGATGTAAATACATCTTATGGAAATTTAGGTATAAACAATTTAAACGGAATTGTTGCTACCTATCATTATCAACTTAGTGCGTCAAAAGAGATTAAAAATTTTGAAATTCTAGGGAGTTTTATTCTCAATACTAGTACTTTTAATTATGTGGTAAGTGGAGAAAAAGGAGCTATCGAAAACACGTTACCTGTTCAGCAAATAATCAATCAATTGTTAGATACGATACAGAAAAGAAAAACCAATTACATAGGTGAAATTGCTGTTTCTTATACTTTGAAAGATTTTAATGTTGTAAGTGCTTTGGCTTTTGGTAAATTTTTAAATGCTAATATAGGAGTGTCTTATAAGTTAAATTAAAAAAGTCCCATTTTAACAAAATGAGACTTTTTTAATATATTAAATTTTGAATTAGAAGTTTGGAGATAATTCGTACTTTTTGTAGAAAGTATCTAAAACCTCAACCACCTCATCTTCATGATCTACAATTTTGAATAAATTTAAATCTTCTGGAGACGCATTCTTGAATTTATCAATAATTACCTCTTTTATCCAATCCATTAAACCAGTCCAGAATTCTGTTCCTACTAAGATAATTGGGAATTTGGCAATTTTTTTAGTTTGAATAAGCGTAATCGCTTCGAACATTTCGTCTAAGGTTCCAAATCCTCCTGGCATTACTACAAACCCTTGAGAATACTTTACAAACATTACTTTTCTAACAAAAAAGTAATCGAAATTTAAGTTTTTATCTCTGTCGATATATGGATTGTAATGTTGTTCGAAAGGTAATTCAATATTTAAACCTACAGAAGTTCCGCCACCATGATGTGCTCCTTTATTACCTGCTTCCATAATTCCAGGTCCACCACCAGTAATGACACCGTAACCAGCTTTAGAAATTTTATAGGCAATTTTTTCTGCTAGTAAGTAATATTTATCTTCTGGTTTTGTTCTTGCCGATCCAAAAATAGATACACAAGGACCAATTCGACCCATAGTTTCGTATCCATTTACAAATTCCGACATAATTTTAAAAATTGCCCAAGAATCGTTTGCTCTAATTTCGTTCCAAGTTTTTTGTTTTAATTTATCTTGGATTCTTTCATCATCATTTTGATATTGATCTGCTGCCATACTATTCGTAATAATAAGTTTAAATTTATTTTTT
>CAZULO010000085.1:0-12698 GCA_964621245.1 uncultured Flavobacterium sp.
TCTTCAATACTTTCTCCCATTCCGATAATTCCACCACTACAAACTGTTACATTTGTTTTACGAACGTTTTCGATAGTTTCCAAACGGTCTTCAAAACCACGAGTTGAAATGACTTCTTTATAATATTCTTCTGAAGAATCTAAATTGTGATTGTAAGCATACAAACCAGCTTCTGCTAAACGGTGCGCTTGATTTTCAGTAATCATACCTAAGGTACAACATACTTCCATATCTAACTTATTAATCGTACGAACCATTTCTAACACTTGATCAAATTCGGGTCCGTCTTTTACATTTCTCCAAGCGGCTCCCATACAAACTCTAGAAGATCCAGAAGATTTAGCACGTAAAGCTTGTGCTTTCACTTGAGAAACAGACATTAAATCGTTTCCTTCTACATTGGTATGATAACGTGCAGCTTGTGGACAATAGCCACAATCTTCTGGGCAACCCCCTGTTTTGATTGATAAAAGCGTAGAAACCTGAACCGTATTCGGATCGTGGTATTCTCTATGTATTGATGCAGCATCATATAACAATTCCATTAAAGGTTTGTTGTAGATGTCAATTATTTCTTCTTTCGTCCAGTTATGTTTAGTAACACTCATAAAATCATAAATTAATGCTTCAAAAGTACTAATTTACATTTGAAGAAAAAACCTATTTGCGAAGATTTTATGTTTTTGATACCGCTGGAACATCTTTCCAATATTGCATAATTACAAAAGACCCTATTAAAGAAGAGGCAATTCCTTCAAAAAACAATACGGCACAATACTTTATTAAATTCGTTTTACCCGTAAAAAAGAAGGTGTCAGATAAGGTCGCTAAATAGCTTTCACCTCCTTTAATATATACGAAAACAATCAAACCTACAATTCCAGAAACCACACCGATAATTCCTGTTTTAAATCCTGAGATTAAGTTTTCTAGGTATTCTGTTGTTCCATTTGCATAATTACTTTTAATTGTTTTCCAAATTCCGAAAAGCACAATAAAAGCATTTAAAATTCTTAGATAATTTTTGTTTGCTAATCCGAATAAGTCCATTAGCAGGAAGAAAAGACCAATTCCAACAAAAATTAAGATTCCGTTTTTAATTTCAACTTGATTTTTCATATACAACGATTTTAATTGATTTTAACGAAAAGAACAACTTCAACAACTTGAGACAAATCAAAAAAATGATTAACAAAGTATGAATGATATGTATCTTAATAATCTAAATGTACAAAAAAAATATTATCTAATTGATAATCAGCTATTTTTTAACACTTGTTATATACTTAATCAATTTAATTTCTGAAGTAAAATCCAATCATTATGACCAAAATAATCATATTTAGCTTCAGTCATATCGATTTTATCATCAATTAATTTAAGATAAGGCCTTCGATTAATGGAAACCTGACATTCCACAAAAATGGAAATAGGAGTTTTAGATTCTTTTTTTAATTTTTGACAATATTGCCAAATAAAATCGGGAGAAGAACTCAGAATTTTTACTTGTTTTGGAGTCAACTCTTGTGCATAATTATGATACTGATGTACACCTGTTTTTTTATCGACTATTTTAATATGCAAAATACCAATTCGTTCTCTTAGCATCATTCGCCAAGCCAATCTGTGCCCTTCTTCTGTAAATAAAACATCCCCTTTAATAAAATGATGACGCAAAGGAAGTACCAATTGAACGATAAAAAACGGAATAAAGAACCAAGCCATTAACTTAGTATTGGCTGAGAAACTAGTAGTAGTTTCTTCTTTGGTGTTTTTAAGAAAAGGCAAAGAAATAGAATCGTATAGTAACACTAAAAAACTTAAGGCTAAGAATGGAAAAATTCCAATTTTAAGGGAATAAGCATTAAAAAGATGAAATCCGAAAGAAGCAATTATTGCTAATTTTCTGGTTTTTTTCCAAAACAGAGCGGGAATTATAAGTAAATCAAATAAAATCCCAGCATATGCATAAGCTAATAAAAACCATTTTTGATTGAAGATCTCTAAAAAGAACTGACGTTGTGTGATTCCGTTTAATAAAATTTTGGAGAATGTGCCATCAAGCCAATCTGGATATAGCTTAGCGATGGCTGCATAAAAATATAAGATGGCTACTTGTAAAAGCAACAAATAAGGCATCCATCTTTGTATTTTATTTTGCTTAATACTTGGATGGAATTTGGCATCTAAACTTAATTTTCGGTTTGCGGGTAAAAAAATCATGATTATACTAATCAATATTAAAAAATAATAATGATTGTTATAAGATTCTTTTTGATTGAGATAAACGGCTGTCCACATGACAGTAAATCCTATCATAGCCAACTTATACCACCAACCCAAGGCAATGAGCAGCCCAAAAATCCCCATGATAAAAAAGTAAACATACATTTTTTCTCCATGAAGCACTTGTAAAAAATCGAAACCTATAAAATGAAAAGTAAATTTACTTTGGATAAAAACCGCATTGACCCATCCCAAAAGAATGGCACCAAAACTTTCTGACATGATTAATATTCCTAGTAAAATTCTAAAAATTACTAATCCGGAAATATCAATTGATTCAGTCAGCCATTTTTTCATTAGCGCTTGTTTTGAAAATAAAGTAATGTATTTTGTTTGTCGATTTCGATTTGCGATTTTAGAAGTTCAAAAGAATCGAATTTTTGTTCATCGCGTAATCTTTCTAAAATATGTACTTGAATATTTTGTTGGTAAATATCCGCATCAAAATGTAGCAAATGCACTTCAATAGCTAGTTTATTTTCCCCTAAAGTAGGTTTTACTCCTATATTCATCATACCTTGAACTATTCTATCATTAACATTTGCAGTTACAATATAAACTCCATTTTTAGGAATTAATTTATAGTCTTCAGGTATTTCAATATTAGCCGTTGGAAAACCAATTGTTCTACCTAATTGCTTCCCTTTTACCACAATACCAGTCAAAACATAAGAATATCCCAAGTATTCATTGGCTAGTGAAATATTACCTTCTAAAAGAGAGTTTCTAATTTTTGTAGAACTCACAGCTACTTCATTTATTTGTTGTGCCGAAATTTCTTCCACTTCAAAACCAAACTCTTTACCAAAAGCAATTAAGTCAGAAAAATCTGCTGCTCTATTTTTTCCAAACTTATGATCGTGACCGATGATGATTTTCTGAATGTTTAATTTTTCCACTAAAACTTGAGAAACAAATTCTCGCGGAGATAATTCTGAAAAAGTTTTATCAAAAGGATGAATAATAAAACTTTGAATACCAATTTTTTCTAGTAAATCCGATTTTTCTTCAATCGTATTCAACAATTTAATATCATAATTATTAGAAACAATCAACCTTGGGTGTGGAAAAAAAGTTAGAAGTACACTTTCTAAGTTTTCTTGTGTAGCAATATTGCAAATTTGATCTAAAATAGCATGATGCCCAACATGAACCCCATCAAAAGTACCTAAGGTAACAATTGTTTTTTTAGAAGAAACAAAATCATTTATGGAATTATATATTGTCAAAGTAGATTTTTTTTTGCAAAAATACATCTTTTTTAAGAACAAGTAGATTAAATGGCACAAAACAATCACTATCACAAAAAGACCGTTATTTGTGATATTTTAACGAATTAGAGTCAAATAAATCATGCTAAACTTATAAATCCATAAAATCAAAATAGCAGCTTTTTAATAATTTTATTTTATATATTCAAAAAAAACACTATTTTTACAACAATATTATAACTAAATCATCAAAATACATGAAAAATACTACTAATCTATTTTGGTCGTTTTTACTAATTGGCTTTACGTCTTTTAGTGTAAATGCACAAAATAAAACCCAAGTTAATCCAGTTCAGTTTGGTAAAAAAAGTGGCTCTTCAGAGATAAACTTAAATACAAATGTCCACAGATGCTTAACTGAAATAAACGAATTAGAGCTACAAAAAAAATATCCAACTCGTTTAAACACGCAACAATTTGAAGCTTGGTTAGCAAATGAAATTGAAAGCCAAAAAACAGAAAGAATCAAAAACAACAGAAGTATAAATGCTGTCTACAACATTCCAGTTGTAATTCATATTATACATAATGGTGATTGTGTAGGAACGGGTGAAAACATTACAGATTCTCAAGCTATTTCTCAACTAACTGTCATGAACAATGACTTTAGAAGATTAGCAAGTACTCCAGGTGGCACAAACTCTACAGGGCTTGCTGTTGATACTGAAATTAATTTTATTTTAGCAAAAAGAGATGCAAACGGTCAACCAACTACAGGTATTATTAGACATGAAATTACACCGTATTCTAATTCCGTAGCAGACGGTTCATCTGGCGCAGATTGGGAAACAAGAACTGATGTTGAAACCATGAAAGCAAACACACAATGGGATCCGACGAAATATTTAAACATGTGGATCATTCGCCCAGGAGGTTTATCCTTAAACAATGGTGGACTAAGTGGTTTATTAGGCTACGCTCAATTTCCTGACGCAACAGGATTAGGAGGTTTAAATGCTTCAGGAGGGGCAGCAAATACAGATGGTGTAGTTTGTGCTTTTGATTCAATGGGAACAAAAAACCTTAATGACGGAACATTTTTACTAAACCCAGGGTATGATGAAGGAAGAACTATGACTCACGAAGTTGGTCACTGGTTAGGACTAAGACATATTTGGGGAGACGACGGTTGTCCTTCTGCAGCAACAAATGTAGCAACAAATGAAGATTATGTAGCCGACACTCCCGCTGCAGCTAATCCAAATTACACCTGTGGAGTAGTAAATTCATGTCCTGCACCAGGAAATGATCAGGTTCAAAATTATATGGACTATACACCAGATGCCTGCATGGATACTTTTACAGCTGGTCAAAAATCAAGAATGCAAACTATCATGGCTGGAGCTGCAAGAAGATCTACTTTAAATGCATCACAAGGCGGAACAGCACCTGCATTAAGTGGTGTATATTTCAAACCAAGTACAACAAACTGTAGTATAACTGAAGCTACTAATTGCAGTTTTACTGATTATAATTTTCCAATTGGAATAACCAAAGCACCAACAGCTTCGACCGTACTAACATTTACAGTAAATGCAGCATCTACAGCATCTAATAATACTGATTTTCAAATTATAACTCCATCAGTAACTTTTGCTCCAGGGGATGCTACAGATAAAACACTTACAGTGAGAATATTTAATGATGGTTTTGTTGAATCTACTGAAACTATTGTAATTGGCGGAACTTTAAATGCAAATGGTGGAGATGGTGTTTTAATTGCTGATTATAATTTAACAAAAATAAAAGTTATTGATACTGATGTTGTACCTTCAACAAATACAAATAGTATTGTTTTTAGTGAAAATTTTGACCCTTCAGTAAACCCAAGAACTATTTCTGACCTAGATGGAGATACAAGAAACTGGATATTAGCAGGAGGTAATGCTACATTTGCTAGTTATGGTATCAATGGTAATTTTATGGCGTCTCAATCATGGACAAATGCAACAGGCCCATTAAATCCAGATAATTTATTAACATTCACAAATCCAATTGCAATTCCTGCTTCAGGAACTAATACTCTTTCATTTCGAATTGGCGCTAATGACGCAGGTTTTCCTGCAGAAAATTATGCAGTATATGTTACCACCTCGAATGTAAATAATACAATAATTGCCTCAACACCAGTAATACAAGAAACATTAGCGGTTGGTGCAACAAGTGAAATTAGAACAATTAATTTAAATCCTGCTTTAGCTGGTCAAAATGTGTATTTAAGTTTCAGACACTTTAACTGTACTGACCAAAACGTATTAATGCTTGATGATATTACGATTTCTAATTCGAGTACTGCAGGCGCAAGTGCTATACAAACTAGTGTTAACACTGCAACAGCATACCAAACATCAATAAAGGGATCAGGTACAATTTACGCAAAAGATACAGCGACAGCTAAATTAATGGCAGACGTAACCAATTCGACAACTTTTGACTACGGTTGTGTAAATACTTCTGTATCTAGAGACCAAGCAACAGCTGGAGCTGCTGCTGTTAATTACGGAAGTGGAACAGCTAACAATTTAAAAGTTCTAGCTAAAACTTTTACTATCACAACAGCGAATAATTCGCCAACATCTGCTGGAACAATTAAGTTTTATTTTACTGATGCGGAAATTGCAGCGTGGGAAGCAGCCACTAGCAACAATAGAACAGCATTAAAAGTAATAAAAGATGGCGTTGCTTCTACTTTAGCAACAACTGCATCAACATTCGGCACAAACATTACCTTATCAGCTAATGTAACTAACGGATTAAATGGTACTTATTATTTTGGAACAGATGCTACACTATCTAATTCGTCTGTTGAATTTGATAATTCAATTGCAATATACCCAAATCCAAATAAAGGATCGTTTAATATTCAATTTACATCTCAATCAAACAATGATATCAAAATAAATATTCATGACATTAGAGGCCGTGAAGTATATTCAAAAGAATACAACAACAATGGATTCTTTAACGAAGCAATACAATTAAATCAAACACAAGCAGGAATATATATTGTGACAATTCAAGACGGAGATAATAAAGTATTAAGAAAAATCATTAAAGAATAAATTATAATTAACCGTAGAAAAAACTCTTTCAAAAGAAGCACAACTTTCCTATTACATTATAAAAAAACAAAAGAGCTCGATATAATATCGAGCTCTTTTAATTTGAATAAATAACTTTCAAAAAAATGCTTATTCAATCTATGCATCGAATAAGCATTTTTTATACTATACATTTCGATTATTTAATCCTGTTTTAATTAATCGTATTATAAAACATTAATTCATAATACAATCATTTCCCATTAAATTCATTCATAGTATTATTTAAACCTGCTAACGCAAAAGAAGTAATAATTCCAGCAGATAAAGCCAATCGTTCTGGCAATGCCATTTGCTCTTCTAAACTCCAATCCCCTAAAACATAATCTACTTGTTTACCTTTTTTAAAAGCATCACTAATTCCAAATCGAAACCTAGGATATTCTGTACTATTTAATAAAAGTTGAATGTTTTTTAAACCGTTATGACCACCGTCTGAGCCTTTGGGTTTAATTCTAATACTCCCGAAAGATAAATTCAAATCATCTGTAATTACTAGCACATTTTCTTTCTCTATATTTTCTTTTTCCATCCAATACGTTACAGCTTTACCACTCAAGTTCATATAAGTATTTGGCTTTAATAAAATAAGAGTTCTACCTTTAACTTTATATTCTGCCACTTCCCCTAATTTTTGCGTCTGAAAAGAAATATTTTCTTGCTTGGCAAAAAAATCTAAAACTTTAAAACCTATATTATGCCGTGTATTAACATACTCCGCTCCAATATTACCTAAACCTACAATTAAAAATTTTTTCATTATTTGTAAACTATTCTATTTTTTTTTGAAACAAAATGGACCAAAATTTAATTAATTAATCCATTCAACTACTTTATTAAACTGAAATACAAAAATAAAAAAAGGGCTGAAATTCAGCCCTTTTTTTGTGTATAAGTTGGGTAATTAAAATTTACCTCTATTGTCTTCAATATCTGCCTTATCTTTTAGACCTTGAATTATTCTGAATGGAGCAGAACCTTTTGTTTGTTGATTAATCTGATCAATTTGAGATTTAAAATCCTTTACAACTGGAGCTTGAACAACATTTTTTGTTCTTACTATATAAACACCTGAATTTCCTTCAATAACTTTTGATGTCTTGCCAGCACCTAAACCTAGAGCCGTTCCAATTACTTTTGGTTCGTATCCTAAATTTGGAATAACAGGAGATGCCATCGTTACAGCAACAGCTGGTGAAATTGATGAACCAGTTGATTTAGAAACCGCTTCTAAAGAAGAACCAGACATTTTCTTTTTTAGAATAGCTGCTTTCTTTTCGTTTTTAATTAATATTTCAACCGATTGTCTTGCTACATCTAATGGTAACAAACCGTTCTCATTTTTAGACTTTAACTTCACTATAGCAAAACCTAAATTAGCAATATCAAAACGTTTGATATCATCTACTTCTGTATCTGAATTAAATGACCAAGTTACAATTTGTCTTTGTAAACCTAAAGAAGCTACATTTTCATCATAAGCTTTCACACTTGTAGCTGGAGCAATTTTTAAACCTGCTGATTTAGCAGCTTTTTCTAAACCATTAGCAGTTGCATCTGATTCAACTTTTAGCGCTTTATTATAATTCACATCTTCGGTTTGCTCTGAAGGCTGCACTTTTAAAGCAACAGTAGCTAATAGAACCGCATCATTTTTTCCTTCTACTTTCATCACATGGAAACCATAATCTGTTTCAACAACACCAGTTTTACCAACAGGGTTACCAAATAAGAAATCGTCAAAAGGTTTTACCATTTGTTTTGGCGCTACATTATCATACACACCTCCATTTTGTTTTGAACCTTGATCATCAGAGTTCACCATTGCTAACATACCTATACTTGTAGGATTTGCGTTAACTTGTGCTAACAAACTTTGTGCTTTTGCCTTCGCTTCTTCCTTAGTAAGTTTAACTGTTGGAGCCGCTTGCATCGCCCCTTTATAAGCAATTAAAATATGGCTAACTTTCGCTGAAGCACCTGACTTTCTTCCTGCAACTCTTGTTAATTTTGAATATCCATTATCTGTGTAAGGACCGTAAACCTGACCTGGTGCTAAAGCAAATAATTGATCAGCAAATTGTGGATTTAAATCTTTCTTGGCCACATATGTTGAGTCAAACTTAATTTCAGAAAACTTATTTACATAAGCAGATAAATTTGATGCTGATTTAAAAGAAGGAATAGTATCATTAACACCATTCTTTAACTCAATTTTACCATTGATAAAACCATCAATTTTAGCTTTCATAAGCGCTTCATCTTGAGCAGATGGTTTGTTTTCAACCAAAACATATTCTAAAGATCTTGTATCATCAGATTTAAATTTCTTAGGATTTTTTTCCATGTAAGCTATAATCTCTTCATCAGAAACTTTTACTTGATCATCACTAACAGTAGAATAAGCTAAAGCTACATAATCAAAATCAACTTTATTATTGTCTCTTTCGTATTTTAATTTACCTTCTGCTTTAGTTGTATAAACACTCGATTTAATCAAAGTATTATAAATTTGTTCTTTGGCAAAATCTTCAATTTGAACTTCATAAGCCTTCCATTGATTCCATTCTAATTGATCTGGAATGCTTTGAATTGAATTAATATACTCCGTGAATTTATTTTCATCAAACTTACCAGCTGCATTCAAAAATCTAGGATCTTGAGACAATTGTGGGTTAGTTTTAATAACAGTCAATAATTGTTCTTTTCCTAACAATAAGCCAATTTTATCGTATTGTTCTGTTAGAATTGCTTTACGAACTTCTTGTTCCCAAACAGAATTGAAGGCTTGAGTAGCAGTTACACCTTCTTGTTGTTTTTCAACAGTAGCTACTTTATTCATGAACTCTTGATAATCCAATTTATTTCCATTGATTGAACCAATGTTATTTGAACCACCGCCAAATCCACCACTTTTAATTACATCTGCTAATACAAATGAAAACAATGCTAATGCTATGATTAGTACTAATAAGATAGAACGCTGTCTAATTTTTGATAAAATTGCCATTTTTATATTGAGTTATTTTTTTGTTCAGTGGGCGAAAATACAATTATCTATTTAATAATAAAATAGTATTGCCTTTTTTTTTACTTGTTTTGTTGATTGTTTTCCATTTTCTTCATAAAACTTCTTCTTACAAAGTACATAATTACTAAACCAACTGTTAAAATCGCTTGAATGACGTAATCTTGGTTGGTATAGATTTTATAGATTACAGAAAGAAAAAAAACAATTGAAGCTGTAAGATATAAATATTGAGAGTATTTAAAGTATTTCATATTTGAATTATTTCATGTTATTAACTTCACCTGTATTGTTTTGCATATTGAAAATCTTGAAATCTTTACTAAAATCAATCCCAACACCTTGCAAATAACTACCGTCTGAATCTTTAAAATTAAAGGATTCTTCTGTAAAAAACCACTCGTTTTTCTGATCAAAATACAACTGATTTGTGGACAACACCTTACCATCAAATGTTGTGATCTTAACATTTCCGATTAAATCAATCACTTGTGTTTTTTTATATGACACTGCTTTATCCGCTACTACTGTAGTGGCTTGACCTTTTGCATCGTATAAAGTGACCAAAACAGCTTTTGGAAATTCAACAAAAGGATTTTTAGCCGTCGCATAATCAATCATCTTTAAACTTTTTAGAGAAGATTTTACACGACCAGAGTCTGTATATTTTAAATTTATAGAATCCGCTTCACCTGTAGGTACAAAAGTAGTTTTATAAATACGTTGCACATCTTTCAAATTCCCTTCACAACTATAAAGAAAAAAAATCACAATGAAACAAAGTATCCTTCCAAGAAAGCTTTTCATACCAAACTAGTTAAATAATGATTTTCTAAACCATTTATCATTAAACAACAAGGCTACATTAATTGAAAAATAATTTTCTTTCACCAAACCATTGTTAGTAGTACCTCTAGAGCCGTACTCAATTCCTAAATTCAAACTAGAAAAGGAACCCTTAATTGGTAATCCAAACCCAACTGTTACTGATTTATCTTGAATAGATTCTGAATTAAGTACTAATCCTGTATTTTCAAATTTAAATCCTGCACGGTATGTCACACGTTCAAAATAATTATCATAAGAATCATATTTTGGAATAAAAAATCCTCCAAAAGCCACTCTAGTTCCATTTTCATAAGACACGTTCTCATACTCTTCAAATCTATTAACTTGATTTCCTGCTCCAGAAAAAGCGACATCTCCACCCACAAACCATTTTCTATTTCCAACACCAGCACCAAAAGTTAGTTTGGAAGGCACTATCAACTTTGTATCTGGCACCACAACTGTGATATCAGAAGTAGCTGCTGTAGCACTACCATTAGACAAAACAGTAACTAATGAAACATATCTAACATTTTCAGAAGATAATTTTGCTTCTGGAGAATACGTTACACTGGATTTAAAATCCAACTTACTTGTTAGCTTAGTTTGATAAGTCACACCAGCATTTAAACCAACACCAGACAAACTAGATTCATTAATCTCTCTAGAACCATATTGCACATTTGTTTTAAACTTTTGAGACTCTGTGTTAATTGAACCAAAGAAGTATTGCAAATCTAAACCTACACTAAATTTAGAATTAATTTTGTATCCCGAACCAAAGTACACTTTATTTACTCCACCTTTCCCATAATACCTACTTAACGTATTATCAACCGAAGTTTGATCTTTCACAAATCTATATCCTACAGCAGTTTCAGGCAATACACCCAAAGAAACACCCAATTTCTTAGATACTGGAAAACCAAATACTAAATAATCAAAAGTTGTTTTTTTGGCTTTTTCTACATTTGAACCACCATCCAATTTGTAAAAAGAAGAGGTTAATCCAACTTGAAATGTAGTTAATAATTGATTCGAGTACGATGCTGGATTTAATACATTAATATGTAAACTATCAGCATACACACTAATTCCACCCATATTAACAATATCATTAGTACCTTTAAACTTAGTACTTCCAATTCCATAAAAAGAATAAGGCGAAGGAGTATTTTCTTGGGCGAAACCGAAATTTGCTAGTAGTATCGTAACTAGTAAGGCAATTTTTTTAATCATTTTTATAATTATAAGTGTATAATTGTTGTAAACTTTTTAATAAAAAATTTTCATCGGCAAATATGACACTTTTTAATCGATTAGCCAAAAAATTAGCATCTCCGCCTGTTAAAATAATTGTAAATTGTTCATTTTTAACAGAATATTCAGAAATAAAGCCTTCTATCTCATAACACAAACCATTTACAACTCCAGAATGAATAGCTTCTGAAGTAGAATTTCCAATAAAATTACTTGGTAATTCTTTAGACAATAAAGGTAATTTAGCTGTAAATTGATGTAAAGCTTCATAACGCAAACGCAAACCTGGTGAAATGGCTCCTCCTAAAAATTCATTTTTTTGGGTTACAAAATCATAAGTCACACAAGTTCCAACATCAACAATTAAAGTATTCTGATTTGGATATAACAACACCGCACCAGCAGCCAAAACCATCCGATCAATTCCTAAAGTTTGGGGTGTGCCGTATAAATTCACAAATGGAAATAACGCCGATCGATTAATTTCGACCAAATTAAGTGTGTTTTTTAGATACGAAAGTTCATTTTCATCCAAATTTCCAACCGAAGAAAGCACCGCATGGGTACAATTTGAATATTTTATTAAAATTTTTTTAATTTTTTTTTGGAGTTCATTTTTTTGAAAAACAAACTTTTCCACCAAGTCAACCTGTTCAAAAACAGCTACTTTAATGTTTGTATTTCCTACATCTATAACAAGTATCATATCTAAATATTAGAATTGCAAAGGTACGAAAATGATTTTTTTTATTTTTTATTTTGGTAAATATAAAAATCGTTCTATATTTGCACTCGCAATAAGGAAGTAGTTACACTGACTTATCAAAGGTACCTTAGCTCAGATGGTAGAGCAACGGACTGAAAATCCGTGTGTCCCTGGTTCGATCCCTGGAGGTACCACTTAAACCCTGACTTTGTCAGGGT
>CAZULO010000086.1:0-12629 GCA_964621245.1 uncultured Flavobacterium sp.
CAATTATTTGATTTAAGACCTTACGCAATTGAGCAAAACTTAAAATTAAGAACACCAATTTATAGCGAAACAGCTGCTTACGGACACATGGGACGTAAAAACGAAGTGGTGACTAAAACGTTTAAATCGCCAAATGGTGACATTAAAACGATTGAAGTAGAATTATTCACTTGGGAAAAATTAGACCGAGTAGCCGATATTAAAACTGCTTTTGGAATTTAATATTTTCTAAATAATCATAAAAAAACCCCGATTTTTAATTGAAAATCGGGGTTTTGTTTTTTATCTAATATCTTGATTAAGAATTAAATCAATATATAAATTAATTTTGTCTTTTAATTCTTTTCTATGCGAAATAAAATCTAAGAAACCGTGATCTAATAAGAATTCTGAGGTTTGAAAACCTTCTGGTAAATCTTTTCCAGTAGTATCTCTTACAACACGTGGTCCAGCAAAAGCGATTAGAGCTCCAGGTTCTGCAATATTAATATCTCCTAACATCGCATAAGAAGCGGTTGTTCCTCCAGTTGTTGGATCTGTACATAATGAAATATACGGCAATCTTTCTTCTGCTAATTGCGCTAATTTGGCAGAGGTTTTGGCTAATTGCATTAAAGACTGTGCCGCTTCCATCATACGAGCACCACCCGATTTAGAAATCATTACAAAAGGTAATTTATGTTGAATAGCATAATTGATTCCTCTTGAAATTTTCTCACCGACTACCGCACCCATAGAACCACCAATAAAAGCGAAATCCATGCAACAAATCACAAGGTCATTTCCTTTAGATTTACCAACGGCTGTTCTGACAGCATCTTTTAGTTTTGTTTTTTCTGTAACTTCTTTTAAACGATCGCTATATTTTTTAGTATCTACGAAGTTTAATGAATCGACTGAAGTTAAATTCGCATCTAATTCTTTAAATTCGTTAGTATCAAATAAAATCTGAAAATATTCAGCACTACCAATTCTTACATGATAATCATCTTCAGGACTAACCCATAAGTTTCTTTCTAATTCGTCTGAATCTACAATTTTACCTGTAGGCGATTTATACCACAAGCCTTTTGGCACATCTTTTTTATCTTCTGTTGCCGTGGTAATTCCTTTTTCTTTTCTTTTAAACCAAGCCATAATAGTAAGTTAGAAGTTAGAAGTTGGAAGTTTAGAAGTCGCCTTCAAAACATAACTTTATCTAACATATTAAAAATTTATTGTTTTATATTTTGTAAGATTATAACGTATTTACATTATTTAAATCGGCGAAAGCTTGTTCTAATCTAGTATTGAACGTTACTTCACCTTCACGAACCCATTTTCTTGGATCGTAATATTTTTTATTAGGTACATCACTTCCTTCCGGATTTCCAATTTGAGTTTTTAAATAGTCGATATTATTCACCATATAATCTCTTACACCTTCTGTGAATGCGAATTGTAAATCGGTATCGATATTCATTTTAATCACACCATAAGAAATAGCTTCTCTAATTTCTTCTAAAGTAGAACCTGAACCACCATGGAAAACAAAATCAACTGGATTTGCATCCGTATTAAATTTATTTTGAACATATTCTTGTGAATTTTTCAAAATCTTAGGCGTTAATTTTACGTTTCCTGGTTTGTAAACGCCATGTACATTTCCGAAAGAAGCTGCAATAGTAAAACGTGGACTAACTTTCATTAATTCTTCATAAGCATAAGAAACTTCTTCAGGTTGTGTGTATAATTTAGAACTATCTACATCTGAATTATCTACACCATCTTCTTCCCCACCAGTAATTCCTAATTCTATTTCTAAAGTCATACCCATTTTACTCATACGTGCTAAATAGGTTTTACAGATTTCGATATTTTCTTCAATTGGTTCTTCTGATAAATCGATCATATGTGAAGAATATAATGGTTTTCCGGTAGCTGCGAAATGTTTTTCAGAAGCGTCTAATAAACCATCAATCCAAGGTAATAATTTTTTAGCACAATGATCGGTATGTAAAATCACAGTAGCTCCATAAGCTTCAGCTAAAGTATGTACATGAATTGCTCCAGCGATAGAACCTAAAATAGCTGCTTTTTCATCTGCATTAGACAAACCTTTTCCTGCATTATATTGACCGCCACCATTTGAAAACTGAATGATAACCGGAGCATTTAATTTTGCAGCAGTTTCTAAAACGCCGTTAATTGTACTGCTTCCAGTTACATTTACCGCTGGCAAAGCGAAACCTTTTTCTTTAGCGTATCTAAAAATTTCTTGAACTTGATCTCCTGTTGCAACTCCTGGTTTTATAGTATGACTCATAGTGTTATTGTTTTATAATTTATTTGTGTTGTGATTGAATTTACAAAAGTAATAATTTTATTAATTTTAAAAAGGATAATTGATCCCTATATTAAAAACAGTTTTGGATAAGGCTACATCTTTCAACCAGCGTTGCGCATATTCTTTGGCTGGATTGTATGCTTTAAAGCCAAAATCACCACGAAGCACGAAGAAACCAAAATCGTAACGCAACCCAAAACCTGTACCTAAAGCCGTGTCTTTCAATGATTTTACTCCATTAAAAGTTACCTTTTCATCTTCTACATTATCAAATACATTCCAAATATTTCCCGCATCGGCAAATAAGGCGCCATTTAAACTGTTAAAAATATTGAACCGGTATTCTAAATTCATAGATAATTTCAAATTGGCCTCATTGAAATCATTGATGCTTTTACTGGCTCCCGGACCTAAAGAATAAGCTTGCCACCCTCTGTTATCGTTACTACCACCAGCAAAATAACTTCTTGAAAAAGGAACAGAATTCGAATTTCCATATGGAATGGCGATACCTCCAAAGAAACGAAAGGCTATCGAGCTTTTTTTGTATAAATGCAAATGCTTGATATATTCTAATTCTGATTTAATATACTGTGCATATTCTACACCAAAAAGTGTTCTGGAATTGTTGTCGCTTAAAGGCTCTTTTCTTTGTTTTGCAATTACATTTAAAATATTTCCAGAACTTTCTATTTTAGCTCTAATATTATAAAATTGCACATCATTAATATCTCTTTTTGTACTTAAATTATAAGAAAAACTGGAAGATAAAATAAGGTTGTTTTCTATCAATCGTTTTCTTCTTTCACCAATAGTATTGACCGTTTTAAAATTAGTTTCGTTTCCTACATTTATGGTTCCAGATGCAACTTGATTAATAAAACCTACAGCGCCATCTAAAGACAAATTAGAACCTAACACCCTATCAGTTGTTAAAGTAGGATCTGTATTATACTGCAAAGCTAAATTATTCAACGTATTATACGAATAACTATATACGTTGAAATAATTACCAATATTTAAATTTCTAACCAACTGTAAGCTAAACAAATCAAATCTAAACTTTTTGGTTTCATCTTTGTTAGCGCCCCATTCATAAAAGAAACTTCCGTTGTAATTTTCTTTATCTAAACCAATATTGGTTTGTTTGGAAAGTCCTAAAGCTATTGTAGTTGTAGGCAAGGTTTGTTTTTTGATGATACTTTGTGTGGAAATAGGAAATAAGATTCTAGGCAACACTAATTTTACATCAGCCCCATATTCTAAGATATTAAAAAAGGCATTGGTACTATTTTTTATGCTTGGATCTGAGGAAGTTCCAATATTTCCTCGTAATGAGAAATCTAAAGTTTCTGCTCTTTTAAATACATTTCTAAATGTAATTCTAGTAAATCCTGAAATACCAAATTGCTGTATATTGGAATGCGTTAGGTCGCCTTTAATATTAAACTGATATTTCTTCAAAGGCGTTAGTAAGATGTTGGCAATTAATCCGTCACCAGAAGCATCTTCAATATATTGAATTTTAGGAAAAGAAAACACTCTCAAATTAGTTAATGCTCGAGTAGTTAATGTCTTATCATGATCACTAAACAATTTTCCTTCTTCAATAAAAATAGCATTCACTAAAGCTTTGGGTTTGTATTTTAGTTTTCCTGAACTATAAAAATGATAATTTTTATAAGAAACACTATCAATTCCAATAGCTTTTTCTTTTACTTGCTTATCGGTAAAGATATTGACTTTACTAATTTTATACAAACGAAAAGGTTCTATATAGGTAGAATCCCCTTTTTTTACACTTCTGTTTCCAATAGTATAAATAAAATTTAATTTGTTTTTTGGTTTATCAATAGTATCTAAGTCAGGATTACTTTTAATGTAGTTTTCTTGAAAAAAATACAAACCTCTGTTTCTAAATTCGGTCGCAATTCGTTTTTTTTCTTCATCCCAGTTGTTTTTACTGTATGACTCCTTATTTTTAATTAGTGATTTATCGGATATAACTACAAACAACGAATCGACAAGTGGCGATTCAATATTTCTAAAAATACTATCAATAACATACGGTTTTCCAGTTTGAACAGTATAAGCCACCTTAGCTTTTCTTTTGGGCAAAGAATCCAATTTAGCCGTTACTTTCGTATCAAAAAAACCTCTGTTAAAATAATATTGATATAATCTTATTTTTGATTTACGAACACTATTGGTATCTAAGACAACTGGCGGTTCACCAATTCTTTGAAAAAAAGCACTATATCCAGAAACAAGAAAGGATTTCCCTAAACGATCCACCTGTTTTCTAGAATAAATTTTAGACATTTTTTCAATACGATTTGGTTTTTTCAACAACCAAGCCTTATAAGAAGAATCTGGATTTTTTTTACTCAAATTAAACAATTGTAAGCGCGGCTTAAACCCCAACAACTTACTATTGGGTTTCTGATATAGCTGATTGTGCAAATCTTCTGAATTATTAGACTTGTCATTTACTATAATTTCGTTATGATGTAGTAACAATTGTTTCTTTTGGAGTTTTCTTACTTCAGAACAAGAATAAAAAATTAGGCCAAAAAGAAAAAATAGTGCTATTTTTGATATGAAATTCTTCAAAAGCATTTAAATTTATTCAAAAATACAATTTTTTATGGTTAGCAAAAACCAAATTAAGCTAATTAATAGTTTACAACAAAAAAAGTACCGAAAATTACATCAACTTTTTATTGCAGAAGGTCGAAAAGTGATTCAAGAACTCATAGAAGCTCGCTTTAGTTTGGAAGCTTTGTATGTAACTAAAGAAAATTTATTTCCTGCAAATTATCAACCAGAAGTAATTTCCGACAGTGAATTAAAAAAGTTATCTGCTTTAACTACTGCCAATGATTGTTTAGCCGTTTTTAAAATGAAAGAGGTCAATTGGAAGGAGAATTCTGGTTTAGAATTAGCTTTAGATGATATTAAAGACCCTGGAAATATGGGGACAATTATTAGATTGTGTGATTGGTTTGGAATTTCTAAAATTGTTTGTACGGAAGAAACTGTGGATATCTATAACCCAAAAGTTGTACAAGCTACTATGGGAAGTTTGGCGCGTGTAACCGTTTTATACACCAATTTAACCGATTATTTAAAAACTACTGATGTAGAAATTTTCGGAACTTTTATGCAAGGAAAAAACATTTATAAAGAAGCTACTTTACCAGCCAAAGGAATTATTGTAATGGGAAATGAAGCCAACGGTATTTCATCTGAAATTGAAAATTTAGTGACTCAAAAAATTTCAATTCCTAGATTTGGAAATTTACAACTCACAGAAAGCTTAAATGTAGCTACCGCAACTGCTATAATTTTATCGGAATTTAAACGAAATGAATAAATTATTGCTAAATTAATGAAAAGTAAAGTTGATAAAAACGGCTCTAGTTTTCATGGCTTCTATATTTCCAGTCCAAGGTGAATTTGGGTCTGCATCACGAATAAGCTCATCATTCATACCAAAAACACCACGAATTGAGGGAGAAAATTTGAAATATTCTAAATACAAATCTAATCCGAAACCAATTTCATAGTTTTGCGTCCACGTTTTCACTCTAAATCGGTTGGCTTCGTTATCATCTTGCGCTTTGGCGTTACTGCCTAAATTTAAAGTAGAAGATACACCGCCTAATAAAAAAGGTCTAACATTTCCGGTACGTAAAGCTGAATATTTTAATAAAATTGGAAAATGAATATTTGCAGCTTTTACTTCACGAAGCCGATCCACTTTATCTTCAATATTAGGATAGGTCAAATTTCTTTGCGTAGCATAAAAGCCGGGTTCAAAACGTAAATCGAAAAAATCATTTAATCTTACATTTCCAACCAAACCTACATTAAAACCTGTTGTTGGATTTAGTTCGATATCTTTTCCAACGGTACGATAGGTAAACTGATACGTATAACTACTAAATCCTAAGAAATAGCCCCAATGTAAACGCTGTTTGTCAAAATTCTCTTGTTGAATAATTGGATCTTTTCCAAAAATTCCGCCTTGCCCAAAAGAACTTATGGAAATAAATAATAGAAAAATAAGATATCTTACTTGCATGTGTTACTGTTTTGATGCTTTATAAATGGTAGCTACACCCATGGTTTGCGGCGTATGTACTACATCTATAAACCCAATTTTTCGTAAAATATTGTTTAAAGCTTCTCCAAAAGGAAAATTTTGTGCAGAATTAGACAAATAAGCATAGGCTTTTTTATCTTTAGAAAACAATTTTCCTATGGTTGGCATGATAAAATTAGTATATACATAATACCCTTGTTTGAAAGGAAATTGAGTAGGCACAGAAGTCTCTAAAATCAACAACAAACCATTTGGTCTTAAAACACGAAGTACTTCAGACAAACCCACCTCTAAGTTTTCAAAATTTCTAACACCATAAGCAATTGTAATCACATCAAAATAATTATCAGCATATGGGATTTTTTCGCCATCACCTAAAACCATTTGGATTTTTGATTCTAGTTTTTTGTCGATAATTTTTTTCTTTCCTATGTCTAACATCCCTTGAGAAATATCTAAACCGATGATTTCTTTAGCTGTTGTAGCTGCAAAAAGAATCGCTAAATCTCCAGTTCCAGTAGCGATATCTAAAATAGAATTTGGATTTCGAAGTTGCACCGTTTGCAAAATCTTCTTTTTCCATTTAGCATCTGTTCCTAAAGAAATAATTTTATTTAATTCGTCATAATTCCCAGAAATAGTATCGAACATTTGGGCTACTTGCTCTTTCTTACTTGCTTCAGAATCTTTATACGGTTTAATTGTTTCAGACATGATTATGTATTTGAACAGCAAAAGTAATTCAAAATTGCGAATTACGATTTACGAATTACGATTAGATTTTATAAAAGTTTGAAAAGTAAAATCGAAAGCATGTTTTTCATCTTTAGTATGATGCTCTTCAAAATTAAGTTGCCATTTTTCTAAGTCAATTTCTGGAAAAAAAGTATCTGCTTCTACTATAGTGTGCACTCGTGTAATTTCTATTTTATCAGCCATATCAATAGACTGTTTGTAAATTTCACCTCCACCAATAATAAAAACTTCCTCATTTTTAGGACAAGTAGCTAAAGCTTCTTCTAAACTACCCACCACAATACAACCTTCTGGCACAGGATAGTTTTTTTGTCGAGTGATAATTACGTGCGTTCTATTTGGTAACGGTTTAGGGAAACTTTCAAAGGTTTTTCTACCTAAAACAATATAGTGATCAGTAGTTAAAGATTTAAATCTTTTAAAATCTATAGGTAAATGCCAAACCAATTGGTTGTCTTTTCCTAGAGCATTGTTAGTGGCTATTGCGGCGATTAGTGTGAGCATGGGATTATATTTAAACAGAAACGGCTCCTTTAATGTGTTCGTGTGGTTCATAGCCTTCTAAAGTGAAATCGTCAAAAGTAAAATCAAAAATATTTTTCACATTTGGGTTTAATTTCATGATTGGCAATTTTCTTGGTGCTCTACTCAACTGTAAGTTCACTTGTTCGATATGATTATTGTAAATGTGAGCATCACCAAACGTATGAATAAATTCTCCAGCTTCTAAATTACAAACTTGCGCAATCATAAGTGTAAACAAGGCGTATGAAGCGATATTAAAAGGCACACCCAAGAAAATATCGGCGCTACGTTGGTATAATTGACAAGACAATTTCCCTTCAGAAACATAAAACTGAAAGAAAGCATGACACGGCGGTAAAGCCGCTTTTCCATTAGCAACATTTTCAGAAAACGAAACCGTTGTATCAGGCAAAACAGAGGGATTCCAAGCCGAAATTAACATTCTACGACTGTTTGGATTGGTTTTTAAAGTATCAATTAATTCGGTGATTTGATCGATTTCTTCATTATTCCAATTTCTCCATTGGTGTCCGTAAACAGGACCTAAATCGCCATTTTCATCTGCCCAAGCGTCCCAAATTTTTACTCCATTCTCTTGTAAATAGGCTACATTAGTATCGCCTTTTAAAAACCACAGTAATTCGTGAATAATCGATTTTAAATGTAGTTTTTTAGTCGTTACCATCGGAAAACCTTCACTTAAATCAAAACGCATTTGATACCCGAAAACACTAATGGTTCCGGTACCTGTTCGATCTCCTTTTTGAGTGCCGTTTTCTAATACATGTTGTACTAAATCGTGGTATTGTTTCATAGTAAGTTAGAAGTTAGAAGTTAGAAGTTAGAAGTTAGAAGTGTTAAAACATTTCAAAACCCTAATTCATTAATGACTAAAAGATTCTACGTCTTTCGGATCGTGTTTGTGTTTGAATAAAATCGCAAAAGCAATGGCAATTACTAAAGCATAAATGGCAAATGTAAGCCAGATATTATGCCAATCTTTCAGAAAAACATCTTTATCAAATACACCATCAGTACTAGTTATGTCTTTCGTGATTTTTTTATACACTTCATTATTCACATCTGTTTCAAGATGTTTTAATAAACTTTGTTCGGTGTTAAATTTGAAAGTGAAAAACTTATCAATTAAATAGCCGCTTCCTAAACTTCCGATTATCGCTCCGAAACCGTTTGTCATCATCATGAATAAACCTTGAGCAGAAGAACGAATCTTAGAATCAGTAGTCGTTTCCACGAATAAAGAACCCGAAATATTAAAGAAATCAAACGCTAATCCATACACAATATTCGACATAATTATCATCCATAAGCTTCCAATTGGATCTCCATAAGCAAAGAATCCAAAACGAATTACCCAAGCAACTAAACTGAAAAGCATGACTTTTTTGATTCCATATCTTCTCAAGAAAAATGGAATCGCTAAAATGAAAATCGTTTCTGAAATTTGTGAGATTGACAATACGATATTGGCCGATTTTACTACGAAAGTTTCAGCATATTTAGGAATGTTTTCAAAATCTTTGATATAAGTTTCTCCATACATATTAGTTAACTGTAATGCTGCTCCTAAAAACATACTGAACACGAAAAACATAGCCATTTTAGATTCCTTAAACAATTTAAAAGCATCTAAACCAAATATTTGTGAGAGTGTTTTATTTTTAGATTCGTCTTTATTAGGTTCGATTTTCGGTAACGTAAACGAGAAAATCCCTAGCACGAATGCGAAAAAAGAAGCGATATAAAACTGGTTACACTCTACCGGCATGTTTGTGATGGCAGAAATTGCTTTCCCTATTCCAATTCCGAAAGAAAAAGGTGGTTTTACATTACTGAACAAATTCGTACACCACATCGCAACAATAAAACCAATAGTTCCCCAAACTCTGATGGGTGGATAATCTTTAATAACATTAAAATTGAATTTTTTCAATACGGCGTAAGAAAGAGAATTCGATAAAGATAAGGTCGGCATGTAAAATATCATACCTACTAAAAGTACCCAAAAAAAGGCAGAAGGACTATCGATAGCTGGCAAAAACAATAAAATTATACCATATAAAATATGATGAATACCGTATAATTTTTCAAGATTTAAGTATTTATCGGCAATAATTCCAGAAATAGGTGGCATGATAATAGAACCTAAGCCTAATGTGGAAAAAACGATACCAAATTCAGCTCCAGACCATTGTTTGAATCCGAATCCGTAACTTGCCAATGTTGTAAGCCACGCGCCCCAAACAAATAATTGTAAAAAACTTACAATGGTTAATTTTAGTTTAATATTCATAATCTAATAAGCATTTAATTAGTCAAGTATTTAGTTGTTGGTTGCGTGTTTGCGAGTGTTGAAGTTAGTGGTTTTCCCTTTGGTCTATTTCTTGTTTGATAAGGGCAGCTTTTTCATAATCTTCTTGTAGAATGGCATCTTCCAACATGGAATTTAATTCCTGTATTGTGGAAGAAGCATAAATATTGCCCTCTTCTTCTGGTTCGTGACCAAATGTTTCAGGTTCGGATAAAATGCCATCCTCTTCAGCATTTTCTGGATTTCCTTCTTGTGTATTTAGATTTAGGAAAACTCCAGCTTTATCCAAGATATTTTTGTAAGTAAAAATAGGCGCATTAAATCGTAAGGCTAAAGCGATAGCATCTGAAGTTCTGGCGTCAATAATTTCTTCAATTAATTCTCTTTCACAAATGATACTCGAATAAAAAACACCATCTACTAGTTTATGTATAATGACTTGTTTCACTACGATTGCAAACTTATCGGCTACGGTTTTAAAGAGATCGTGAGTAAGCGGACGAGGTGGTTTGATGTCTTTTTCTAAAGCAATAGCAATCGATTGTGCTTCAAAGGCACCGATAACTATAGGCAATTTTCTATCTCCATCCACTTCATTTAAAATAAGTGCATAGGCGCCATTTTGTGTTTGACTATACGATATTCCTTTAATGGTTAATTTTACTAAACTCATTGTGTACTTAAACTTTATTCAAATGTACTATAAAAATAATTGGTATAAAAAAAAGGCTATCTAAAGTGGATATTTCTATCTGGTTTAGATAGCCTTTTTTAGGAGGCACAATATATAAAAAATTATGCGTTTGCGGCTTTAAAAGCTTTTAATTTTTCCACTAATTTAGGAACAACGTCAAAAGCATCACCAACGATACCGTAATCCGCTACTTTAAAGAAAGGCGCTTCCGCATCTGTGTTAATAACTACTTTTACTTTTGATGAGTTAATCCCTGCAATATGCTGGATTGCTCCAGAAATTCCTACTGCAATATATAAGTTAGCTGCTACTGGTTTTCCAGTTTGTCCTACGTGTTCTCCGTGAGGTCTCCATCCGATATCTGAAACAGGTTTAGAACATGCTGTTGCTGCTCCTAAAACGGTTGCTAATTCTTCTATCATACCCCAGTTTTCTGGTCCTTTTAGTCCACGACCTGCAGAAACAACAATCTCTGCATCAGCAATAGTTACTTTTCCAGTTGTTTTTTCTGAGTTAGTTACTTGTACACCGAAATCAGCATCAGCTAAAGCAGGAGCAAAATCTTCTTCTGTTAAGGAAGTAGCGTTTTCAACTAATCCGAATGAATTTTTAGAAATACCTAAAACTTTTACTTCCGTAGTAATTTCAGAAATATTGAAAGCTTTGTTTGAAAAAGCACTTCTTTTTACTTGAAATGGCGCTACACTTGTAGGTGCTTCAATTACATTAGATAAGAAACCTGCATTTAAATTTACTGCTACTAAAGGAGCGATGTGTAAACTATCTGTAGTTGAGGCTACAATAACTACCTTTGCACCTTCTTTTTCAGCGGCTTGTTTTATTACATCTGCATAAGCTTTGGCACTAAATGCAGTTAATTTATCATTATTTACTTTAAGTACTTTACTTACACCATAAGTGGCTAAAGCGGCATTTTCTGTAGCGTTAATAGAAACAGCAGTAACTGTAGTTCCTAACATATCGGCTACTTTTTTGGCGTAAGAGGCAATTTCAAAAGCTACTTTTTTGAATTTACCGTCATTTGATTCTGTATAGATTAAAACTGACATATCTTTTTATTTACGATTTGCGATTTATAATTATGATTTGCGAACTCGATTTACGAATTAGATTACTTTTGCTTCGTTGTGTAACAAATTAATTAACTCATCAATATTATCGGCATTGATTAATTTTACGGCTGATTTCGCTGCTGGTTTTTCAAATTTAATAGAAGCTGTAGCATTCGCATCAGAAGTAGGTTCAATGATGTTTAGTGCTTTAGTTCTAGCGGTCATAATCCCTCTCATGTTTGGAATACGTAAGTCTTTTTCTTCTACCAAACCTTTTTTACCTGCCACAATGATAGGTAATGCAGCGGTAGCTGTTTCTTTACCTCCATCAATTTCACGAATTGTTGTAGCTGTAGTACCTTCAATTTCTAAACCAATACAAGCATTAACAAAGTTATATCCTAACAAACCTGCTAACATGCCTGGAACCATTCCACCATTATAATCGATCGATTCAGTACCTGCGATAATTACATCGTAACCACCTTGTTTTACAACATTTTCTAATTGTTTCGCTACAAACAAACCATCAGATGGATTCGCATTTACACGAATGGCTTCATCTGCGCCAATAGCTAATGCTTTTCTTAATGTAGCTTCGGCATCTGCACCACCTACATTTACAACAGTTACATGAGCACCATTTTGCTCTTTAAGCACAATTGCTTTAGTTAAACCAAACTCATCATTTGGATTGATCACATATTGAACTCCATTTGTATCAAATTCGGTATCGTTATTTACGAAATTAATTTTTGATGTAGTATCAGGAACGTGACTGATGCAAACTAATATTTTCATTTTTAAAGATTTTA
>CAZULO010000087.1:0-12314 GCA_964621245.1 uncultured Flavobacterium sp.
CCATCTTCTAACTTCCCAGCTGCAACTGATTTCTCACTAAATTATAGTAATTCCCTTTTTTCGCCACTAACGATTCGTGGTTTCCAATTTCAATTATTTTTCCTTTTTCTAGTACTACAATTTGATCGGCATTCATCACCGTGCTTAATCGGTGGGCGATAACTACAACGGTTTTATCTTTGAAAAAAACATCTAATTTTTCCATAATTTCCTTTTCGTTATTCGCGTCAAGCGCTGAAGTAGCTTCATCAAAAAACAACATTTCTGGGTTTTTATACACGGCTCTTGCAATCAATAAACGTTGTTTTTGACCCGTGCTCATTCCTACGCCTTCTGAGCCAATTTTAGTATTATATCCTAATGGTAAACCTGAAATATATTCTTTGATATTAGCCACATCAGCTGCATAAACCAATCGTCCTTTGTCGATGCTATCTACGCCTATGGCAATGTTGTTAGCAATGGTATCGTTAAAAATAAATCCTTCTTGCATTACGGCTCCAATATTGTTACGCCAAGCTTTTTGAGAAATATTTTTTAGTTGTGCATTTCCAATTGAAATTTCACCGTTTTGTGGTTCGTAAAACTTTAAAAGTAATTTCATTAAAGTGGTTTTTCCACTGCCGCTAGTGCCTACAATTGCTGTGATTTTATTGGCAGGAATCGTAAGACTTAAATTGTCCAAAACAGAAATATCGGATCCTAAATAACGAAAGGAAACTTCATTAAGGGTAATGTCTTCATTATTCGGAATGTCATGGTTTTGATGTGCTTCTTGTTGAATTTCGTCTTCTTTTTCGTGAATTTCTGATAAACGCGCTAAGGATATTTTCGCATCTTGTAATTCCCTAAAAAAACCAATCAATTGTGAAATTGGACCATTTAAACTACCTACAATGGAACTAATGGCCAACATCATTCCCAAAGTAATTGTACCATCAATAACAAGTTTAGCTGATAGTACAAGAATAAATATATTCATCAATTCATTAATAATTTGAGAACCTGATGATTGGGTTTGTTCTAAGATTAATCCTTTGGTAGAGACGCGGAATAATCGGGCTTGTACATATTCCCAGCCCCAACGTTTTTGTTTTTCGGCGTTATGCAATTTAATTTCTTGCATGCCGTTGATGAGTTCAATGACTTTACTTTGTTCTTGGGAAATTTCTGAGAAACGTTTGTAATCTAGTTCTTCTCTTCGTTTTAAAAATAGGGTAATCCAACCAAAATACAAAATACTTCCTGTAAAGAATACAAAAAAGATCATCAGATTATAGTAAGCTAAAACGCCGCCCATCACAATCATGTTAAAAATGGAAAAGATAACATTTAAGGATGAAGTTGTAAGTATTCTTTCGATTCTATGATGGTCGTTGATACGTTGCATGATATCGCCCGTCATACGAACATCGAAAAAAGATATAGGTAAATTCATTAATTTGATAAAGAAATCGGAAATTAATGAAATGTTGATTCTAGTGGAAAGGTGAAGCATAATCCAGCCTCGTATTAATTCTAAACTCATTCTTCCAGCAAAAAGGAAGAGTTGTGCGAATAAAATCATGTACACAAAACCCATGTCTTGGTTTTGAATACCAACATCTACAAGGCTTAATGTTAAAAACGGAAAAATTAATTGTAAAATACTTCCTGCTAGAAGATTTACAGTTAATTGTATTAAAAACGATTTGTATTTTAGCACATAACGAGATAATAAGCTAAATCCTAAGGCTTTTTTCTTGCCTAGTTTATCGGTAACATCTGAGTCTAAATCGTAAAAACTAGGTGTGGGTTCTAATAATAAAGCCACACCTTCTTGAGTGGAATGGTCTGCATTGTTTCCAATCCAGAATTTTATAAAATCAGTTTGATTGTATGCAATTAATCCATAACCTGGATCTGATATAAAGTAGTTTTCTTTTTTGATATCATAAAGCACCACATAATGTTCTTTATTCCAATGTAAGATACACGGTAAAGGCGCTTCATTTAAGCGATCTAAATTTAGTTTTACTCCTAATGTACGAAAACCAATTTTTTCAGCGGCATCGGATACAAACAATAAATTACTTCCTTCACGTGTTGTTTCGCTTAAATCTCTTAATTGTTGAATGTTAATGGTTTTACCATAATGTTTTCCCACTATTTTTAAACAGGTGGGTCCACAATCTTTGGCATCGGCTTGTTTGTAGTGAGGAAAATTTTTCAAGGATCTAATTTTTTTCAAAAATAGGAAAAAAACTGTCTGAAAATACTTTCAGACAGTTTAAAATATTCTTTATTTTAAATCATTACATGTTACCACCGCCTGAACAATTTGATCCAATAACAGAACACGTTTGTGTAGCCTGATCCCATATTGGATAGTATGCGGTTAAGCTTAAACATTGTGATTTAACGGAACGGAATGTTTTTGCGCCACAAAGATTACTTAAATCTGGGATTAATCCACCAGAAATTGATTTTTGTTCGTTTTTACTCAATTGTTGAGCGCCGTCTAAGTTTAAAATGTTTTTTAGCATAATTTTAGTTTTTAGAATTCTCCTCCTAATTGGCTGTAACAACAAGTTGTTGCGTTTTCATATATATTTCCAGTATATTTTCCGCTAGAGCAAGTTTGTGTTGTACTGTTCCATGTTCCACTAACACATACGCAGATACTGATATTACTACGATATCCACCAACACCACATCCAGTAGTAGGTGTAATTCCACCTGTAATTTCTTTTTGTTCGGTTTTGCTCAATTGTAGCGCGCCTTCTAAGTTTAAAATGTTTTTTAACATGATTTCTTATTTTAGATATTGCAACATTTGCATGCTGTATTATACACTCCTTCGTAAATATTGAAACAATCTACTGCACTGATTGTTCTGTTGCATCCATTGCTATAGGCATCAGCGCATTCTTTTGTTATTCCTCCATTAATTGATTTTTGTTCGTTTTTGCTTAATGGTTGTGCACCGTCTAAGTTCAAAATGTTTTTTAACATAATAGTATAATTTTTTGGATTTTTTTTCTCAAACATTTAAAGTCAATTGAGATTTTTGACGCTTCTCGGCCAAGAGATTTTTCATTCTATTTATACAATTTCCATAGGTTCAAATTCCTCTTGAAAATCATTTAAAAAGTATCTTAATTCGTTTATTTCATATGTTTCTGGAAATTGTCTTCCATTAATTATTTTTACTGGTGTATAATTAAAATCATTGTTCAAACACCAATAATATTGATTTTGTATTTGTTCATTCACTAAAATTGCTTTGTGTTCAGCAGTCCATTTTCTTTTCCAATTTTCTAATTCTAATTGGTTTATATGCCAATCTATAATTGCTTTCTGTGCTGCTTGAGGGTTTTGTTCCTGAAGGGCTAGTAAGGTTTCTACAACTGTTTTATATGGGTTGTCCTTGTTTTCTGGATTAACATTAAACAGAATATTTAAATATATTTTTTCAGTATATGTTTGAAAAAGTTCATAAGCTTCTTTAAATGCTGTATGACAATGTCCGCAACTTGGACTTAAAATCAGGGTTAGTTTCACAGTAGCATTTTCAGTTCCAAATGTGACACCTTTTAGTGTTTTTAAATCCTCTACCTCTTGAATATCTTTGGAAAGAAATTGAAATAAAGTATAGTTTCTTTTAAATTTATTTAATTTAACATTGCTGTTCTCTAACTTATATTTAGTTTCTATTATAGGTTTGATAAAAGTCCAAATAGCTATTATAACAATACTAACATATAAGAGTGTGCTCAAACGTGTAGGTAATGCAAAGTCAAATGCGTCATGTGTTAGTGCAAACGAGGTGCTTTGAAGAAGTAGTATTAAACTAACAGCTAAACATAAAACACACCATTTTTTTAATTCAAATTTTTGTAACCATATAGAATAGAGGAGTATCGGGAGACTTACTAAACTAATGAATCCGATGGCATTAGTTGATGGTGAAGGTTCAATTATAATGGCTAGGAAACTGATGCTGAAGTACAACAAAGGTAAATCGGTAAAATTTAAGTATTTGTTCTCGTTATTTGTATTGGATTTTATAACTGAATTACATGAAGTGTTTAGATTCAGGTTGCAAAATTTGGAGGTTATTTCATTTTTTATCCCAAATTTTTCTTGTAAAATAAAGATGCTAACTGTTATCCCAATTAAGCTAGTGATCAGAAAGTACCAATCGATCCAGCTAAATTTATTTTCATAAATTGATATGGAAAGTAAGGCAACAAAAGGCAAAGTATATAACAGCCATTTGGGTGATTTATTTTTTGAACTAGTAATAGATTTGGTGTTAGGTTCAATGGCAATTATAATTCCATTCCAAATTTCTAAGAATTGTACATAATCTACTTTTTTCTTTTTTAACTCCTCGTTTTCAAGTATAATTGTTTTATTATTTTTATTTACTACTACCAACTTATTCTCATAAATAGCTAAAAACTGATTGGGAAGTGCTTCAATTTGTTCTTTCTGAACCTTTACGGCCACGTTTTCTATGGAAAGTAAATTAAACGTATCTGTTATGGCGTACAAACTAGGATAATTGGGGTGCGATAAAAATAATTCCTCAAAATTTTCCTTTTGGTTTTGATATCCGTTTGTGTGAATAAATTTTTTTAGAAGTTGAAGCATTATTTAATTAGAATTAAATTCTTGTTTATAGTTTGGTAGTAGTTAAACTACTATTCTTGTTTACAATTAAATAGTCATTTTTGAAAATCTGACATAATTATCAGTGTTTATTAGAATTTTTTTTGATTTTTTTATTGGATATGTATTTAAACCGCTGTTAATTGCGGAATTTTTTCGTTTTCTATTTCTAAAATCAAATTTTTAATCTCACTCATTTTAAACCATTCGGGAAACAAAGATTCATTAATGATTTGTGCAGGTGTAGTATGAATTTCATTTTTTAAACACCAGAAATACTGATTTTGCATTAAGCGATGAACTCTTAAATCCGGTGATTTCGCATGCCATTTTTGTAACCAGGTTGAAAAACTTAGTCGGTTAATTTGCCAATCTATTAGTGCTTCTCTTGCCTTTTCTGAATCCTTTTGATTTAGTGTTAAAATGTTTTCGACAATAATTTTACCTGTATCGTTGGTTTGACTCGCTTCTATAAAAAATAAAATAAGTAATTGAACGTTACCTTCTGATTGTAAGTGTAAGTCATAGGCTTCTTTAAAAATAGAGTGTGAGTTTTCTTGATTGGGATTTACAATTAGTGTAATTCTCAATGAGGCATCATACCTGCCAAATGTTATCGGTCTGAGTCCTTCAAATCCTCCAATTTCTTCAATTTCTTGAATCATAAATTGAAACTTGCTAAATTTTCTTTTGATTTGTTTTTGATAGTTGTGCTGAATTTTCATAAGGGTTTAGTTTTAGTTTTTTTTAGTATATAATCTATTATGGTTTTTTTAATTGTAAGTTTTAAGGAAAACTATATGTTTTAAATCTTATTGATGTTTTTTTATTTTTAATTTTGTGTTATTTCCTTGGTTTCGATATTTTTAAATAGTTCAAATTATTTTTGTAAGATAATTTTCTTTTTTTTTTGTACTTTTCACTAATTCCACTATTTTATTAGAATTTCTTTAATTGAATTGAACCTTTTTTGTTTCTTTAGTTCAAATTCTACAGCAATTTTATAAATTTTATTTTATTCTTAATTACGGAAAAGCCGTAACGATATTATTTTATTTTTTCATATGGTTTTATCAATCGTATGCTTTACGTTTTATAATTTAGTTTAGTAATAATGAAATTTCACAGCACATAAAGTGCTACTAGTATCTGAATTTTAACTTTTGTTATTTAATAAATCTAACAAATCAATTTACATTTGTTAAAAAATAATTACTTTTGTCACTCTAAATGAAATTTTAAATTTGAATACTTACTGCGTTTTTAGGTTTCTAAAAAGGGTCTATTCAAATGAAAGTTATTAACTACAATATTATACACATATGAAACCAGATTTATTTCAATCGCCAGACTATTATTTGTTAGACGATTTATTATCAGAAGAACACAAATTAGTTCGTGATGCGGCAAGAGCATGGGTAAAAAAAGAAGTGTCTCCCATAATTGAAGATTTTGCACAACGTGCAGAGTTTCCTAAACAAATAGTAAAAGGTTTAGGCGAAATTGGAGGTTTCGGACCCTATATTCCTGTAGAATATGGTGGTGCAGGTTTAGATCAGATTTCTTATGGTTTAATTATGCAAGAAATTGAAAGAGGAGATTCTGGTGTGCGTTCTACGTCATCTGTGCAATCTTCTTTAGTGATGTATCCAATTTGGAAATATGGAAATGAGGAGCAACGTGTAAAATACTTACCAAAATTAGCAACAGGGGAATGGATTGGTTGTTTCGGCTTAACTGAACCAGATCACGGATCTAACCCTGGTGGAATGACTACCAATTTTAAAGATATGGGCGACCATTATTTATTAAATGGAGCTAAAATGTGGATTTCAAATGCGCCTTTTGCAGATATCGCTGTTGTTTGGGCTAAAAATGAAGAAGGAAGAATTCACGGTTTAATCGTTGAAAGAGGAATGGAAGGCTTTTCTACCCCAGAAACTCACAACAAATGGTCGTTACGAGCGTCAGCTACAGGAGAACTTATTTTTGATAATGTTAAAGTTTCAAAAGAAAACCTTTTACCAAACAAATCTGGTTTAGGTGCACCTCTTGGTTGTTTAGATTCAGCTCGTTACGGAATCGCTTGGGGCGCCATTGGTGCTGCAATGGATTGTTATGATACGGCTTTGCGTTATTCTAAAGAAAGAATTCAATTTGATAAACCTATTGGAGCTACACAATTACAACAAAAAAAATTGGCTGAAATGATTACTGAAATCACAAAAGCACAATTGTTAACTTGGCGTTTAGGTGTACTAAGAAATGAAGGAAAAGCAACTACAGCACAAATTTCTATGGCAAAAAGAAATAATGTGGATATGGCTTTAACTATTGCTCGTGACGCCCGCCAAATGTTAGGTGGTATGGGAATCACAGGTGAATATTCTATCATGCGTCATATGATGAATTTAGAATCGGTAGTTACTTATGAAGGAACTCATGACATTCATTTATTAATTACAGGAATGGATGTAACTGGTTTTCCTGCTTTTAAATAATCTAACCATAGATAAAATTGATGTAAAATGCTTCCCTTTTTGGCGAAGCATTTTTATTTTTGTTAAACTATTTAGCCCAAATTTACGTAACTATTTATAGCATCTTTTAATCTTTTTTAAAATGAATACTCAAGAAATAAAAAACAGTATAGAGCCCATTAAACAAGAATTATTACAACATTCTTTATATAAAAATGTAAGCTCCATTGAAGAATTACACATTTTTTTAGAGCATCATATCTTTGCCGTATGGGATTTTATGTCGTTGCTAAAAGGGTTGCAAATTCATTTAACTTCGGTATCTATTCCATGGAAGCCAATGGGTAATCCTGAAATTAGGTATTTGATTAATGAAATTGTTGTGGCAGAAGAAACAGATCTTTCTTATGACGGGAAAAGACAAAGCCATTTTGAAATGTATATCGATGCCATGCAAGAATGTGGCGCGAGTACAGCTGCAATATTCGAATTTTTAGAGCATGTAGAAAAAACCAAGAATATTTTTGTATCCATAAAAGCATCTAAATTACCCGAAGAAGTTAAAGCTTTTTTGCATTATACATTCTCAATTGTGGAAGAAGGAGAACCACATAAAATAGCTGCTGCTTTTACTTTTGGAAGAGAAGATTTAATTCCGAATATGTTCACCGAAATTTTAAGAAATTTTCAAGTGAATTTTCCAACAGTAAATCTATCAAAACTGATTTACTATTTTGAAAGACACATCGAATTAGATGCCGATGAGCACGGACCAATGGCGATGAAAATGATAGATGAATTATGTGGCGATTCACCAAAAAAATGGGCGGAAGTGAAACAAGTTGCTCATGAATCACTACAAATGCGAATTCAATTATGGAATGTTATTGAAAAAGCGATTACCAAACAATATGCTTAATTATAGTATTTAAACAAAAAGCCCCAAATAGATAACTGTTTGGGGCTTTTTATTTGAATTTTTCTATTCTTTTCTAGAATTTGAGTTTTTGTTGTCTTTTTCTGCTTCCTCTAAACGAGCTAAAATCCTTTTGTGCATGTGTTTGTATTTTCTAATATTTCCAGCATAATATCTGTTGTTTTGACGATAAATTGTGCTATCAATTTTATATTTTTTATAGATAAAATTTTTGTCATCTAAATTGTTCGCTTTTAAAATTTCAGGCGAATTGGCTTTTGCAGCTTGCCACACAGCCACATCATACAAAATGTTTTCCATGGTTTGCTCGTCCAATTTAACTTTTGGTTCTTCTACAGGATTGTTGTTGCATGCCACAAGAAAAATAAAAAAGCTTAAAGAAAGTATTTTTTTCATAAAATTAGTCTCTATTAAAAGTTAGTCTTTTTCCTGCTAGTATGTCTTTTACTTTGCCATTGGTATATACTAATTTTCCATTTACAAAAGTATGAGAAATACGCGATTTAAAATTGATGCCTTCTAAAGGTGACCAACCACATTTATATAAAATATTTTCTTTTTTTACATTCCATGGCATGTGTGGGTTCACTAAAACTAAATCAGCAAAATAACCTTCTTTAATAAACCCTCGGTTTTCTATTTTGAAAATTTTAGCCGGATTGTGACACATTTTTTCTACAATTTTCTCTACTGAAATTTTTCCTTTTACATAGGCTTCCATCATCACAACTAGAGCATGTTGTACCATAGGCGCACCACTTGGACAGTTGGTATATTTGTTTTGTTTTTCTTCAAAAGTATGAGGTGCATGATCTGTAGCAATTACATCAATTCTATCATCTAATAAAGCTTTCCATAATCCATCTTGATCGGCCTGTGTTTTAACGGCTGGATTCCATTTAATCAAATTGCCTCTACTTTCATAGTCTTTATCGGTAAACCATAAGTGATGCACACAAACTTCTGCGGTAATTTGTTTCTTTTCTAAAGGAATTTTATTGGTAAATAATTCTGTTTCTTTAGCTGTAGACAAATGAAAAATATGCAAACGAGCTCCGGTTTTTTTAGCCAATTCAATCGCTTTTGATGAAGATAAATAACAGGCTTCTTCACTTCTAATTAAGTGGTGTTTGCTTACTGGAATGTCTTCCCCGTATTCGGCTAAATAGGCGTCTAAATTTGCTTTTATAGTTGCCTCGTCTTCGCAATGTACAGCGATTAGCATTTTTGTAGAGGAGAATATTTTTTCAAGGGTTTCTGGATTATCTACCAACATGTTTCCAGTTGATGAACCAAGAAATAATTTAATCCCAGCTACATTTTTTGGATTTGTTTTTAATATTTCTTCTAAATTATCATTGGTTCCGCCCATCATAAACGAATAATTGGCATAAGAGGTTCGTGAAGCAATTTCGTATTTTGCTTCTAATAGTTCTTGTGTGATTGCATTAGGAACGGTGTTGGGTTGTTCGATAAAAGAAGTAATTCCACCAGCAACCGCTGCTTTACTTTCAGAAGAAATATCTCCTTTATGTGTTAAGCCTGGTTCTCTGAAGTGTACTTGATCATCAATTACACCAGGAAGTAAAAAACTTCCTTCTGCGTCTATAATAATACAGTTTGATGACTTAGGACTTATGCTTTCTCCAATTTGACTAATTAATTCATTTTCAATTAATACATCTCCTTCAAAGATGTTCCCTTCATTTACAATTCTTGCATTTTTAATTAAAAATGTGTTCATTTATAGTGTATTAAATATTTTTCTAATTCGTAACATAATCACTCCAACTACGGCTTCTCGAATGATGGCGCCACTCATTTTTGATTCTCCAAGTGTTCGGTCTGTAAAAATGATTGGTACTTCTTCAATTTTAAATTTATTTACGAATGCGCGGTATTTCATTTCAATTTGAAAGGCGTACCCCACAAATTTTATTTTATCAATATTGATTTTTTCTAACACAGTTCTTCGGTAACAAATAAATCCAGCGGTAGCATCATGAATTTGCATTCCAGTAATAAATTTCACATAAACAGAGGCGAAATACGACATTAAAACTCTGTTTAAAGGCCAGTTTACTACATTCACACCTTTAGAATATCTCGAACCAATTGCAACATCTGCGCCGTTTTGGCAAGCCAAGTATAATTTTTCTAAATCGTTTGGATTGTGTGAAAAATCCGCGTCCATTTCGTAAATGTATTCGTAATTGCGAGATAAGGCCCATTGGAAACCATGTACGTAAGCAGTACCTAATCCAGATTTTTTTTTACGAACTTCTAAAAACAATTTTCCTGCATATTGCTGTTGTAGAGCTGCTACTTTTTGTGACGTACCATCGGGGGAATTGTCATCTACAATTACTAGGTGAAAGTTTGAAGGTAATTGAAATACGGCATGAATGATGCGCTCTATGTTTTCAATTTCGTTATAGGTAGGTATAATTACTATTCCTGCTGACATGTGATTTTATTTTCGTTGCAAAATTAAGATTTTTTTAGATTTAATGTCTTAATAATATTATAATTAATTCATAGTTGTTTTTTTTGTTACTTTTGTACTATGAATATGATGCATTTAACAGAACGAATTTTAGTCAACAAAGATTGGGCCACCATTTTGTTTGTATTAGCTATTACTATCATTGCTGTGAACAGATCAATCTTTTCTGTTCGATTTAATGAGTTTATAAAATTGGGTTATTCCGACAAATACAACAAGGTTTATAAAGACACCAATAGCCTATTGAACTGGTTTACTATTTCGATGTTTATTATTCAATTGATTTCTTTTTCTTTTTTTATCCTATTGCTGTTAAGTTTTTTCAATACAGCCAAAGCCGGCGATATCATTACTAAAGATAGTTATATTACTTACATTCAAATCATAACCTTTCTTTTGGTGTTTATTCTATCTAAATTTTTAATAGAAAAAATTGTAGGAACAGCAATCGATTCTGAAAGTGTGGTAGATAAATTTAATTTAATTAAAACCAATTACAGGGCTTTCTTGGGTTTTATTTTATTACCTGTTAATATTGTTTTGTATTATAACAGTATTCCTTTGAAGGAAGTTTTTTACGTGATCCTCGGTGTTTTCTTGCTTTACAACGTTTTTATGTATTATTTTTTAGTAAAAACTTATCAAAAGATTATCATTGGTAAATTGTTTTATTTTATTTTGTATCTTTGCACCCTTGAAATAGCACCGTATTATTTCATGTATTATTGGGTAACTAAAAATTAGGAATTTGTTAGATATGTCAAATTTGAAAGTGAAAACGATTTTGGTTTCTCAACCAGAGCCAAAAGTGGAAAATTCTCCATATTATGATCTGCAAAATAAATTTAAGGTGAAAATTGATTTTCGTCCGTTTATTCATGTAGAAGGCGTTTCGGCAAAAGAAGTAAGAGTTCAGAAAATTGATTTGAATCATTTTACTGCTATTATTTTTACGAGTAAAAACTCGGTAGATCATTTCTTTAGAGTAGCAGAAGAGATGAGGTATAAAATACCTGAAGATTTAAAATATTTTTGTCAGTCGGAAGCGGTTGCGTTTTATCTACAAAAATATGTAGTATACAGAAAACGTAAAATATATGTGGGTCAGAAGGATTTTGCTGATTTAGCACCCTTGATTAAAAAGTATAAAGACGAGAAATTTTTATTGCCAAATACAGATCAATTAAATCACGATGTACCACAAACATTAGATGGTTTAAAAGTAGATTGGAAACAAGGTATTTTTTACAGAACGGTTATGAGTGATTTAACCGATTTAAAAGATGTGTATTACGATGTATTAGCATTTTTTAGTCCAACAGGAATTAAATCGTTATTTAAAAACTTTCCGAATTTTGAGCAAAATAATACACGTATTGCAGTATTTGGTCCAACCACACAAAAAGAAGCTTTAGATCATGGTTTAAGAGTGGATATCATGGCGCCAGCGCCAGGTACACCTTCTATGACTGGGGCATTAGAAAAATATGTAGCAGAAGTGAATAAAGGAAAGTAATTTGTTTTATTTTAAATATATAAAGCGTTCAGAGATGAGCGCTTTTTTTATGTATTTCTGTATCGTTTTAAGTCATAAAAAAACGCCTTGAAATGTCCAAGGCGTTTTAAAGTAGATTTTTTGGTTGTTTATATTTTTATAATTTCGGACCTGCGTTTACTAAGGCAGCACCTTCTTCATTATCTGTATATTGTACAAAGTTCTTAATGAATCTTCCAG
>CAZULO010000088.1:0-3795 GCA_964621245.1 uncultured Flavobacterium sp.
AAAATCGCTAAAAAGTCGTCTCTGTCAATTTCTACACAGCCTAAACTATGTAAATGATCGTTGTAAACCTGGCAATCTAAGAGTTTGTAATTCGCAAATTCTAATTGTTTCGCTAAATGAATAAAAGCGACTTTACTCGCATTAGGAACTTTAGAAAACATACTTTCTCCACAAAAAACATCGCCTAAATCTATGCCGTATAAACCGCCAACTAATTCGTCGTTTTGCCAAACCTCTACACTTTTGGCATGACCTAATTCATGCAGTTTGCAATAAGATTCTACAATTTCATCTGATATCCAGGTTCCATCTTGATCTTTTCTTGGCGCTTTTTGACAATTAGTTATCACCGCTCGAAAATCGGTATTGAAAGTAACTTGAAATTCTTTTCTAATTAAAATTTTGCGCATGCTTTTCGTAATTCGTAAATTTTCGAAAAACAATACCATTCGTTCTTCAGGGCACCACCAAAGTTTGGGTTCGTCGGAATCGTACCAAGGGAAAATACCTTTTTGGTAAGCCAGTAACAAACGTTGTGGAGATAAATCGCCACCAACAGCAATAATGCCTTCTGCTGAGGTTTCTGATGCGGGTGGAAAATAAAGTTCAGGTGTTAAAAAATACATTTTCTCAATTTCAATTTCAAAATTCAATTTCAAAAAAAATCCAAACTCCAATTTTATCAAATGACAGAATTTTGGAATTTGGAATTTTATGTTTTGGAATTTAACTTTTAGAAAGGTAAATCGTCGTGTTCTTCTTCTTTGAAATTAGTAGCTGGAGCAAAAGCTTCTGCTGCTGGCATTGGAGGCATTTCTGGTGCTCCAGCAGGTGCGGCAGCGGCCATTCTTTCAATTCTCCAACCTGTGATAGTGTTAAAATGTTTCACTTCACCTTGAGGAGAAGTCCATTCTCTTCCTCTTAAATTGATAGAAACTTTCACTTGTTCTCCCACTTGGAACGAATTTAAATCGTCTACTTTTGCTTGTTGAAATTCAACTGAAATATGCTGAGGATACTGTTCCTCTGTAGTAACAACTAATTCTCTTTTTTTAAATGATGCACTAACTTCTTGTGTGGCATTAATCATTTTAATTTTCCCAATAACTTCCATAATCTCTATAATTTATTTTTCTGCTAATAATAACTTCCAAGCGTTTAAAACTTGGTTATTGTCTAAATATTCTTTTGCTTTCGCGAATTTAGTATCCAAATCGTCTGAACTTAAAACCGCTTTGACTTCAAAATTTTCTTTTACAAAGATAGTAATTTCTTCTTCATTTGGAATAGCTTCTATGTTTCCTAATTTTCCTAAATCGTTTCCGTTGAAATAGCTACTTTCTTTAATGAAATCCGGAATATGATCTACACCAATTCCTAAAGTAGTTAATGGTTTTTCTACTTCAAATAGTCCCGCATTGGCTCGGCTATACCAATTACCTCCTAAACGAGAAACAACATCAATTTTATGTTGGTCAATCATTTGATTCTCATCTAAAATACTTTCGTGAATATGGATTTTTACCACTTCACAAATGACTAAATTACCTGCACCGCCTTGATCGCCTAAAGCAATAATATCGTTAATTTTACATTCAAATTGTACGGGACTTTCAGCTACTCTATAAGGTTTAACTATATCCGAAGGGAGCATAGTAAATCCTGCTTTTTCAAACTCATTTACGCCATCAGGATATTCTGTACTCGATAAACTCATTTGTTGAACAATATCGTAATTTACAATATTGATTACCACTTCATTCGTATTTTGCGAGTTAATCAAAGTATGTTTAATGGTATTGTCTCGAACTCTTCGCGCAGGTGAAAAAATCAAAATTGGCGGATTGCTGCTAAATACATTAAAAAAACTAAATGGCGACAAATTCGGATTCCCATGTAAGTCTAACGTACTAGCGAAAGCAATAGGTCTAGGCGACACAGCACTTTGTAGATACCCTTGCAATTTTGCTGGCGAAATTTCTTTTGGATCAATACTTAACATACATTCTAATTTTTTACAAATATAAAGTAAATGAATTTAATTGATATTTCTTTTTACAAATGTTAGAAATTTTTTCCACGATTTTCCGAATTTACTTTACTGAGGTACGTATTTATAAATTTTGATTCGATTTAATTACTGACAAAGTCGATCCGAATCTTTTTATATTTTTAATTGGTGAATTTGTGGCTTGATTAAAAAAATCAAAAAACTACTCAGTAATTATTATTCACTACACACTTTTTCTTATTTTTACTCAAAATACTTTTTATGCAGTTTTCTGAAAAAAGAAATCTTACCCGTTGGATTATTATTGTTTCTTCCTTTTTAATTGCTTCCTTAATTTTATGGAATACTTATGTTTTTTTTCAAACGATTAAAGAAGAAGAACGGAATAAAATGGAACTTTGGGCAACCGCTCAAAAAACGTTACTGAATTCTGATGTGGATACCGAAATAGAATTACCTCTTTTTATTTTGAAAAATAACACTACCATTCCATTAATTTTAACAGATGAAAAAGGAAAAATTCGAGAAAATAAAAATATAGATTCCATTATAGCCTTAGATTCTGTTAAATTAAAATCATTTTTGCTTGAAATAAAAAGTCAAAACACACCGGTTAAAGTACAATATTCTCCAAGTAATTATTATTTATTGTATTATGGCGATTCTCCAATTTTAAATAAATTAAAATATTATCCGATTGCTTTGTTGTTGGTTATTATTTTATTTGGTGGTGTGGTGTATAATTTTTACAGAGCTACCAAAATGGCTACTCAAAATAAACTTTGGGCAGGAATGGCAAAGGAAACGGCTCATCAAATAGGAACACCGTTGTCGTCATTAATGGGGTGGTTGGAATTGTTGAAATTAGAAAGTGTTGAGGAAACTACCATTGAAGAAATTGAAAAAGACATAAATCGGTTGCAAACTATTACAGATCGATTTTCTAAAATTGGAAGTGAACCCATTTTAGAAAGAAGAGATGTTGTAGCAGAAACCAAATCTTCATTTGAATATTTACAAGCAAGAACATCCAAACAGGTTAGTTTCGATTTTAAAGCTCCAGATCAACCACTTTATGTAGCGTTAAATCCAACGTTACATAGTTGGACCATTGAAAATTTAGTAAAAAATGCTGTAGATGCCATGAAAGGAAAAGGGAAACTTTCTGTTGAAATAATGGAAAGTGAGACATTTATAAATATAACCGTTACGGATTCGGGAAGTGGTATTCCAAAAAACAAATTTAAAACGATTTTTGAACCTGGCTATACGTCTAAAAAAAGAGGTTGGGGTTTAGGATTATCTCTTACCAAACGAATCGTACAAGAATATCACAAAGGAAAAATTAGAGTAGTGAGTTCAGAAATTGGAAAAGGCACAACGATGCAAATTAGTTTTAAAAAAGCGTATTAATTTTCTTTTTCAATATATGGTTTCAATTTTTTGGTCTTAATTAGTTTGAAATTCTTTCCGTCCCAAGAATAATATTCATTAGATTTTTTGACTAAAAAAGTATAGCCGTCTAAATTTTCATCAGTATTTTCAGCGTCTGTTATATTTTTAATGATGATATTTGGTTGTCCGCCTTTTTCTTTTGGAAAAATAAATTCTTCTGAATGATAATAGGCTCCAGCATCGCCTACCTCATATTTTTCGGGAAGAAGTACAAACTCTTTTTCATTCCAACCGAAATAATAATGCAAAGTCGGAATTCCACAAGCTTCGCCGCTAAATGAAATCCTGTAAATGGAATTTAAATCTTTTAAGCCCCAACTACTGATGGC